>JAFUYO010000019.1 GCA_017470505.1 Butyrivibrio sp. | reverse complement strand
GTTTCTTCTTCAATCAGCTCTTCTTCCTGATCTGTGTCAGTCAGGGTGAGAGAGTCTGCTGCATATGCAGGGACTGCTGATGTAACCGCCATTGTCGCTGATAAGGCAACGCTTAACAGCTTTCCAAACAGCTTCTTTCTCATATAACTCTCCTTTCAAACATGTAGTTTTCAGACATTCCCGCCCCTCACACACGCAAAAAAGGAAGCGAATTGAATGTTTGTGGTGTTCAAATGGCGACCGGCCTCCGACGCTGCGCCATTTGGTGTTTGGAACTGTCCGGAGGTAACTTCGCGCTTCTCATGCGTTTCATACAATGGAACCACAAAGTCACCCCAAAACTGTTCCGGTACTATTTGGTGTTGTGAAAGTCAAATAGTTTGACCCTTATGGGTCACAGTACTATTATCGTTAACGGTAAACCAAAAATCCATTAAGAAAAAAAAAAAAAAAAACATAAAAGTTTTATAAACAATACCACTTGTTATGCTTGTAAAGCCGCATAGATACTGGCTTTGCAGTTTTGCGTGATTTTGGTGAAAAATTTATAAATTCAGATTTCGGGTCCAGACAGGCTCTTGAAAAATTATCGGTATTTCGTTTATTTTGCAGAGACAAAATGTTGAGGCCATGGAAAAATTTGAGTTTTTTCCATGGCCACGGCTTGAATTTCTTATACTTAATTTCAATTACAGCAACTCAAAAAATCTTGTCTTCATGACCGTTTGTGGTATCATAAATTAGCATAAAGCTGGCTGCAATTATAAAGTTTAATCCATCTATAGGGAGCCGCCCCACTATTGTTTTGATAAAGGAGATACTACTTGAGCGATAAACTGATTAAAATAGCAACCTTCAATACAGACTTGAACTCACTGCTCGGCACAGATTTTCAACCTTTCACAATATATCGTTCTAAAGGTCTGCTTACTCACTTGATCAATAGGAAACACTTTACCGCTGCAAAGTACATTGATTATCTTCCTGAAATAATCGACTCCCCGGATTATGCAGGGTATTATGACGGAAAAATAGAATTGGTCAAAATTTACAAAGATAATATCTTCATCAGTATCAAGGTAGATGATAAAAATCATCAGTATTATGTTGCCACAGTGTTTGATGTGAAGATGGGAAAGATCGAGTCCTATGTAAAATCAGGAAGACTGAAAAAAGTTAATAGAACCAGCAAATAGGCCTTGACTGTGATTAAAAAAAATGCTACTTTATGGGAGTAAAGCAATTGACAAGCAGGAAAGGCACCCTGCGCTCCCCTTGGGGAACCTGATATGATGGATACGCCGCCCATCCAATTCTTTTACACAATAAGATAAGCACTCGCGTGAGCGGGTGCTTATCTTATTGTGTAATCGATTCGTAGTTCTTTCACTGTAATTTATTTAGTTCTTCATGCTTGCATACAAAATAGTGTGATGGTATACTTTATGTAGTAATTAAAACTACATGTGATAAGTTTTGAAACCGCATTGATCATGGATGCCATTACATATGCCGGGGAGACCCGGAGGGGAGGTTTTTATGAATACAAGAGAGCTTAAAAAGTATTTTGAGGAACATCTGGTACCGAGTAAACTATATAAGATTGGCGGATCGCACAAGAACAGGATC
This sequence comes from Butyrivibrio sp., assembly GCA_017470505.1. Taxonomy (GTDB): domain Bacteria; phylum Bacillota; class Clostridia; order Lachnospirales; family Lachnospiraceae; genus Butyrivibrio. The sequence goes on along the minus strand of JAFUYO010000019.1, from coordinate 18,988 downwards.
TGCATAGACAGGACAGACAGTGGATGGGCTGTCTGGTTCCAGGACAAGAAGGACAGGATAGGCATACTTAACTTTGTGGACGAGGCATCTGCCTGCAACCGCATGAAGGATGAACTCAGGAAGCTCATGGAGCAGATGTACGGTCTCACCTGGGCAGCTGTCAGATAAAAGCGCATCACAAAACCGGCCTTTCGGCCGGTTTTTTTTCATAAATTTATTCTGTATCCTTTAGTAGCATCGCTGAGAGCGCCGCCAGAGCTGCGCCTTGGCCCCAGGGGAAATGGCCGTAGGTCTGGTAGTGGACGCCGAAGTCGTCACAGGAACTGAGGGCGCTCTGAACTCTTCCGGAGGAGTCGATGCTGTCATACAGGGTGGCAGCTGACGCATCCAGCTCATCTGCCCCTCTCAGGATGCCGTACATGATCATCCCTGTCGCCGAGGTATCGAGCGGGCCGTCCACTGCCTGCACCTGCCAGCTAAAGCCGCCACCCGGGCGCTGATAGGATAAGAGAGTTTTTGTAAGCTCTCCGTACCACTCTGTGAGATTTTCAGGATCTGTATACTGCAGCTTGTTTGCAGCATCAACATACTCAGATAGCCCCATTATGAGCCACCCTGCTGCCCTTCCCCAAGAGAGGACTCCCTTTTTTATTACACCAGCCTGTCCGGCATCATCTGCGGAAAGAGCTTTCTTCTCATCTTTTGAAGGCGTATCACCAGAGTACGACTCTGTACTATCTTTTGATTGTTCATCAGAAACGCAGTGCTTTATCTTAACAGTATTTGAGGATCCTGCTATGGCATTTGTAATAAGCTCATACCCGTGGTAGGGAAGACCGCTCCTAAAGTCCATACCGTACTTTCTGAAATTGATGAGCTGCACTTTTGCAAGCTCCAGAGCTTTTTTATCTCCAAAGCACTTACCGTACATCGAGAGGAACATGCTGCACTGCCCGACTCCGTCGGCAAAGACGTTGGCGCTGCGCCCGTAATTATAGACAATCGTCCCTGCGACATCCCTCGGCGCTTGTAGCAGATACTTGTATATCCTGTCCGCGGCGTTTTTGCACTCATCTGCAAGTTCCGGGATTCGTGGTGAGTTTGTCCTTCCGTGATTTTCATTTGCAATAGCATGACTTTTGTTATGTTCTCCCGCGCCTTCTACATAGGACCCGACTTTATTTTTCTCTTGCGTGTCTTTCTCAGAGGGCTCAACTATATTTCTATCTTGCGTGTCTTCCTCATGGGATGCGCTCTCTTTCATGCACTGCTCATAAATCTTTAAAAGCGCCGCACCCGCAAGCGCATCATCGACATAATCAATCCTGCCGCCGTACTTTCCTCTCCATAGCCGCAGATGATCCAGGATCGCTGCATCGATCTTGTTTTTAAGATCAAAGCCTGCATTTTTCCGTGCCTCGGAAAGCCCCAGCATCAGCATTCCGGCGTGCCAGAACATGGGGTCCTTAGACCTTACAGATCTTCCCATCGCGCTCTTTATAGTGTCCTTCACCTGCTCCTTGAACGACACATTCATGATATCATTAAGTTCTCGTATGCTCTCTTTTACGAGATTTTCATAGCATTCAAATTCTTTTTTATTGCCAGGCATTCATTTTTTCCTCTGAATATGTTTATACTTTTAACCCTTTTCCTCGAAACACACAGCCACTTATAACTCATTTTTCACTATAAGAGCATTCCATTATTTTTTTGACCCTCAAAATACCGTTTCAGGGGTCAAAAATTTTTCAACCTTGTAAATAGTGAAAAACAATCATGATCACTGCCCGGAAAACGCGGCAAAAGGGTCAAAAATTTTTTCAGACCCGTGAATAGTGAAAAGAGATCATAATCGCAGCCCGGAAAACGCGGCAAAAAGCTCCACTTTATCATCCCCTGCGAGTTACCTTCTCCCTGACCTTGCCAAAGAGGTACTTGAATTCCTCTGTGCGCCCAAAGAGCAGCAGGTAAACTCCGTTGAAGATGACCGTGATGATGAGCGCCATCAGGATGAAGGTGAAAAAAGTAAGGCGCACAAGCACAACGCGGCTTATCATAAGGCTCACAAAGAGGACGGCGAGCATGCTGCCAAGGTACTTGAGTGTATCGACAAAGTAGCCGGTGGCTTTTCTGTCAAAGCAGGCCCCATAGATGATGACAGGCTTTGTTATGTTGGCGATAAGTCCCGATACAATCGTTCCGATATAGACGCCCGTAAGGCCAAGGGGCGTTTGCACGAGAGCAATCGACACCACGAGGTTCACGGCTCCCTGGATGAGTGCCAGGTACTTGTCGGGCTCAAAGACGCCGGCTGCCGTCTTGTAATTACTCAGGACAATCCTGTCGCCCTTGAAGTAGTAGTCCGTCAGAATGCAGTACACCGCGGCTGTCGGAAGCGCCCACTTATCGCCCCACAACAGGACGATCAGGGGCGTTAACAGAACCATGAATCCCACGCAGGAATAGCCGTAGATCCACGAGGCAAAAAACCTGTAGACTTTGAACATGGAGTACTGCTTTTCCCTGGACTCCGTGGCGATCAGGTTCCCAAAGCTTGATATGACCGAATTAAAGATGATGTTCACAAAGTTAGCAACCGAGTTTATGACGAGGTTGTAATTGTCTACAAAGCCCGCCATCGCGACCTCGATAAATGAGGAGATGATGAGGGCATCGGTCTGAAGCCTTGCGACGTCACCTATCTTGTGAAAGACAAGAGCCTTTGTCTTCTTCCAGACCGCATCGCTCTCTGCTTTCGAGAGTTTCTCCACATTCTTCTCCCTAAGGTAGGGGTACATCCTGTCGAGGAACCTTGATACAAATATCTTCTGTATCAGCTGAACCGCCGCATCTGATAACAGGAAGAGATAGAAATTCTCAAAGACGACGATCATTACGATCTGAATGAGGACGGTTATTATCTTTGTTATCGTGTTGATGTTGGTCTGGATGTAGTTCTTTTGCTCGGCATTTACGAGTGAGTACTTGTACGCGACAAAATAGCTGCTGACCGTATTGAAAAGAAATATGAAATAGTAGAGGGTGAGATCCCTGGTGGTTATATTTCCGGGGTTTTTGGTGAGGTACTTAAGGAAGGGCGACAGCGCAAGTCCAAGTATGGCTACTACCAACGCTATGTAGTAGTAGGCCTTTTTATACAGCTGCATGTAGGACTTTATCTTTTCCTTCTCGTTCCTTGCAACCGGGCCGTAGAGCGAGAAGTTGAGGGCGGTCCCGATGCCTAGCTCCGCCATGTTGAGGATGGAGAGGATGTTGGTGTAAAGGCTGTTCACTCCAAGGAGCTGCTCATTTAAGTGCATGATAAAGACAGTCCGCAGAACAAACGACATAAGCGCTGTTGCGACCTGTCCCACATACCCGAAGGCGATATTCCTTGTTGCAGACTTTACCCTGCTCATATTCTCAGATAATGCTTCCCTTCTCGTCCATCAGTATCCACCCTCTCCAGTAGTCATGCATGCTGTCAGGGTCTACGCTCTGGTTGTTCCTCATCTTGTAGGTGCGGATGAGTGTGCGGTCGCTCCTGCTGTTCAGCCTCGCCCCCCAGAAGCTGAAGGTGGAATTTGCGCAGATATTGCCCCTGCACCTGCTCATGAGAAAGAGATCCTGGACTGAGTTTCTGCCTGTATTCCAGTCGACTATCGTGTACCTCTTCTCATCCGAAAACTTCTCCCTGGCGTACTCGTGATCGCTTGTAAAAATATAAAAATGCGTATTTATGTCTTTTGCCAAAAAGAAGTTCATGGCGCTCTCGTAGTATTCTTCCGTGGCTATATTGCCAAGGATCGCGAAGTTCGGCGGGTCGAGATAGTCGCCCCTCCTGATGTGGACACTCACCGACGTCCCGCTCTCCATCTTCTGTGCAAGTGCCATGTTCCTCATATGAATATCTTCATCGGGGTGCCTCGGAAAAGAGAACTTCTCCCTGAGAGTTTCCATAATATCGGCATAATACTTCTGACAGGCAAAATATCCCGTGATGTACTTATCATCAAGGTCAAAGATTTCCGGGTGGTACATCCTGCTCTCGGAAAAGACCCTTGGGTTGTCAGAATCCCACACCCCGATCTTACTAAGCACCTTCCCCGCAGCCTTCTGCAAAAGAGATCTCTTTAAAAAGTAATCCCTCTCATCAGGCGTGCACTCCTCAAAGGTGACATTTTCAAAAGTCTTCAGCTCAAATTCTCTCGGCGCGAGCATGTTCTTCTGAATATCGGGAGCAAACCACGAAAGATCCAGCTTCACATCTTTTCCGAGCTCTTTAAGCTTAGTATATATCGCATATTGCTGCATTTGGTTCCCCAGACCGCCTGCAATCTGAACTATAAGCATATGATTCCCCCCAATCTATTGGTACTAAAGGGTACACATTATGGTAATTCGACAATGAGGAAGGACCCATTTACGGGAGACATCCTGATGCCATTTATCCCTTAGTTTTCAGCCCTGGACAGACCTTCTTATTTGTGTTCCATTATCCACTCATATCCGTTTATGATTGCCTGCGGATCCTCCATATCCTGCACGGGCAGAACGTAGTTCTCGCTCGTCCCGAAGAGGTCGGTGGCAATCCCCCTGCTCTTTACGGAGTAGCCGATTACAAGCGTCGGGATACCCGCGCTGTAAGCTGCTATGGTGCTGTGCGTCCTCGCCCCGACAAAAAAGCTGCAGCAGGAGATGTACCACTTGAGAACCCTTGCGGACGCATCCTCTATGAAGAGTACCCGCCCCGTGTCCTTAAACTCATTGTAAAGGTCAGAGAGCGGTTTTCTGTCATCGCTTGAGGGCCATACAACGTGCGGCACCAATGCGATTGAATTGTCAGAGTTATCCAGAATATATCTGATGAAATTTGTGTAGCTTTTCTTTACAAGATCCGGGTTTTTGGCTCTCTCGAGTACCATCGGGCTTAAGTTGATCCCGACCGTCCTTCCGGGGATAAAGCCCTTCGGGTAGCCAGCTGCCTGAATCCCAAGACCGAATGCCGGGTCGCGCCGAAATTCCACCTTGCGGTGGTCTATCCCTGCCTCTAACAGAGCTTTGTAGGTTATGGGCTCTCTTGCGTAGATCATGTCGTAGGCATTAAGGTCATCTAAAAGAGCCTTATCAGAGAGAGACTTTGGCTCAATCGAGCACCCCCAGAGTACCGTTGCAAAGCCCTTTCTTCTGAACATACTGTGGGCGAGGATGAGATCCGGCACCATCTCAGGGTAGCAGTAGTTGTCGCCTCCGATGGATATTGCAAGAGGTCTGTGACCCGCCACTCCTCTCTCGTAAGGGCTGTAGCCGCTTTTTTTGCACTTTGCTTCGTACGTCCTGAAGACGTCCTGAAAGCGGTATCTCAAAAAGGATTCCCTGTCGCCCGTGAGCTTTCTGTAGGCATAGTAGAAGACATGGGCAGCGAAGTCCCTGTCCATGTGCCTCTCCTCAGCTATGGTGCAGAGACCGAGCTTCTCGAGATTCCCCAGGGCATACCTCCTGTCCTCAGCGGCAGAGTTTGTCGCGAGGATTACAGGCAGCTTCGTATCGACATCGTTGTCCTCACGTATGCCCTTTATCATTCGTATGGAAGAATCCGCTATCGCCTCACACCCGTGATTGCCGGATCCTGCATGCATATACAGAATTATTGGTCTGTTAAGATCGACATCCATAGACACACCCCCACAATTTCGCTACAGTTCCTTATGTCTCCGGTACATTTTGAGGTACAGCACCGGATTTATCTTAAACAGTATAACTTTTATCTGATAGCCGGGGGAGAGCGAAGCAAAGCATCCCTTCACCCTGAGCGCACGGTCTATCTGCTGCCTGCACTGCGTCAGAGCCCTCGATATCAGTGCCTCATCTGCGCTGCCATCACCTAGCAGCGCTATCTTACCAAGTACCAGGAGCGCTGTCTTTATCTGGCTCGCGGCGACGTTTACAAAGGCGTAGGCTGAAATCTCTCTCATGCAGGGCAATAGCCGCTCCTCTGCCATTTTCCAGCAGGCAAGCTCATCCAAATAGCTCTCTTTAAAAGAGCTCTTCATGGCGCCCAGTGCGTTGTCGCTGTAAACATAGCCGCTCTCACTGCAGCACCTTATCGTGTGCTGTCTTCCCTGACAGAGGGATACGTCGATCAGGAAGATCAGATCCTCACCTATCGTCAGGCTCTCATCAAACCTGATATTCTCATCTGTTATGGTCTTTCTGTCAAACATCTTCCCCCAGACATGGGTGTTCTCGTTTAAGACCGAATTCTCAATATACTGAAATCCGCTTATCTTCTGAGGAGATGTATATTTGCCGCTCCCATCAACCAGCACGGTCGCATCGTCTGCGTATTTAAAAAGGCCATCTATAAAGCCGGGGGATACCTCGTCATCAGAGTCAACAAAGAAAAGAAACCTTCCCTTTGCCGCATCTATCCCGGTGTTTCTCGCGTGAGACACTCCGAAGTTTTCTGTATGGATAACTTTTACGCGGCCACGCTTTCTGTCGCCTCCATCAGCAGCACATCTCGTTGAGGCAAAACTGTCTTCGTCTTCACAGTCTGTTGCAGCGGTATGCCTATCTGTGTCTTTACAGCCTGTTGCAGCAGTACGCCTGTCAGAGTCCTCATTGCCCGCTACAGCGGTAAGCCTGTCTGCGTCCTCACAGTCTTTTGCAGTGGCACGCCTGTCTGCGTCCTCAAGGGCGATTTCATCGCAGATATCTGAGGAGCCGTCAGTCGAGCCGTCATCTACAAGTATGACTTCAAGCTCGCCATCAGCGACATCTCTCTGCTCAAGGCAGGATTCGACGCACCTTCTAAGCGTATCTTTCGCCTGATATACAGGAATTACTATACTGAAAAGAATCTCGTTTTTCCCCTCCATATCTGTCCAACAAACTCCTTGCCCTATCTCACATATTTCCTGATCTCATGTGCGTTTTCATCTGCATGGTCTGGTAATGACAGAAATACTTACAATTTCACTTGCCTGATTTTCCGATTACTGCGCCAGAAAGACTAATAAGGAAAATCCGGTTTTCTTTCAGTACCCTGTCCAGCCATCTCTCTCAACTCCGACCACGCAGTCAAGTCCGTTATGCACTGCGTAGGAGAGGTTTATCCAGTTCATCGGATCCTCGGAGATGTCGGATTCGTAGGCCATCGAATATCTGCTCTCCCACAGTGGCCGCAGCATTGGAGCTTCAACGTCCGTCTCGCCGCTCTTTGCCATCTCTGAGAGGTACTCATCCCTCTCATCAAACTCCCTCTTTATCCTCGCGAGATTCGCCCCCTCATCGATATAGGTGAAAACGAAGATTATCGACAGGACAACGGCAAGGGACGTTCCTATGATCTGCACGATATCCTCACTAAAGCCCCTGTTCAGTATCCATCCGAATCCCTCGGCAATTGCAGTCATGAGAAAGAGGCTCGCGCAGTAGTAGGTGCGAAGCTGAGAATCGGGCACCGCGATAAGCGCATAGTCAGTTGCCAGGAACATCGCCGCAAAGATAAATATATTTTCAGAGGCCACAACAAATTTCCTGCCTCCGCCTGACCTGTAGCAGATTGCAATCAGGATTACCACAAGTACAAGCAGGAGCAGCAGGTAATTCTCCTTGATATTAAGAGTAATCTTCAAAAACCGCGCCATTATCGCAAGGAGCCCTGTGTGTGCCTCCTCCGCTCCCTCAGCCCTCGAGAAATTCCCGGGGGATGCGAGCATTATCACAAAGCCGATGATATTTCCCAAAAGTCCCGTGACCATCCACAGCCTTGTTCCTGAGAAATCCCCGGTCTTTAGCCACTTAAGGCACATGAGCAGGAGTATCATGAATATCACGCCGCCCGATGAGTTCTCATTGCACCAGCCGGATAAGATTCCAAGGAAGAACATACCCGCCGCAAAGAGATTTGACTTTTCTTCTCCCTTGTCATAAGCGCCCTTAAACAGTGTTATAAAGGCGAAAATGATCCCCGCCGTGAACAGATAGTTGCAGGCACCCGTCATCCACAAAACGCTGTTTGAGATCGTCGGCTCAAACATCCAGAGCATCATCAGGATGAGGAGATATACTCTCACATCGTACTTTTTCCGGCTCCTGACATTTGCGTAGATAAGTAGTGACAGTGCGGCAAATACCGCGCCCGCGGCGACGTTAAATACGCCCTTGTTTCCGATATACAAAAAAATCCGCAAAAGGATGTGGGCGACGCTCCTGCCTATATGATTCATGTAGTGCTCGTACTCCTGCACAAAGAGCCCCCAAAAACTGCCGGCATCTCTGACAACATCGCTGTAGATGATGTCGTCTGTCATCATCGGAGTCAGAAACTCATAGACAGTGACAAATATGAAATTTATAAGGACCACCGGATAAAAGCAGTTCCTTCTAAGCTTTTCCTGCATTCAGATCTTCCCCTTTTTTCAGGTAATGCCACAGGTATACACCCATTATCAGCAAAAAGAAATTTCTGCCTATGTAGCGCGAGACAAAGGTCGCCTCCACAAGCGTGTAGACCGATAATGAGAAAAATATCAGCATCGTCCAGATGTCTCTCTTTTTAAGGCACACGTTGATCACCATAAAAAGAAGTACCACGATGACCATGGTCGGGATGATGCCGTACCAGTAAAAGAGCCTGACCCACCCCATATCAAAGTACTCATCGCTCCCGGGATGCGCAAATAATCTCCAGCTCGAGAGGATTCCGCCGTGTCCCGATGCGCCGTAGTAGAGGCTGCTGATGCGGTAATTGAGCACACCGTCTATGCGCCAGAATATTGCCGGGACCTTGTGTCCCAAAAAGCTCTCATTGAGGTACACCATCTGGGAGCACTTGGCTGCGACAACGGCCGACAAAACGCACATCACGGGAGATACAATAGTCTCAAGTATGTACAGTGCTTTTACATCCTTTAGCTTTGGAAAGATCCTTAGGACAACTGCCAGGATGAGAGTGAGCGCAAGTACCGCTATCCCTGTCCTTGTGCGCGTCAGGATCGAGACTATGGATGAGAGCACGAAGAGTACCGTGTACTGCCAGGCCTTCGCCCTGCTGCCGTAGAGGAACAGCCACATGAGGACAAGTGCATAGACACTTGAAAAGAGCGTATTGGGATGTCCGAACCCGAATACATATCTCTTTTCATCGGCAATCTGCCTGCCGTAGTCCGTTATCAGATATATGTCTCCCATAATGCCGCAGACGGACAAAAGCGCAATCAGCAAAAATCCCGAAAGCGAGACATAGAACGAGTACCGGATGGCCTTCTTTAAGTCAATGTCCTTTGCTGCGAGCATAAATACAGAAAACCTGAGGAGGTCGTTCTTGCCGGAGAGATAGTAGCAGATGCCCGTAAAGACAAGTGCGATTCCTATGACAAGCCACTGCTTTTTGTCGTGCTCTGTGATGAGCACACAAAGGAGTGTCAACAGGAACGTCACCCTGAACACGTAGCTCTCATAGGGAAAAGAAATCTCGCTCTTTTCCACTATCATCAAAACCAGCTCTATCGTGAGCGCAGCATAGAACAAAAGCTCCGCTGTTTTTTTTCTGTTAAGTAGCTTGGGATAACTCATACTGTAAACCGGTCTGTTGTCTAAAACTATCAGTGTCACTGTTTCCTGAATCTATGATACCGAAGGAAGTGCTATACACGGGACAACCTGTGTGTATCATTCTGAACTATGATCATTTATGCAATAATCTCTTAACAGCTGCTTTTACCCCAGACTTCGCAGCCTGTATGAGGAGCCTTATATCTCCCCGTTTTCCAACCTGAAGCGCATGGACATAGACGCTCTCTTCCGGCGCCCACGAAGGCAGGGCATTTAAGTAATTTGCCCTGTAGAAGTCATCTTTCGTAATCCCGGACAGATGTTTTTTCTTATCGGAAAAAGAAAGCCCTGAGTAAATGACCTTAGTCACTGCTATCGTGCAGGTGAGGGCCTTTCTCTCCAAAATGCGATTTAGAACCTCAGGTTCCTCATTCCATTTTGCCACAAGCTCATCAAACTTCTTCCAGACAATCTTCTGGTTTGGGAGGTAAGCCTCACTGAATTTCGCGGTTATACTGTTTTCATTTCGCCTGTAAAAATACAGACTCCCCGGCAGATATGAAACTCCTGCTGCCATGTCAAGGTACTGAGCTGTCTGGTACTGGTCCTCACCAAAATTCAGGTACAGGTCCTCTCTCCCAAGATAGGCAATCTTCCTCCTGATGCACTTAGTCCACATGGTATTGAGCGAGTCCCCTGCGCAGAGAACGTCAAAAAACGCCTTTTTCTCGGGACCCGAATAGACCTTCTCCTTAAACGGGTGGTCAAACATCGCCTTCCCCGCGCCGCCAAGTACAGATGCGTTGAAACACACAATATCGAGAGGCCTCCCGCTCTTTTGCATCTTGGTGATGTGTCTCATGAGCTTATCGAGCATCAGCTTATCGAGGACGTCGTCCGCATCGAGGGCAAGTATCCACTCGCCTCTTGCTGCGCTTATCCCCACCTGTCTTGCTGCGTACAGGCCGATGGCCTCTCTGTGAAGTACAGTGAAATTGCCAAACCTCTCTGCGTACTCATCACAGATCTGCCCTGTCGAATCGGTCGATCCGTTGTCCACCGCAATGACTTCGTAGAGTGCGTCTATGTCCATCCCGCCTGCGTTTATCTGCTGGTTCATGGCGGAATCTATACATTCTCTTAAGTATCTCTCCCCGTTGCACACGGGGATGATCACAGAAAAAAGCATGAACTAATTCCTCTTTGTAATCAGGCGCGTCTGCGAACCCTGACCGGCAATATATCAGGACCGTTTAGACAGTCAGATTAGGAAGTTATTTTTTTACAGTGCCGCAATACCTTATAATAAGCCTTCCGGCAGAACCTTCCGAGCGTCATGTTGAGATAGTGGTATAGCTTCATAAAAGGCGTTATCCTGCCAAGGACAAAATGCCTGTACTCATCTATGTGATCCAGAAGATACTGCGGATAGGTGTCATCTATCTCAACTCTCTCAAAGCGGGCGTCCCTTCCGAAGATATCCCTTCCAAGGACAAGGTGGTCCATGGTCTCAGCGAGGATCTCCCTCTCGTTGTAGTTCTGGTGCGCGGCTGCCTTGGTCTTAACGCCGATGCGCTTTAGAGGGTCTTTTTCCCTGTAGCCGCCCATGTAGCCAAAGTGCCAGCCGCCGTCTGCTACCCTTACGCTCCTATTATCATCCACGGGAACAAGGTCGCGGAGCCTCACTATTCCCTCCGCGGGGATATTGTCGATACTGCATATCTTGGTCCCGAGCCAGAGCCTTTTTTCCGGCGCAATTTCCGGGAATTCACCCGTTATCGACAAGAGCTTCCCGCTCTTTTCCTCGTTGTTTACAAAGACGTAGAAGTTTCTCTGAGCAAGGTGGTAGACCCTGGTCCTGTCGAAATTATCTATTATGTCCTTTAATACCTTCGGATTTGGTATCTCATCCGCATCGCTGAAGATTACCACATCATCAGAAGATGCGCCTTCGAGGCCCTTTATCAGCCTGTTCTTCTGATAGTAGTCGCGGTAGTGCGTATCGACGCCCTCGATCGGCGTGTCGTCGACAACGATATGCGTTATCTTTGGCAGATACTTCTCAAACAGGTGCCTGTTTTTTTCAAATACAAGCTCCTTGGGCTCGCCCGAAAAAGTCACCGTGGACTCCTCGATGATAAACCTGTCGACATACGGGTCAAGGATCCCGAATCTCAGGAGCAGTATATCTATTTCATTAAAAAAAGGAACGCAGTCAAATACCATGTCTTTCCTTCCGGGATCTGTCCTAAAGGGTACCGCTTGTGGCAGATTCCTTAGGATAGTCTGCATTTTTCATTATTTGCCGTGCATTAACTGCGAATGTAGCGCCAGAATAAAAAGGGCCTTATACAGTTCTTTAATCTCTTTTTGGGGCTCATAAACTTAGGGTAGGATGCGTTCGCCCCCCTCCACTTGTGGAAGGCAAAGGGCTCTATCCCTCTGCACTCAGGGACGTCATGCTCACGCGCAAAATGCGCTGCAACCTCAACAGGCGCCCATTTCATCCCCGCATCCTCCATCTCGTTCTTGAGGTAGCAGCAGATGAAGATATCCTCGTTGTAGGAGTCGTCATAGACCTTCTCCCACTTAACCCCCATTTTTTTCGGGTACTCCATGAGGCGCTTAGACCTGATGGATACGCTGTTTCCGACCCTCGAGATATTGCCCTTTCTGTCCCTGTACTCGTAGTCGTTCTTGGGAAGCGGCCAGGGAGATCCGATGTAGTCGTAGTCAAGGAAGTTATCCTGCCACTTCTCGGGGTGGATGACGAAGCCGTCCGCGTGGACGATAAGGGCAAAGTCGGTCTTAATGTGGTCTGCAAGCTCATACGTCATCTTGTAGTTGAACTTGTCGATGTTATCGAGACGGCTCGTGTGGCTGTACCTGATGTCCTTTGGAAGGTACCAGGGCTTTTTGTCTGTAATAAATACCACGTCGCCGAAGTCTATCCCGCGCATGCTGTACTTCATAGCGCGGATGGTCTCATATATATTTACACTGGTCATGGCCGCCAAAGTGACATTTGGAAGGCTCAGTTTACTTTTTCCCATAGGTCTTTATGATACCTGTTCTCCTCTCGAGGGATCTTACTATTTTCTTCAAAAAGAATATGCCGTAGAGGCACTTGCGCCTTATCACCTGGAAAAAGAAAAGTACCTTCCCAGGGCGTTTGTTACGCCTCTTATAAAGTGGTGACCTGCTCTTGTACTCATCTAGCTCTTTCCTGCACTCATCTGCCGAAAAGAGCTTCCCCCTCCTGTCCTGATAGGTCAGGAACGAGTATATATTCTGCTCGGATGACCAGAAGCCGTCTGATATATTGTGCCGTGCCCAGTACTTTGGAGCTATAGCCTTTTTCAGCTCAGTGCTGGACATCACGGGCATCAGGGCGAAGGATGAGTTTGAGAGGATTAAGTACCTCGCGTTCTTGATGGTCACATAGTCCTTGCCCATGTCGAAATGGTGTATCTCAAGCTCGGGGAGAACCTTTTTCGCTGACTCCTCATCCTCCGTCACAACCATAAACCTCATGGCCGGATTTATCTCTCTCATGTTGTGCATTGCGTTCAGGAAATACTGCCTGTCGAGGTAGAGCTCGGGGTGATTTGTGTACTCACCGCCCCTTAAGTTAATGATGCAGAGGTCGTCTGCTGTGTACTCGTAGGACTCGGCCTCCTCCTTGACATGCAGCCACTGTCTTATCTTATCCCTGTATTTTTCAAAGTAGGACTGGTCCTGGAGATTGCCGTAGATGATCGTGTTGTCCGGGACCTTAAAGAGCCCGGGGTCGGCGCCGCTGATGTAGCAGCCGTTTGTCATGTCGTGCAAGGAGTTCCCCATGTAGAGTCTATCATCCTGCTCGTGGTAGATGTTAAAGTTCTTCATCTCATCGCGCTTTATCTCTTTGCCCATGTCGATGTCCATGAAGTACATCCCGCGGTGCGAGTGAAAGACGTTCCCCACCTGTGATGGGTTGACAAAGCCGAAGTCCACGCCCTTCTCAAGGGCAAGGCATCTCGTCGTTATGTAAAAAAACAGCTGATTCCCCAGGCCGTATCCTTCTATAAACTCAGTTCCTATCATAATCTGTCCAATCTGTCGGTACGCTATTGTTAATAATGAACTATCTCTCTGCCCTCCAGTGTGGTTCTTTTTATCGTCTCGTCCCTGACCTCGTATATCACATCGCACTTCTCGATGGTGTTGAGTCTGTGGGCGATGATGACCATGGTCTTCTTGCCGTGGAAGCTGTTGATGGCCTCCATGAGGGCGGCCTCGGTGTCGCCATCGAGGGCGCTCGTCGCCTCGTCAAACACAAGTATCTCGGGGTTGTGGTATAGCGCCCTTGCGATACCTATCCTCTGCCTCTGACCGCCAGAGAGCCTCACTCCTCTGTCGCCGACCTTGGTATCAAGCCCCTCCGGAAGTGTCCTCACGAAATCGGCGAGCTGCGCCTCCTCCATGACCTCCCAGATCCTCTCATCGCTTATCCTGTCTGCATCGATGCCAAAGGCTATGTTCTCCCTGATCGACTCATCAACCAGGTAAATCGACTGGGGTATATATCCTATCTGTGACAGCCACGACTCGTAGTTGCTGAAGATATTGCTGCCGTCGCACAGTATCTCTCCGCTTTTTACGTGCAGAAGCCCCATCATGATATCGACGATGGTTGACTTGCCGGCACCTGATGGGCCCATAAGTCCCACTGACTCGCCCTTTTTGATGGTCATATTGGCGTTTGTAAATATGTTGACGTCTGCATCCGGGTAGGCGAAGGTTATATTCTTGAGCTCAATTTTGTCGTTCAGGGAGAGGGGCGGTCCCGCAATGGCAGCTCTCTCTGCGCGCATCGCCTTGTCGGTCTTCATGGACTCTGTGAGATTCTCGTAGACAAAGTCAAGACTGAACTGGTTGTAGGCAATGGTCGCCATGTGCGTGTTTATCCTGTTGGCGGAGGGCATGATCCTGACTGCCGCCACCGCAAAGGCCGTCAGCTGCGGCAAGAGTTCAGTCGCATTTCCGCCCCCTGCTATGTATATGAGGACGTATAAGAGCACAACCGCCATGAAGATGGTCTCTATCATGAGCCTTGGTATATTGTTGAGGACCGTGTAATCCCTGTCGATGTCGGCGCCTATCCTGCCCTGTTCATAGTAGTTGCGGATAAAGAAATCCTGGCGGTTTAAGACCTTCACATCCTTTAGGCCGTAGATCGCCTGAAGTCTCCACTTGGCTATCCGCGACTGCGTCTCCTGGTTGCGGCGGCCTATTGTGTTAAGGCGCGGCTTCAAGACCTTGGTGATAATAAGCGTCAGTATCAGAAGCACAGCGACGATGAGAAGAGTCATCTGCCAGTTTACAAATAAAAGGACGATTCCCAAAAAGACTGAGACCACGACCTCGGTCGCAAGCGAAAGAAGTGATAACATCAGAGTAAAGGTCTTTGGTATGTCAGAGTCTGTTATCCTGAAAACGGTTGGGATGTCGGCCCCAAGATAGTCCTCATAGGGTCTGTTCAGGAATTCTCTCATGACGCGGCTGATCATGTCATTCCGCGCCCTTGAGATAAAGGTGTTCTGCCTGTAAACCAGGAACAGAAGATAAAGGTTTTTCAGCACAAAGAGAAAGATCATTATGACAAGGAGCAGGCACGCCAGTGCCCTGTCGTTGTCAAGAAGCCCCATAGAGCCCAGGATATCCCTGACTACGGGGAACTTTTCGATATTCCGATGAAGCGACTCGGGGTTTAAGATGACGGAGACTACGGGGAGGATCATTGAGACTCCCAGCGTCTCAAAAACGCCACCAATGAGTATAAGGACAGCCAGTATAACGAGCTGCCCTTTTTGCTTTTTGTCGAAAATATAGTTGATCTTGGAATAAAGGCTGACCTTCTCTTGTGTTTTCATACTCAGACTTCCACCTTTATCATGCGGTCTGTGTAGATGTCGTCCATCTTCCTGTTGTTGATCCATCTCTCCGGAGCGATCAAGAGCCCGTCTCCTGTGTCGCCCAGCCATGCTGCCCACCAGGAAAAAGAGCTGTTGGCTATGATGTGGTGCCTGCACCTGCTCATGAGGATCATGTCCGCGATATCGGTATTCTCGCCCTCCTGGAGCTCAACGTTGATGAAGTTGTGCCCCTTGAAGTGCTCCCTGCACCACTCCTTGTCATCGGTGAAGATGAAGAACACAGCGTTAGGGTGCTGCTCCCTCACCATCCTGATGGCGTTCTTGTAGTAGTTCTCGGTGCAGATATTGTGGATCCCGATGTGCTCCTGATCCAGGTAATCCGTCCTCCTGACGTGGATGCTGACGGACTCGCTGCACTCTATCTGCTGGAGAGTCGACCAGCTGACGGAGTCGTGCATTATCTCCTGCGGGCGCCTTCCGAAGGCCTCGCGTATTTGGGCGATGACTTCGGGCGTCGCAAAATACTTCTCGCTCTGCCAGTATCCAACGAGATATGCATCATTTAGCTCAAGAATCCCGGGGTCAAACATCCCCTCCGTCTCATCTATCCTGGATGTCTGCCTGCCAAAGAGCTTTCTTTTGATGCGGCTGAAGATGTCCATCTTCGAGTCAGTTATTGCGACTATCTCCTCGCGGCTTGCCCTGTCGTATTCTATTCCAAAGCGCTGAAGGACCGGGACTCTGAGCCTGTCATTCTCAAATCCGGTCTCATCATCTATCTTGACTTCTTTTCCTCTGTGCAAGAGTTCCCTGTAAAGGGCGTACTGAAACATCTGGTTTCCCAGACCGCCCTTAAGCTGAATGATTATCATGACTCCTCCCAAAATATCGAAAAAAATATATCGTCTTATTATACCATAATGCTACGAGCCGGGCGAGTAACGAAAAATCATTCACCTTCACCGGTGCCAAGCTCATAGAAAATGCCATTTTCAATATTATCGTGTACCTTGCGCTCCCCCTCTTCGCTGTCCGTAAGGTATTTCTCATAGGCTCTGTCCCAGGAGTAGTAACACTTATCGCCGCGGTGGTCCGTAAGAAGGCACTTACCCGTATCTATGTAGTTTTCCTTCAGGTACTTCTCAAAAAAGTCCGTCACCTTGACTGCGCCGCAGACATTTGTGTGCGTCCCGTAGTCTCTTATGTCAACACTAAAATCAAGTCCGATCTCATCGAGGGACCTGTTCATGTCAAGGAAATTGTAGCCTCTCTCAGTTACGATATCCGCGATATAGTTTATCTTTTTCTGCTCATCTTCGGGTATCATGAAGGGAGTAACGACAAAGAGCGCATTTAAGTTTTTCTCATCGAGGTAGCTTAAGAGCTCATTAAGGCACTCCTCCTGCCCTCCGGGTATCGGCTCTTTTTCATCTGCTGATATGATCTGCGGCTTATCGCAGGGACCGACCTCAGTCTCAACGTCAAAGCCTTTCAGCTCGTCGGGGTACGAGTAAAAGAAGGTCCTAAGCTGCGACCACATGAAAAGAGTCTTCCAGTTGGAGTGGTACTTAAATATATCGAAGTAGTAGTCAAGGCGCCTTTCCCCATTCTCCTCCGACACCATGGCGTTTATGCACTTTACTCTGTTTATTGAGTATTTAAGGTTGTCCGTGACCTCCCTGGTGTGGGCCATATTTCCGAGCATATAGTCGTCCTCACCCGTCCACATCCTCATCTCAAAGATAAAGAGGTCGGGGCTCTGGCTCTTAAGCGCCTCCTCAACCAGGTACTTTGTCGCAACGGGCCTCTGGACGTTTGACGATATCGGAAATACGGTAACTCCCAGATCCCCGTAGATCTTTGGCGTCGCGATTGCAGCAGGGATGGGGCTCGAGCCGATAAACACCGCGTCTACGGTATTTCTTTTTTCCCAGTAAAATCCCACAAACCTGTCCTTGACGTCGCCATTTGTCCGAAGGCAATAGGTTAAGTGCACCAGCAAAAAAAGCACAATCAATATGAAGATGACGGGCCTGAATATCTTT
The DNA here is from genome assembly GCA_017470505.1 of Butyrivibrio sp. Taxonomy (GTDB): domain Bacteria; phylum Bacillota; class Clostridia; order Lachnospirales; family Lachnospiraceae; genus Butyrivibrio. Next base: position 1,461 of record JAFUYO010000019.1, on the reverse strand, counting down.
TTCTTCATACGTCAGAAATCCTTGTAAATAAACTCGGCTGCGCTGTACCCCGGGCCGTACTCGGCAAGGAGTATGCAGTAGAATAAAAGTCCAATTATAATGCACCATCTGATGAGAAGGGGCCTGTTAAAGACATAGTCCCTCACGTTCCCGCACCCCTCAAATGCTCTCCCTGCTGTTCCCATCTCCATCCTGTACTGTATCGTGGAAACTGCTGCAAGAACAGAGAGCGACACAAAGAGGATAACAAAGTCAACGCCCGAAAGCCCCAGGTTAAGAACGCTCCCATCTACAAGGACCTGCGGGTTAAAGACCGATACTCCCTCGGAGAGCATCCTGATAGCATGGGGTACATTATCCGCCCTGAAGAACAAATCTCCGATGCAGACAAGGAAAAACGTCCTGACTACGCGGAATACATCCGCGCCCCTGCTCTTTAAATTCATATGGAGTTTTCCCTCAAAGAGCCATGTAAAGAAGGGAAGCGTTATCTCGCCGAGGACGATGTACGCCCAGTGCAAAATGCCTGAGCCTATCACATACTTCATCTCACCTCCGTGCCACATGCCGACGGAGAGCCAGAGGATGAACATCGCGACATATGTCGTGTACTGCTTACCCTTCTTTTTGCCGAGTTTTCCGCGGAGCGCCTTTCCAAGGGATGTGATGGCGCTGCTCCTAAGGAGAGGATAAAAGACGTTCTCCCTCATCCACACTCCGAGCGATATGTGCCAGCGCCTCCAGTACTCGCTTATGTTTTTTGCAAAAAACGGGGTCTTGAAGTTTTCGGGAAGGATGATCCCAAAGCTCTCCGAGACGCCGATCACGATGTCCATGCAGCCGGAGAAATTGGTGTAGAGCTGGAGCGCAAAGCAGATGGTCCCGAGCCAGATATACGCGCCGGGATACTGAGTGTCATTATTAAAAACTGTGTTTACGATTACTGCAAGGCGCTCTGAAATCACGAGCTCTTTGAAGAACCCCCAGAGAATCCTCAAAGAGCCGTAAGTCACGTTTTTGTAGCTGAATCTGTGATGCGAAAAGAACTGCTCTCCCGCATCGCGCGTCTGAAATATGGGTCCCGATATCATGACAGGGAAATAGAGGCCAAAGAGCGCCGTCTCCAAAAAGCTCTTGCGCGCCCTGGACAGGCCGTTGTAAACCTCGATGAAATACCCCAGGAGGATGAAGGTGTAAAAAGAAAGTCCCAGGGGAGTTATGATGCCTTTCCCTGTGAGTTTCGTGTACTTTAGTACAATGAGGACTCCAAGGAGTGATAAAAGCTCTGCTGAAAGAATAAGGCGCCTTTTTCTGACATCTTCATCCGGCACCTTTTCAAGGAGCTTTAGAAGGAGCCAGGTTATGAGTGATGAAGAGAGGGGATAGAGTATCAGCGCAGGATTTTGTGACATCACATAAAAGGCGATGCCGGAGATAAGTAGCACCACCCACTGTCCGCGC
>JAFUYO010000004.1 GCA_017470505.1 Butyrivibrio sp. | reverse complement strand
GATACATGGAAACTCCGTAATACACGGACCAAGGATTTGGAGTTACTGAAAGAGGTCGGCTACATACCGGAGGCTATATTCAAAGCATAAGCTTTATTACAAAGAAGCAACTCATATGTACAGAAACCTCAATGATTGTGTTTAAATATTTTTTTACACGTAAATTTATGATTATTTTACCGTTTTTTATTTATTTTTAAGTTCCTGATCATTCTATCGTGGCAGTTCCTTATTAATGCTGATACATGATAAAATAGCTGTATGACCAACCACGTTTATGACTACGACAAGTACATATTCCACATAGATGTCAACTCGGCCTTCCTGTCCTGGTCTGCGCTGAAAAAGCTAAGTGATGAGCCGGGAAGTGTTGACCTGAGGACAATTCCGTCAGCTGTCGGCGGCGATGTAAAGAGCAGGCACGGGATAATAACCGCCAAGTCTATCCCCGCCAAAAAGTACGGGATTGTCACCGGCGAGCCTGTGGTGAAGGCTCTAGAAAAGTGCCCGCAGCTCGTTCTGGTCGAGTCTGACTTTAAGACCTACAGGCACTACTCCCGCGCCTTCATAGATATTCTATGCAAATACTCACCCCTTATTGAGCAGGTATCGGTCGATGAGGCCTTTGCTGATTTATCGGGTATGAGACAGATATACAGGGAGTTCGAGGACGCAGAGAATCCCTATCCCATAAATATCGCAAGAAGGATAAAGGACGAGGTGAAGGATACCCTCGGCTTTACCGTAAACGTCGGGATATCCTGCAACAAGCTCCTTGCCAAGATGGCAAGCGACTTTGAAAAGCCCGATAAGATCCACACGCTCTTTCCCGAGGAGATAGAGGAAAAGATGTGGCCGCTCCCCATAGGAGATCTCTATGGCTGCGGAAAGGCAACTGCTGCCCGCCTGCAGAACCTGGGGATCAGGACCATCGGCGACGCTGCGCACTCAGATCCCGAGATGCTGATATCCTATCTTGGGAACAACGCGGGGAGCTACATCTACCGCGCATCAAACGGCTACGGTAGCAGTGAGGTCTCAGGCTCCTACGAGGATGCCAAGAGCTATTCCAACGAGACCACTCTGAAAAGCGACCTCACAGCCGACTCCTACGACAAGGACATCATCCCTGTTCTGCGGCACCTGTCGGAAAGCGTGTCGCGAAGGCTCATGAAGGACAATGTCTACGGAAGGACCGTGACCGTATCTGTAAAGACGGGCGGCTTTAAGCGCCACTCAGCGCAGATGCAGCTGGAGAGTTCCATCTGCGACGAGGCAAATATTTTTAAGTATGCAAAGATCCTTGCAGATAAGCTCCTTCTCGGGGAAAACGGCCTTTTTATAAAGGGCGAGACGATCCGCCTTGTGGGAGTGGGGCTCACAAAGCTTGACGACGGCTCCTACCGGCAGATGAGCCTGTTTGATTCAGGGCTTTTGAATGTGCCCGCAAAAAAGCCGGCAGCCCTTCAAAGCGCCGAAGAATCCGGAAGAATCCTTTCCGTAACTCAGAATAGCACTGTAAACAGCGCCGCACCACGCGGCAGCACCAAAACGCCCATCAGCTCTGACAGGCAAAAGAAATTAAATGATATGATGGGGACACTAAAGAACAGATTTGGCGACGACGTCATCAAAAAAGGACATCTGTAGGCAGCACTATATGATTATCTTCATATCTTGCGGCAGATCCGCATCAAAAGACATCTTCTTTTTGAGAATCGGATGCGTAAACTCTATGTGCGCAGCGTGAAGCGCAGCCCTCGTAATTCCGTGACTGTCTGCGATTTCCTTCCCATAGAGCCCATCGCCCAAAAGAGGATGACCTGTGTGTGCCATATGAACCCTTATCTGATGGGTGCGCCCCGTCTCCAGAAAAAGGCGCACCAGCGCAAAATCATCAAACTGCCGAACAACAGCAAAATGTGTCACTGCTCTTTTCCCGTCATCTGTCACACACCTTACCATCCTCTGACCCGGAGTCTCTCCTATTGGCGCATCTATCGTTCCCTGCATCACATCAAAATATCCGCTTGCAAGAGCCAGGTATTCCTTGCGCTTTGACATCTCACCCTGTCGGTCTGAGAGGATTGCCGCCACATACCTGTTCTTGGCAAAGAGGACAAGCCCCGAGGTCTCCCTGTCGAGCCTTCCTATCGCGCGCACAACGTGGTTCTGCGAGGTCCTTATGTAATACCCCTTTACCGCTCCTGCCAGGGAGTCAGTGTAGTGGGCATAGGATGGGTGTACCACCATATCTCCCGGCTTATTTACGACGAGAATATCCTCATCCTCATAGACGATGTCAAGCGGGATGTCATTTGCTGCGATGTCGCCCTCATTTTCAACGTCCTCATAGATCCTGATCCGTATGACATCGCCAGGGAAGACGCACTCTCTTATCATGACCGGAGAAAATCCGTCAGAATCACTCTTCCCTGCAAAAACAGGGTGAAGCCCATCAGCATCACTTTTCCCAACAAAAGCAGGTATAGACAAGCTGCTATTTGCTCTCCTAATGCAGACTCCGTCGTCAAACTGCTTACACCTCGTTATCTCCCTCGACGACATAAAGAGCTCTTTTTCCATGATATGTCTGATGGATTTCCCCTCATCACACGCTTCTGCCGTATATAAAAGATCTCTCACGCTTGTGTTCAAGACTAATCTCACTTTCGTTCACATATTGTATGCCACTGTTATTTTTGTCTTCACAACAAACATAGCATAAAAAACGGGCCCTGAAACCAAAGGTAACAAAGCCCGCTTTCGGCATAAAAATATTTATCTGTTTTTGAGCTTACAAGGCTCTCTGGATGAGGAGCACTTAGAGCAGCCGGCGCATGAACCGCCGCAGCCGGAGCACCCTGCCCCTGACAGTTCAGCCTTAAAGTCCCTGTAGACATTCCGTCCGCAGAAGAAAACCAGTATGCAGATACATGCTATTGCAACCGCATTTCCAAGTATTGCAGCCATATCGGCTCCTTTCTCGTCACTTAAAATATCAAATAAATGAATATAGTGCAAAATGATACCTACGGATTGTTCCGTGCTCTGCACCGGTATCATAATCAGGCAGTCATCTTGACAGCCATCTCTCTGCCCTCGTCCTTCGCAGGAACATAGCCCTTTCTGACAAGGAGATAGATGAGGCCTGCAAGAAGTGCTATACCTACGATAGTTCCAAATCCGAAGGAAACCTCTCCGACAAGAAGTCCTACGACATTGTATACGATGAGTGAGAGCACATAAGCCCATCCGGTCATCCAGCCGATTGCAGCCCATGTCCACTTGGCGTTGTTCATCTCTCTCTTGATGGCACCGATTGCAGCAAAGCAGGGAGCACACAAGAGGTTGAATATCATGAATGAGAATGCTGCGATAGGTGTGTAATCAGCTGCGACTCTGTCCCAGATCTGCTCACCCTCTTCTCCGAGCTCATCCTCTCCGCCCTGGTCGTCATAATTATAAAGCACGCCGAAGGTTCCTACAACCTCTTCCTTTGCAACAAGTCCTGTAACAGTTGCTACAGTGGGTTTCCAGTTGCCAAAGCCAAGGGGCTTAAATACAAATGATACACCGTTTCCGACTCCTGCAAGGAGGGAAGCGTCCATGGCGTTTACATCCTCTACAGGGACGTCCATCCTGTCAGCGAGCTGCTGAACGTACTCTTCTGTAACGATTGTCTCATCCTCAAAGAGGTTGTCAACAAGTCCGAAGTGGCCGTTTACATTTCCGAAGGCTGAGAGGAACCAGATAATAATTGAAGAAATAACGATAACTGATCCGGCTCTCTTAATGAATGACCAGCCTCTCTCCCAGGTTGCTCTAAGGACACCTGTGATTGAAGGAATGTGGTAAGCGGGAAGCTCCATAACAAAGGGAGCGGGGATTCCTGCAAATGCCTTGAATTTCTTTAATATGATGCCGCTCATGATGATCGAAGCGATACCGATAAAGTAAGCTGAAGCTGCGATCCAGGGTGATCCTCCGAATACCGCACCTGCGATAAGTCCGATGATGGGGAGCTTTGCTCCGCAGGGCATGAAGGTCGTAGTCATAAGGGTCATCTTGCGGTCACGCTCATTCTCAATGGTACGGCTCGCCATAACACCGGGAACACCGCAGCCTGTAGCAACGAGGCAGGGAATGAAGGCCTTGCCTGAGAGTCCGAACTGACGGAAGATCCTGTCCATGACGAAGGCAACCCTTGCCATGTATCCGCAGTCCTCAAGGATTGCAAGGAGCAGGAAAAGAACCAGCATCTGAGGCACGAAACCGATGACCGCACCGACACCTGCCACTATACCGTCCTGAATGAGTCCGTAGAGAACTGTTCCCTCCTCGATGTGAAGTGCAGAGAGGATAGCATCAAAGAATCCGGGAACCCACTCGCCGAAGATCACATCGTTTGTAAAGTCTGTCGCCGCTGTTCCGATCGATACGCTCCAGCCTCCCATTGCTATTGCATAGATAAAGAACATGACAACAACGAATATAGGAAGACCAAGCACCCTGCTGGTGACGATCTTGTCGATCTTGTCGGAGATTGAGAGCTCTCCCTTCTTGCGGCCCTTGACGATCGCCTTGTTTGTAACTGATGTGATGTAGGAGTATCTCTCGTTTGTTATGATCGATTCCGCGTCATCGTCGAGAGCCTTCTCGCACTCCTTTGTCACATTCTCAATCTCTTTTAACTTGTCTGATGTCAGATGAAGCTCTTTTACAGCCTTCTCGTCTCTCTCAAAGGCCTTTACCGCGTTCCATCTTATGAATCTGTCATCGCAGCTGCCTTTTATGATACCTTCGATCTTCTCAACCGCCGCAAGGGTCTCGCCTGTGAGGATTTCCTTTTTCTCTGCCTTTCTGTCAGCCTTCGCAGCTGCGATGGCCTTCTTTACAACTGCATCCGTTCCCTCTCCTTTGAGTGCTGAGAGCTCAACAACCTCGCACCCGAGTCCATCCGAGAGAGCCTTCACATTGATCTTGTCTCCGTTCTTTTTGACAAGGTCCATCATGTTAAGAGCGATGACCATAGGAATGTTCAGCTCAAGGAGCTGTGTCGTCAGGTAGAGGTTACGCTCGATGTTCGTTCCGTCAACGATATTGATGATGGCATCAGGTTTCTCGGTTACCAGATATGTACGTGATACAACTTCTTCAAGTGTATAGGGTGAAAGTGAATAAATACCGGGAAGATCCTGGATCACAACATCCTTGTACTCTGCGCCCTTAAGGCGCCCCTCCTTCTTCTCTACGGTAACACCCGGCCAGTTGCCGACATACTGTCTGCTTCCTGTCAGATCATTAAAAAGTGTTGTTTTTCCACTGTTGGGGTTACCCGCAAGTGCAATCTTAATCTCCATTTTTTCCTCCTAGAAATACAAAATAATATCTAATGTTAGCAGCAGCTTACTCGACCTCAACAAATTCAGCGTCTGCCTTGCGGACAGTAAGCTCGTAGCCGCGAACTGTGAGTTCGATCGGGTCTCCAAGTGGTGCAACCTTGCGTACATAAACCTCGGCCCCCTTTGTGAGTCCCATGTCCATTATTCTGCGCCTTGTAGGTCCCTCGCCGTGAAGCTTTTTGACTGTCGCAGTCTGTCCGATTTCGACATCTCTGAGTGTCTTCATCTTTCATTTCCCCTTTCTATGCATTCCCGATTTGCAGCTTCAGGAATGTTTGCTTTTTTCTTTAAATAAAAATGCGGTTAGCCAGTTGCTGGTTCAGTGCGATCCTTGAGTCCTTGACATTTATGATCACATCCCCGCCATTCTTACTTACTACTACTACCTGCTCCCCTTCAATAAATCCAAGCTCCCTGAGATGATGCTTCACCTCATCTGTTCCGGTTATCCTCTTGATCTCAACCAGAGCACCAATATCCGCCATTGTAATCGGCATACTAATCACCTCTCTTATCATATTGGCCTTCCAAACTCGCGTTATTTATGGTGGGCAACGTTAGTCTAAGCTAACATCAATTAAAAGGATATTCTTATTAAGAAGAAAAGTCAATAAGTAATGGTTAATTTTTATCAAATTGTGATAATTTCTTATAGAAAAAGACACTGTGCAGAAAATCTCATACAATCTGCACAGTGTCTGATTTTATGCAATATGATTTTGTTAGATACATCTAACCGAGTTGATATTTTTTATCATTAGTATCATCAACATTTTTTGTCGCGCATCCTCTCTATGGCATCCATAGCCAGGTGACTCCTCTCGCACTCCGAAGCTGAGAGCGATATCTGCCACGCAAGGGGGCTTCCCTTCATGTGCTCGGACGCGTAGGAGAGTCCGTTGGTCCTCTCATCGAGGAAGGGCCTGTCTATCTGGTTGGGGTCACCCAGGAGAATTATCTTGGTGTCCTTGCCGGCTCTCGTGATGATGCCCTTTGCCTGCGTGGGGGTCATGTTCTGGGCTTCGTCGATTATGAGGTAGGTCTTTAAAATCGATCGTCCTCTGATGAAGTTCAGGGCTTCGCACTGGACTATCCCTCTCTCGAAGACCTCCTCGGTCTTACCCTGGAGTTCTTTTTCATCCTTGTATCTCTCCTCTTCGTTGGAGTCGATGAGCTGCTCAAGGTTATCTATAATAGGTCTCATGAGAGGCGAGATCTTCTCCTGCTCATCGCCGGGCAAAAAACCTATATCGTCGTCAAACTGTGAATTTGGCCTGCAGACCAGTATCCTTCTGTATTCGCCTGTCGGCCTGTTTATCATCTTCTCAAGTCCTACTGCAAGTGAGTAGAAGGTCTTGGCTGTTCCAGCCATTCCCTTTACTATGACAAGAGGTGCCACATCAGCCGGCTGCATGAGTGCCTCCTGCAAAAAGTACTGCCCCGCATTCCTGGGCTTTACTCCGTAGGGCTGGCTCTTTTCGTACTCGAGCTTTTTGATGAAGCCCTTGCTCACTCTTCCCATCTGGGTCTTGCCAACGGACTGGTCGGCTCTCACAACCACAAACTCATTCTCGTAGAGCTCAGGCTCAAACCTGTTGCCGTCCTCGTCGCAGCAGTACACCTTATCTACAGGTATCCCCTTCTTTTTGAAGTCCCCAAATATCTCCTCAGGGGCGTAAACATCTATCCTGCCGCTGTACTGCTCATCCTCGCCCGCAACCTGCTCAGTGGTGAAGTCCTCAGACTTGATGCCAAGGAGCTGTGCCTTGATGCGCATGAGTATGTCCTTGGTGACGAGAATCACCTGCTCGCTCCTGCTCTCCTTAAGCCCCTTGCACACCTTGAGGATGCGGTTGTCGGACTTGTAATCCGCCATATCGCTGGGAAGCTCGACATCCTTGTAATTCTTCTCGATACGAAGAAGTCCTCCCTTGTCAAGCTCAACTCCCGCCACAAGATCACCCGCTCCCCTCAGCTGCTCCAGGATCCTGATGGCCTCTCTTACATTGGCTCCCCTCTCACCTTCATCCCTCTTGTGCGTATCAAGCTCCTCCAAGACTACCAGCGGAAGAACGACCTCGTTATCATCAAAGCACTTAAGAGCATGCGGTGCCTGAATCAAAACGTTGGTGTCCAGTACGTAGATCTTCTTCATGCGTAGGTCCCCCTATATTTATACTTTTTATAGCACAATTATACCATATATTGTGGTACGCAAACACAGAATTTACACATTGAATAGGCGCCCGTACACTCACTGCGACAGCACCTCAGTGAGTACGTCCATGAGGTTCTTGACGTCGATGGGTTTGGCGACGTGGGCGTTCATGCCGGCGTCCTTTGCCTTCTTTACATCCTCTGCAAAGGCGTTGGCTGTCATTGCGATAACCGGGATGTTCGACTTCTTTTCGTCGGGCAGCGCCCTTATCGCCTGCGTCGCCTCGTATCCGTTCATCTCCGGCATCTGTATATCCATGAGCACTGCGTCGAAGTATCCGTCCTCGGAGTCCTTCAGCTTGTTCACGGCGTCAAGCCCGTTCTCTGCACTCTCGACCTTAAAGCCGCTTCTCTCAAGGAGCTTTGCCGCAATCTGTCTGTTCACCATGATGTCGTCCGCAAGGAGAAGCCTCTTGGTCGTAAAATCAACTGTCTTTGAAGCCTCTTTCTTTACCTGTTCCTTCTCTCCCGCCTTCTCAATCTCTTCTTTGCTCTGGAGCGCGAACCATATGGTGACAACAAACTCGGTTCCCTTGCCCTTTTCAGTGTTGACCGCTATATTTCCGCCCATGAGCTCAACTATGCTCTTAACTATGCTCATGCCAAGGCCGGTTCCCTGAATGTGGCTGACCTCATCCGTCTTTTCTCGCTCAAAGGCGTCAAATACCTTGGCTGCAAATTCCTTGCTCATCCCGATACCGCTGTCGGAAACCCTTATCTCATACTCCGCCTTATTGTCCTTGAGCCCGGTCATCTGGCGCGTTATAACCTTTACCGTTCCGCCCTCAGGTGTAAACTTGTAGGCGTTGCTCACAAGATTTAAGAGTACTCTGTTTAGCCTGTTCTTGTCGCAGAGCACATATTCATCCCTGACATCATCGGCGTTTACAATGTAGTTTATCTTTTTCTCGGACATCTGGGTCGCAAAGAGGTCCCTAAGCTCGCCCATCATGCCCTTAATGTTCGCTGGCGAGAGTTCAACCTCCATCTTGCCGCTCTCTATCCTGCTCATCTCGAGGACGTCATTTATAAGCGCCAACAGGTGCTTACTCGATCCCTTTATCTTCTGCAGGTAGTCCTTCAGCTGCTCAAAGGTTACATTCTCGTCCTCAGCCAGATTGATATAGCCGATTATCGCATTCATCGGCGTCCTGATGTCGTGTGACATGTTGGAGAGGAATACCGTCTTGGCCCTGCTCCTCTCATCAGCCTTGATGGTCTCGTATTGGGCCTTTCTCTCCCTCTTGCTCATTATGGAGTAGATACTGAACATGATGACGAGGGAAACGACATTCAGCGACATCTGTATGATGCTGTTTCTGGTCAGCTTCCTGTCGACCAGCGATATCTGCCTTGACATATACTCCTCTGTCGCCCTGACAGTCACGGAGTCACGATCGAGGTTCTGTTCCTCGTAGAATTCGCTTATATTATCGATAGCATCAAACATGACATCGTCGGTAGCTCTTTTCACCCAGAGGAGCGACGTGAAATATATGAGGAAAAGAAGTGTGATCCACACGATTGTCGACTTGCCGAATCTCTTTTTGTCGTCCTTTGCAAATATATGCCTGAAATACAAAAAGCCCAGTATGCTCCATGCCGCCAGTATCAGATAGCTCTCTGTTGACATAGCCTCTGCCGCCAGGACCATGAAGTACAAAAAGAACAGGAGCGATAGAAAAAGACCGATAACTCCCGTTACCTGATACACTTTTTTCCCGTCTTTTTTCGCATTCACAAAAGCAGTTGCGGAGGTATAGGCATAGGCAATGGTCGCGCCTATGGTATTCACATCCACTATCCATCCGATGGCAGTCCTCCCGAGAAAGGGTATTACGAGCGATATTCCCATGAGGAATTTCAGCGCATTGGCGGGCGTTTTGTTATCTGTCAGTTCTCCAAACCAGTCAGGCAGCATTCCATCTCCTGCCATCGCGTAGAGGAGCCTTGATGCGGCTATGAAATTACCTATAAGGCCGGTGACAATACCTGCGAGGGCAGATAGTCCCAGTATCACCACTCCCGCTTTACCCATTGCGCTGTGTGCGGCATAGAAGGTCGGAAGCCCCTCAATTCCCTTGTGGTTCCCGATATCGCCTATATAGCTCTCCCACCCGCTGTAGCCATCGGGAATCATAGCGATCGCCATCTGTGAGAGCAATACGTATGATGCTGCCGATGTCAGCAGAGAGATCAACAGGATCGGAAGGATCTTTTTGCTGGAAAACTTAAAACCTGCGGCGGAATTTGATACCGACTCAAAGCCGACATATGCCCACGGCGAAAGAGCTATTATGGTAAAAAGCTGTCTTAGAGGGTTTCCTCCTTTACTCGAAAATAAGGGCTCAGGAATAATATTGGGAGTGCTGCTCTTCATATTGATAGCGACCGTGCAGATAATTATTGCGCTTATCAGAACAACGGCAAAGAGTATCTGCAGCGCCGAAGCAAGCTTTTTTCCCTTAATGCAGATGGTCCCGCAGATGATGATTGCAAGGAGTGACAAAAGAACCTCCCCGAAATAGACGTCATATCCCAGTATCCGGTAATAGAAGCCGAACTGGAACGTGCTGCCGAAGAGATTCTTGCTGATAAGCCCCAGAGCTGAGGCATTTGCCCAGATGATGGCTATATAGACAAGAATAAGAAACCACGCGCTCATAAAGCCGTGGTCATATCCGAAGGTCCTGACCGTATAAGTCAGAGTTCCGCCGGCGTCACGGAATTTGTTCATCAGGTAGTAGTAGTTTACCCCTATGATGAACATGACAACTGCGCCGAGTATTATACCAAGTGCCGTACCTAAGGGGCCCGCAGCCGGAAGGAAGGTGGTGCCGGGCATCACAAATGCGCCCCACCCCACTGCACAGCCAAAAGAAAGCGCCCACACATGTATCGGTGAAAGATAACGTTCAAGACCGGAACCGGTCTGGTTTTCTCCGTTCATTATTCCTTCTCCTCAAATTATCCCTAAAGGCTACAATAATTTAAACTAAATACCATTTTATTATACCCCTAAAATACGTTATTACATATGCTCAGGTTCCGTTATTTATAAAGATTTAACCCTTTTGTTTTTGTTCATGTTGTAAGATAGATATAGTACCAGGCATCAAAAAAACGGAACTGCAGTGATATTCCAAACGCACCCTGCTGTTCCCGGGAAAAGGAGAAAACAATATGATAGACAACAACTGCGGATACTGTGTAGGCGGCGAGCCTCTGGCAAAATTCGGTATAAAGATCTGCGACCTCTCCGTGAGCCAGCTCATACTCTTCAAGGAGCAGAGCCACAAGGGACGCTGCATCGTGGCTTACAAGGATCATGTGAGCGAGATCGTCGATATCTCAGACGAGGACAGGAACGCCTTCTTTGCTGACGTAAACCGCGCAGCCAGGGCAATTCACAAGGCATTTAACCCCGACAAGATAAACTACGGCGCCTACGGCGACACAGGGTGTCACCTCCATATGCACCTCTGCCCCAAGTACAGGGACGGCTTCGAGTGGGGCGGCGTCTTCGAGATGAATCCCCAGAAGGTCTTCCTCTCCGACGAAGAGTACGCCGGGATGATTGAGAAGATCAAGAGCTGCCTCTGATTTTTCAATATACTTTGGGTAAAAAAATCTTTACTATAAAAAACGTTTTTTATAGTAAAGATTTTTTTCTTAATATTGACAATTCTCAGGGTGCAGAAGGTTGCAATTCAGATCTCTGCTGCCCTCTTTAAGGCATCGTCGATGTGCGGAAGGAAGTTCTCTCTCCCGACAAGGTCGACGAAACCGTCCTTTTCCATGGTGCCAAAGGGCTGCTCGTTGACATGTGAGAACACGAGCTGGACGCCGTTTTGCCTGCACCTCTCATAGAGCTGCTCAAAGGAGTGCATCGCTGTCGCATCTATGGCAGGAACTCCACGCATACGGATGACAAGTGCCCTTGTGAAATCCTTGAAACCAATCTGCGCGATCAGGTCAGCATCGCCAAAAAACATGGGGCCGCTTATCTCATACACTCTTACAGTCTTCGGGATGTCCTTGAGGTCAGGGCCGTCCGGGTCATCATCGGGGTCGTAATACTTCCATCCGCGTATCCCCGACTCCTCGCTCATCCTCTTCATAAACAGCAGACATGCGATTATCATTCCAATCTCAATTGCAACGACAAGGTCAAATGCTATGGTGAGAACAAAAGTAAGAACCAAAACGATGATGTCGCTCTTCGGAGCTGTCTTAACAAGGTGCACAAAGGTTCTCCACTGGCACATATTGTAGGCTACCATAAACAGGATTGCTGCTATGGTCGGCATCGGAATAAGGGCTGCGTAGGGCATCAGCACCAGAAGCACCAGCACAAGGCACAGAGAATGTACCATTCCTGCCACAGGTGTGCGGCCTCCGTTTTTGATGTTGGCTGCGGTCCTTGCAATAGCTCCCGTCGCAGGGATTCCGCCAAAGAGAGCAGATCCGATGTTACCTGCACCCTGAGCGATGAGCTCCATATTAGATCTGTGATGGCTGTTTATCATACTGTCTGCGACAACGCATGACAAAAGAGATTCTATCGCAGCAAGGATGGCGATCGTAAAGCCGTCTCCCGCAACCGACCTTATCATCTTAAAATCCAAAGGAGGAATCCTGAGGGCAGGCAGAGCCCCCTTTATCTCATACAGATCTCCTATTGTGTTGACATTCATGTTGAGGAGCCTGACCATGAGGATACCCGCGAATACAGCAATAAGTGATCCGGGGATTTTTTTGCTCACCTTCGGCCACAGAATCTGAAGCGCAAGGCAGATGATGCCAACGATAAGAGCCTGTGCATTGAATGTGGATATATTGCCTATTATGGCCGATACCTTTTCAGCAGTCTCAACGGTGGACGTTCCGGCAGGGTATGTGAGCCCCAAAAAGTCCTTGACCTGCCCTATTGCTATTGTCACCGCAATCCCCGCAGTAAATCCGGTCGTTATGGTATACGGAATGAACTTTATAAGTGTGCCCAGCCTGAATACTCCCATCAATATAAGAAGAATACCGGCAAATATCGTGGCAAGCGCAAGTCCTTCCATGCCCTTTGTCGCAACGATCCCTGCAACTATTGTGGCAAAGGCCGCGGTCGGACCAGCTATCTGCACTCTGCTGCCACCCAGAAACGAGATGATAAAGCCCGCCACGATAGCTGTGTAAAGACCCTCTTCCGGTCCGACGCCCGACGCCAGCGCAAGGGCAATAGACAGCGGAAGTGCGATTATGGCAACAATAATTCCCGCCACAACATCTGATGCAAACTGCCGCGCGCTGTAGTTCTTGAGATTTGAAAAGAGCATCGGCTTCAATTTATCTTTTGAATTCATACACAATTCCTCCCTATAAAAAGAGCTGCCGCACTCTAAAAGCGCGACAGCCCTGAAATGCTTTTTTATCAGCCTGTGATTGTGCAGTACATGAAGTACTTGTATCCGAGAGGACTTGAGAAGAAGCCCTGTACGTTGCTGTTTATCATGTACAGATCTGTGTAGTAATAGATGGGGCACAGGCATCCTGTTGACATAAGAAGGTCCTCAGCTCTGTGCATCAGCTGATAACGTGTATTTATGTCTGTGCAGGTCTTGATGTCCTTGATGATAACATCATAAGTCTCAGCCCATGTGCCGTTCTCAACCTTTGTATCATATCCAAGGTCTGTCAGATCAAGTGAGAATGCCTTAACGTCCTTGTTTTCGCCCTTACCGAACTGAACATCGTTGTTACCTGATGCTGTTGTCCACATATCAAGGAATGAGATAGGATCGTTGTAGTCGCCGAGCCAGCCGTTACGTGCGATTGAGTAGTCGCCGTTCTTACGTGTCTCAAGGAATGTAGCCCACTCCTGGTTCTCAAGGTTCATTGTGATACCGATTCCGGCAAATGTAGACTGAATAGCCTCAGCGATTGCCTTGTGTCCCTCTGATGTGTTGTAGAGGTAAACAAGTGTAGGAACGTCTGAGAACTGTCCTGTTGCCTCATCATATGTGTAGTACTTCTTGAGAGTCTCGATAGCGCTCTCCCAGTTTGATTCGTAAGCTGCCTCAGATACATCGTAGTAACCTGTAAAGCTGCTGTCAGGACCTGCGTTCTCATAGAACTGTGATCCGTCAGCATCTGTAAGACCCATAGCTACGAATGAAGAAGCGGGAACCTGTCCGCCCTGAGCGATGTCGTTAACGATGTAATTTCTGTCAATGAGAAGTGCAAGAGCGTTACGGATCTCGTTCTCAGCAGCTGCCTTCTCAGCACCTGTAAGTGTGCTTGATGCAGGAAGAATCTTCTCGTTGATGTTCCAGCATACATAGTATGTTCCAAGCTGACCTGCTGTCACGAACTCATCAGGATATGTATCCTTGAGTGAAGCGATCTCATTTGTGGGAACATCATCGATGAACTGCCAGTCGCCGTTCTCAAAGTTTGCAAGCATGTTGTTTGCATCGTCTGAGAGGTAGAAGTTGATCTCGTTCATTGTAATCTTGTCAGCATCTACAAATTTGTCGTTCTTTGTAAGTGTGATCAGAGAGTTGTGATCCCAACCTGTCATTGTATATGCACCGTTGTTTACATAGGTTGAAGGATCTGTAGCCCATGACTCGTTTGAAACTACATCCTCACGAACAGGCATATATGCGGGGAATGCAAGAAGCTCATTCCAGTAAGCTACCTGGTTTACAAGTGTTACTTCAAGAGTCTTGTCGTCTACAGCGTTTACATTCAGCTTCTCCTCGCCTGTAGCGCCGTCAGCCCAGATTGCATCATAACCGTCTACAACCTCGAACATGTAGCCGTAGTCTGCAGCAAGTGCAGGGCTTACAGCACGGTTCCATGCAAATACGAAGTCATTTGCTGTAACAGGCTGTCCGTCTGACCATGTGAGGCCATCGCGAAGAGTGTATGTATATGTTACTGTTCCATCCGCGTTCTCAACACCTTCAACGAGCGCCTCAGCGCAGTCAGGCTGAAGCACAAGGTTGCCGCTGGCATCCTGGCCCCACTTTGCAAGACCTGAGAAGAGGTGTGTGATAAGTGTTGCACCGTCAACTGATGAGTTAAGTGCGGGATCGAGTGTTGCAGGCTCAGAAGCAAGGCAGACATTGATAACCTGCTCTCCGACAGGCTCTGCTGTAGCTGCTGTATCTGAAGCAGCAGTGTCTGATGACTGTGTAGAATCAGCGCCTGTCTGTGCAGTGTCAGCTGATCCTGTGTCAGTTGTTGCTGTGCCTGATGAACCGCAGGCAGCAAGACTCAGTACCATGCTTGAAGCAAGTACCAGAGAAACTAACTTCTTTTTCATAATTATCCTCCTTAATATGAAATATATTGTGTATATCAAAAATATGCATACAAGATGTAGTATGGCACATTAATGAACTTGTACAAGGGCGCATCCGCGCTGTGCGTGTCACTCCGCGATATCCGCTACGTGGTGGCACGCTACGAAGTGTCCCTTTGATACCTCGTTGAAGACCGGCATGCTCTCGGAGCAGTCGCCCTTGCAGTAGCGGCATCTTGTCCTGAAGGGACATCCGGAAGGTGCATTTAACGGGCTCGGAATGTCTCCGGAGAGAACAATCCTCTGATTTGCCCTCGCAATCTTGGGATCCGGAATAGGCACCGCCGACAGAAGTGACTTGCTGTAGGGATGGAGCGGGTTCTTGTAGATCTCGTCCGCATCAGCCAGCTCAACCATCTTGCCGAGGTACATGACAGCGATCCTGTTGCTGATATGCCTTACAACCAAAAGGTCGTGGGCAATGAACAGATATGTTAGTCCCAGCCTCTCCTGGAGTTCGTCAAACATGTTGATGACCTGAGCCTGGATTGAGACGTCCAGAGCCGATACAGGCTCATCGCAGACGATGAACTCAGGGTTTACGGCAAGGCTCCTCGCGATACCGATCCTCTGCCTCTGTCCTCCGGAGAACTCGTGTGCATATCTCGATGCGTGCTCTGAGTTGAGTCCTACATAACCCATCAGTTCAAGGATACGCTCTCTTCTCTGCTCCTTGGAGATGTAGAGCTGGTGGACATCCAGAGGCTCAGCGATGATATCGGATACCGTCATTCTGGGATTAAGCGATGAGTACGGATCCTGAAAAACCATGGTGGCTTTCTTTCTGAATTCCCTGATGTCATCCCTGCTCTTTATGAGCTTTCCGTCGTACCATATCTCACCGGCCGTCGGCTTGTAGAGGTTTAGGATTGTGCGGCCGACCGTAGTCTTTCCGCATCCGGACTCTCCTACAAGTCCAAGCGTCTCTCCTCTTTTTATGGAAAAAGACACATCGTCAACAGCCTTTAACGGCTTTGACTTAAAAAATCCCACGTTGACATTGAAGTACTCCTTGAGGTGCTTAATATCGACCAGGTTGTTGTCTTTATTTGATAATGCTTCGCTCATTACTTATCACCGCCTTCCATCAGCTTTTTGACATTCATCCAGCATCCGGCAGCATGATCGTCATTTATCTGCATGCGCTCTGCTCTCTCACGAAGGCAGATCTTCATGGCATTGTCACATCTGGGTGCAAAGGGACAGCCCTTTGGCATATTCAGAAGGTCGATGGGAGTACCTGTAATGGGCTCAAGCTTCTTTCCCTCTTTTCCTTCGGTGGGGATTGAGCGAAGAAGGCCCTTTGTGTACTCGTGGCAGGGATTGTAGAAAATCTCATCCGCTGTTCCCTGTTCACATATTGAGCCTGCGTACATTACGATGACCTCGTCGCACATCTGAGCAACAACACCGAGGTCGTGAGTGATCATGATGATGGCCATCCCCAGCTCCTTCTGAAGCGACTTCATAAGGTCAAGGATCTGCGCCTGAATCGTAACGTCGAGCGCCGTGGTAGGCTCATCGGCTATCAGTATATCCGGCTCACATGCCAGTGCCATGGCTATCATAACACGCTGCCTCATACCGCCCGAGAACTCGTGAGGATACTGGTTCATTCTCTTCTCGGGCTCATTGACGTTTACGAGCTTTAACATCTCGATGGCGCGCGCTTTTGCCTGCTCCTTGTTTCTGTCAGTATGTAAAAGAATTGCCTCCATAAGCTGGTGACCGATCGTGTATGTGGGGTTAAGGCTTGTCATGGGGTCCTGGAAAATAATGGAGACCTTGTTTCCTCTCACGGTCTTCATGACCTTCTCTCCGCTTCCCACAAGCTCCTGTCCGTCAAGCTTGATGGATCCCGACACAATCCTTCCTGTTCCTGCAAGTATCTGCATGATCGAGTAGGCCGTAACTGACTTTCCACTGCCCGACTCTCCGACTATGCCAAGGACCCTGCCTCTGTCCAGATTAAAAGATATTCCGTTAACTGCCTTTACTTCACCCGCATCTGTAAAAAATGAAGTGTGCAGATCTCTTACTTCCAATAGACTCATTTTTGTAATCTCCGATTTGAATGATTATATGAACCGAATGAATTCGTTTCCCTTTGCGCCGATCGCGAGCCGTTGAAAGCGGCCTTCCCTGCGCAATCATATGCATATAAGATCAGGTATCAAGCTTGGGGTCGAATGCATCTCGAAGTCCGTCGCCGAAGAGGTTCAGCGAGAGAACTATGAGTGAGATAACAACCGCAGGAATGATCAGTCTGTAAGGATAAGATGAGATTCCGTTGAGCGCGTCCGATGCAAGTGAACCGAGCGAAGGCATGGGCGCATTTACGCCAAGTCCCAGGAACGAAAGATAACTCTCAGTGAATATCGCACTCGGGATCTGCAGCGCAGTCGAAATGATGATGACAGAGAAGCAGTTGGGGATCAGGTGCTTTAAGATGATCCACTTTCCCTTTGCTCCCGCAGCCTCAGCCGCAAGAACATACTCCTGCTCGCGGAGCGATAATATCTGACCTCTTATGAGCCTCGCCATCGATACCCAGTAGAGAACTCCGAATACTATGAAAAGACTTATGATATTGGAGCCGATCTTTGACAGGACCGTTCCGTCAAGCGCTCCCTCCATCACGACCTTGAGTACCGAGGAGAGCAGAATGACCATCAGCATGTCGGGGAGCGAATAGATGATATCGACTATACGCATTATCACAAGGTCCACGGCGCCGCCCGCATATCCTGCGACGGAGCCGATGGTCATACCGATGATGAGAACGATGAGGCTGGCAAAAAATCCGACTGCAAGAGATATACGCGTTCCGTAAACCACACGTATGAAGTAGTCTCTTCCCTGGGAATCGGTTCCGAATACGTGGGGAACAACCGACTCTCCCGCCTCAATCCTCTTAAGCTCAGATCTTCCGTACTCAAAGGGGCGAAGATCCTTGAAGCTGTTGTCGACGGGCTTTCCGGGTGTCATACCGAGCATCTGGTCATATGAGTAGGGCCAGAACATCGGTATGAAGACAGCTGCCAGCGTTATGATAATTATTATGAAAAAGCAGACCGTAGCCACCTTGTTCTTTAACAGTCTCTTTACAGAGTCCTTAAAGAATGTTGATGACGGGCGCATCTGCACCATGTATTCTTTTTCCTGATCGGTGGCAGGAATGAAATCCTCCATCTTCACCTGTGCGCTTAACTTTGATATATCCATTTTGTCTCCTTTATTCCTTATTCGAGAGTGATCCTCGGATCAACAACCTTGTAGAGAATATCTCCGATCAGGTTCATGATGACGATGAGGGTTGCCAGTACAATTGTCGTTCCCATTACAAGGGGATAGTCACGGCCCGTGATACTGTTCACGAAGGCACGTCCTATTCCGGGAACCGCAAAGATCTGCTCAACAACGAGTGACCCCGTAACGATTCCTGCAAGCATGGGTCCGAAATATGTAATTACGGGAATAAGCGAATTCTTAAGCGCATGGCCGAAGATGATCTTCCATCCCGACACGCCTTTTGCCTTGGCGGTCCTGATGTAGTCCTGACCTAAGACTTCCAGCATTGATGACCTCGTGAGCCTTGTGATATACGCCATCGGGTAGAGGGATAGCGTAACGATAGGGAGCACCAGGCCGTTCTTGGATGCGCCGTTTGCCGGGAACCACTTTAAGTTGATGGCAAAGGCGATCAGAAGCAGTGACCCCATGATAAAGGATGGCATCGATACAAAGGCCGTCGTTATTATCATTATCACCCTGTCTATGAGCTTGTTCCTGCGAAGTGCCGCAACCGATCCGAGTATGACACCGCAGATAAGCGCTATCACAGCTGCTATGACACCGAGCTTGGCTGAAGTCTTCATGCCGTCAAAGATGATATCGTTGACGTTTCTGCCTCTCTGCTTGAGGGAGGGCCCAAAGTCAAATTTGGTGATGATGTCTCCCAGATAGGTTACGTACTGGACTCCAAGAGGCTTGTCCAGTCCGTACTTGGCCTCCATGGCCGCCATTACGGTTTCGCTGACAGCCTTCTCACCTGTGAACGGGCCGCCGGGCACTGCGTGCATTACAAAGAATGTCACGGTTATAACCACCCAGATGGTGACTATTGCCAGAACGATTCTCTTTACGATGTACATCAAAGTCTTAGTATTCATAGCTTCTCCAAAATATTAAATAGAATTGCTGCTCTTTATATGTATTCATTCCCACAAAGCGTTAATGCTTTATTGTGCTAAATTGTTAAAATACAACATAAAAAATGCAATCACATACTTGCGTACGTCATTGCATCTTCGCTGAATCCATATTATGCAAGCCTTGTATAGTTTATATTGCATGCAACTTTATGTCAAGTATTACAGATTAAAATTGCTACAACTGATTAAAATAAGTCAAGAAAGAAAGAGTGTCTTCATACGAAGACACTCATTGCCTTTTGTTGTTCATCTTCCATCTTCTTCTTTTGCATCTGGGTCTGATATACATCCATCACCTGCTGGCTCTTAAGCTTCTGCAGAGCCTCCACCGACCTGCTCTCCTCGCTGTCCATCTGGAAACCGTTGAGCTCCATGGCTGCGTGTGAGTTGTAGGTGAGCGCATAGTCAATTGCGTTTGTCTGCGCACCGGCATTTGTCCTTGAGTCTGTCACCTTGCTGAGGGCGTCGTCAATCCTGCTGATATCAAAGTCACCTGTAACATCGAAGTCGTCAATGCCAAGAGCCTGTGTCGCCATGTTGTATGTGCCAACAGTCTCTGTGGATCCATTGTTGTCGGAAGCAACTGTCATGTTGCCTGCAGATCCGTCAAGGAGCTTTTTCTCATTGTAGGTGGTGCCACCCGCAATGTCGTTGATACCCTGCTTGTACTGATCGATCTGGTTCTGGATGGACGCCTTGTCATCGTCTGACATGGTCCCGTTCATGGCCTGCAGCGACAGCTGCCTTATGCTCTGAAGATAATCCGTGACCTGTCCGAGTGCTCCGTCCTCTATATTGAGGACTGACTTCGCATCCTTTAAGTTCTCGGCTCCTGTATCGAGTCCTCTGACCTGAGACTCTGTTTTTTCCTGTATTGCCAGCTCAGAAGCGCCCTCTGAAGCCTTACTTATCCTTCCGCCTCTCGCTATCGTTCCGTATGCAGAGTAGTCACTGTAACCTGAAATAGAAGAAATACTACTCATATGACCTCCTTTTACAAAAAACACTTTCTCCTATACTTTATAGTAACCACATTTCGGACAAAAAATCCATAGCAAAACGAAATTTTTTCGCCCAAAATGAATCATAATTACACTCCGAAAATTCTATTTCGAAACTTTGATTCATCCGTACCTTTTTGTTTATTTTGGTTATTTTTATTTTATAATAGGTTATATTTCTTTTAGAGTTCAGTCACAATTTGTCTAAATTTACCGTTTAATATAATATCTATCAGAAGGACACAACTTCTGAACCCCCAACAATACTTTTTTTCATACACGGGTTGTCTGGTTCCCCACCCGACAACCCCTCCTCCCAAAAAAACACCACCTGCTTTTGCAGGTGGTTTTCTTTTTCCTTAGAATCTCATCTCTCCCTCGTGTGTTAAAAGAGCCGTGTTTTCGACGCTGTCTATGGAGGTAAGCTTTTGTAAAAGCTCTCTCTCATTTTTGGTTGAGACCTCGATTATCATATCAAGTCCTGTCTTTTTGAGGTTTCTGGACTTAACCCTGAAAAAGCCCGAATGCTCTTTTACCGCACTTAAGATCTCCTCCTCGGCATCTGTGTCCGATGAGTTGACAACAAGGACATAGGGCTTTTTGAATACGGGGATAA
Organism: Butyrivibrio sp.; assembly: GCA_017470505.1. GTDB lineage: Bacteria > Bacillota > Clostridia > Lachnospirales > Lachnospiraceae > Butyrivibrio. The sequence continues at coordinate 30,710 of JAFUYO010000004.1, read as the reverse complement.
ACTCAAACAAAAGGATCCCTGCTGTCACTACAAACGCCAGAACTGCCGCGAGCTCAAAAAGACCCGCGCCGCATATGATGCCCTCGCCTATCGACCAGAAGAGGAAGAGAAGGTCCAAGGCGTCCTTGATCGCCGTCCTGAATCTCACTATAGACAGCGCTCCCACCATTCCTAAGGATATCACTATGCTGGACTGCATTGCGACAACTATCCCCGCCGTTATGACGGACATCATCGCCACCGAAACGTGAAAACTCCTGTTGTAGAGTGACGTTTTATTAATAAGCCTGTATATGCAGAAGATATAAAGACCCGCGGCAAACGCAACGATGAGAATCGCAACCATCTGCCCCGTCGGCATGTCTGCTGCCGAAAAGCCCTCTATCACTGACTTTTTGATAACATCCCTAAAACTCATAACATATCTCCTGTCTGATCTGTAATCTGTCTTGCCATGGTGTATTTTGAAAAAGCGCTCTTACGAAAAGAGCCTGTGTCTATCAGTTTCTTTATGTGCCCCGGGAGCATCTCGTCGTACTTAACTTCAAGGACGTGAACGCCCTTCTCAAGAACAGGTACAAGCGGCGGCGTCCTGTCAAAAAAACTCTCTGCACTGCCGCAGCCGCTGATATTCATGTCAAAGGTTATCCTGACGTTCCCCACGCGGCTTACGAAAGCCTCCCTCTCATACTCCACAATTGTAACAGGGTGAAGGAGATTTGTGAGCATTGAAACGTAGAGTTTTTTTATCAGAAAATTTTCGCTTCGCCCAATCAGCTCCGCCTTTTTGGGCGCATCAAAAGCTGTGCCGCCTCCCGCAATAAGGCCGTCAGCAGTCTCTTTACCAATAAGCGCCGACTCCTTGTGGGTGAAACCGTTTCTCTTACTCTTTTCTTCGAGCCGTATAAAGGACGGATCATTGTTGTAGGTCCTTATCCTGAACTTGGAGCGAAGGTCCACTCCGGAGAGGTTATCCAGATAGGCAGAGTCCGCCATGTCGTCGAAGTAGACGCTCCTGATAAGGTAAGGTCCGTCCCGTCCGTTCTCATCCCTGTCCATGATCTGCGACAGACACATCTTTAAATATGCTATTTCGTCCTCATAGATGAGGTATTTATCCTCTACTCTGTAATACATCAGTCCCGCCACATATTGTCAAGGTAAGATATCCTGACCCTGATAAAGTCCTTTAAACTTTCGTATTCTGCCCTGTCGCCGCAGACATACCCTTTTTCTTCGTACATGCTGCTCCATCTGACAGAGTCCATAAGGCATGACTTCTCAAGCCTTACCCTGTACTCATCTATCCCCGTCTTTACAAGGCTCTCCATGTAGGGCAGCGCATCCTTTCTGAAGGAGTCATGCACAAGCCTCAAAAAACTCTCTCTTTTGATGAGCTCTTTATAGTAGATGCTGGAGTGTTCCGAGAGGTAGAGCCCCGTTATTCCTGTCGCATCCTCCCCGTAGTACTCCATCCAGTCAAGATAGTTTCCAAGGCTCATGTCAAAGTCCCACCCGGGACCGGCAGAGAACTTTCCGCCCTTTACATCCGAATCCTTGAAATAGTATGCACTGCTGACCCCGCCGTCGTAGTTTTTCAAAAGCTCCTCGACCATGTATCTCCTGGCAAAAGACTCTGTATCTATGGTGGTAAAGTCATCAGAGCCTGAGAGTATCTCATCCTCAACTCTCTGGCAGTAACTGCTTATGTAGTTTATCTCAGAAACAGTGCAGTACCTGGGGCTTACAACAATGTAGTGCTCGCCGGCATCCGTCACAAATCCGTTGTTGAAGTCGTCGTATCCAAGGTCATATCTGTCGCCAAATTCTCTCTCGAGAAGGTACCCGCCTGTTATGTCCGGGACTCTCTCATCGAGGTTCCACCCCTTCATTGTGGGAGTCTCATAGACAGCAAGAGCATCTGTATTGATGCGGTCTGTAATGCGGTTCTGCTCCTCGTCAATGCTCGTTATATCAACTCTTCCCGCACCGACCTCTATGCTGCCGCAAAGATAGTAATTTCCCATATAATCGCCGTTTATATAAAGGTCCGTAAATGCCCCCGCCCCGGCAAAGGGAATCCCCACCCTGATCTCGAGCTGCCTTCCGATCTCATTTCTTAGGAGGGTTGCGTCGGATGCGTTTGCAATAAGGGCATAGTCCTTGCCTTCGCCTGTCCCCAGAATTGACGAGGTCTTTCGAAGCTTTATCTTGAAGGACTTCTTGTCCCAGTTTGTCCAGGAATAGTTCCCCCGCCCCTTGATATACTCAAGTCCAAGAGAGGATTCAAGGTTTCCGTCTTCGTCGTATATCCTTATCTTTCCCGTCTCCCTGTAATCCTTGTCTGCATATATCCTGTCAAGCGAGCCGGAATTCGTGTCTATAAATATTGCAGGAACAGAGCCTGACTTCAAAACTTTTATGCCATCATCGCCGTTTTCTTTCTGCGCGCTTTTTATTAAGCGCATAGCTTCCGATGAGTAGACTGTTTTTTCTTCATCCATAAATCCCGCAAGGAAGAGATAATTCTCATCTGATTGTCTGAAGATATTTATCCTCTCGCCGGAAACAGTTGCGTACATGAAGCTGGTCTCATCTATTCCCCTTCTTTTGCTGTCTGCACTTACCATCACAGCTGTGATAAACAGGCACGCTGCTATAACCGCCAGCCTTATTATACAGCCTCTCATCCCATTATTTTTCATTCAATGCCTTCTTTGTGATCCTAAATGGTACCGCCTGTGGTGGGTTTATCAGGACGATCTGCTGTTTTCATAATTGCTTTACCCTTCCTGTCTGAAAAGAAAAGTAATATGAAACATACAATGCCCAAAACAGTGGCGATAAGTCCGATGTAAAAGCCGTCGGGGACAAACCTCATCGTGATGACGTGCTCAGTTTTGTCCGGAAGCGGAATATATGTCAGACTGTCGTAGACAGCCAAAGGCTCTGTCTTTTTCCCGTCAACCATAGCGCTAAAGCCCTTCTGATACGGAATCGAGAGAAAGATTCCGTCGCACTCATCCGACATGATCTTAAGGCTTGATGAGCTTATCTTCTGTATATCTTTGCCCATCTGAGACAGCTCTGCGGACGCCTTGGATAGTGCTTCGACATCTTCTGTCACAAAAAGAGCTCTCCCAAAGTCATCCTCATCGCCCTCACCCTGAATTGAGACCTCCACTGTGTCACCGGGCAGGTAGTACCCGAGCTTTAAGATTTTGGTGCAGGCGGCGTTCCCATAGGTAGTCAGAAACTCTCCGTCCACAAAGACCGAGAGAGACTCTCCCGCGCCGATGAGGCCGTCAAAGTACATATACATCTCCCCCTCTTTTTGCGCTCTTACTATAAAGTCGCAGCGGGGCTTGTCATCCGAAATGTATCTGTCGCTCTCATCGACATCTGCCTCTTCAAAAAGAGAAACCTCTTTTCCAAGAAGGCGCGAGTATATCTCCTCCTGAAGCGAAAACGGGTCCAGGGAAGGAACGTGGGATAAGCTGTTGTCCGGGATATTTCCGGCATCTGTTATCCCCGTGATATCAAAGTCTGAGGTGCCAGTTGCCACAGACAGGGCATAGGGATTTTGGCAGGCACTCACCTCACCGTCATATATCTTTTCGTAGTCAGGGTGAACTTCGAAGGTTCCGTCAGACAAAATGTACTTAATCCCGAGCAGGCTGTCGGCAGTCTCCGTGTTATCGCGACCGTAGTGGGTGTAGAGAGTATCGTCGTTAAAGCCAAGCCTCTGCAAAAAGTACCTGACATAAATCATCCCAGCCGAGCTGTAATGGGTTATGCCGTTATAGGCGTACTGAAGGCTGTCGTTCTGCTGCCTGGGGTTTAAGTCCTCCATCCTGTAAAAGCTCGTGTCATTTTCTTTTACGTAATCTACCGCTGCCTTTGTTGAAGAAATCTTACCTCTGTAGTAAGAAGCCTTTTCGCACATCATGGCCTGGTTGTGGTAGGTGTACACGGCATTTGCAGTAAGGTCAAGGCACTGGATGAGTAGAAGCGCCGCCATCAAAAGAAGCGAAAATAAAGAGCTGTGTTTTTTCACTGCAAGATAAAGGGCACCAAAAACAGCGCTGTAAGAAGCGATCAGTGCAAGATTGGCATAGAAGGTGAGGTCCGAGAAATGGTCGTACATCCCTCTCCTTGCAAGCATCAGCATGAAAAGAAAAAGCCCCACGGAAAAAACCACCTTTATAATGCCGATATCCTCTCTGAGCGAAATAAAGGCCCTCACCGCGCAGAGTATTATAACAAACACAAATATAAAGGCCTGCCTGTAGGGGTGTCCCGAGGGCTCCATCCCCGCGTGCCAGATGAGATTTAACAGATCAAAGCATAGCGATGCAACCATGACTGCCATAAATACCAGCATCCCTGCTCTCTCCCTCAGGGGGATCTTTCTGCTTAACATATACATGAAGATCAGCAGCACAAACAGAACTCCGCAGAAGACCTGGGGAAATCCGAATCTCGCCTCTATGTAGTCATAGGATAATGTGGGAAATTTGGAAAAGAGATCAACAATCGTCAGGTTTTTGCCGGTAAGCTTAAGGCCTAACTCAGTGATGTCCTTGGGACTGTTCATCAGCTCTAAAAAGGTCGGAACCATCAAAACAGCAGATGTCAGCACTGATACAAGAGTTGACAATAAGGCGTCAATAATCCTCCTGAAGGGATGCTGACTTTTTATAACAATAAGCCTTATGATCGTCCAGATTGCCGTAAAGAGAAGGACCTGATAGGTGATGTAGTAGTTCAGCACCAGCATCACAAATAAAATTACGGAAAACGGCACTCTCATTCCGCCGGCAATAAGATTTTCAAGACACAGAACATACAGAGGAAAGAGTATCACCACATCCATCCACATCATGTTCATGCTATGGGCAAAAAGAAATCCGGAAAACGCCCAGGATACCGCCCCCGCAAGGATAGCTATCCCTTCACCGGTCACTGGAAGGATACAATTAACTTCCGAAAGGAGTTTTTGCAGCACATAGTCCATGATAAAGGCTGAGAGCATCAGCTTTAAGCCGATGACAATGGTGATACCGATGTAGAGAGACTCCTGCCTGAAAAGTGATAGAATTATCAGAAAAGGGCTCATCATATAATAGGCAAAAAAGCCTATCATTCCCGAGCCAAGAGTTGTAGAAAACGAGTAAAAAATATCGTTGTCCCCAAGAAGGACACTCCTGTAGTACGCGTAATAGTCGGCGTACTGCCTCTTCAGGTCATACATGAGGAACGTATTGTCCCCAAACGGCGCAACCTGACAAATGAGCAGCACCGCAACATACATAATTAGAATAATTCCCGCCGCCAGCGCCGCATGAGCTGTATTAAACTTATTTTTCTTAAAGATCTCCCTGCACATACAAAGATATTGTACCATAAGTAACAGGGGGAAGTCATGGGAACCGTCCCTGTGACTTAAAGTCAAAAGAAACGTCCCCGTGGCTTCCCCCGTGAATTTCCTTACGAGAGCTTTATTACCACTCCGTCGTCTGTTCCGGCGATGATGTTGGAATCCCTGCCTGAGAGGTCCTTACCGCCCACAAAGTACTGGTACTGGTGGAGGAGCTGATCCTTCTGCATTCCGGAAATAGCCTGTTTCATGTCTCTGGAAGCAAGTCCCATATCTCCGAAGAGGTCTATTGATGAATTGTCATACTGTCCGAATGATATTGCAACGTTCTCTATGGAAGCGTTTTCCCTTGAAGGAACCTCAACGGTGAGGTCAAGTGAAGAATGTTCTTTTTCCTGAACAGGAGCCTTCTCCTCAACGACAGGCACCGCAGGAGTTAACTGCGCATTATCTTTAACAGAGGGAATATTATATGCGTTATAGCCTTGTACAAAGCCGCCTAATCTCTCGATAGCCATATTCTATTCCTCCTTTCAAGCTTATTTTCTGTGTTCCCAACTTATATCGGAACACAATCCGCACGATTTAACCCTAAATATATAAATTTTCTATAAACATGCCTCATCAAAAAAACACCGCCAACTTGTAAGCATTGTCGAGGCTTTCTGACGCAGCATTTGGGAAATCAGGCAAGTAAAATGTTCAAGTTATTTCGCTACAGTTCCTAAGCACGTGACTTGCAGACTCATGTATCGCCCTCGCTGAGTACCTCCATCATCTCGCGCACCATCTCTTCATCCTTGAGCCTGAACAGGATCTCAACCCTTCTCGAGGCCTCCATATCAACCTCTCCGTCATTTTCATAAACAGGATTGCTGTAGGATCTTCCGGTGGCGGACACTAAAGCGCGCATCTCCTCGAGCTGCCTTGACTTCAGGACATTGCTCTTGTCGCTTAAACAGAACTCTGCAACTGCGAGAGCCCTCCTCTGAGAGAGCTGCAGATTGTACATATAAGTTCCCTCGGTGTCCGTATGCCCCTCAATGATGATCTCAGAGATATTGTCCCTGTACTTGGGGCTTAGGAGTATCTCCGCATACCTCGGCAGAAACTCCGACAAGAAATCCTCTCCTGAGGGCTTGATGACATACTTTCCGTAATCAAAGAGTATGCTTGAGTCAAAGGTTATTGCGCCCGTCTTCTCATCGACCGACACCTTGAGGTCAGAGTCTCCAAATTCCCTGGAGAGGTCTTTTACCAGTTCCTTCCTGATGCCTATGATATCATCAAGCTTTTGCTGCTGCTCGCTCATTATGGCTTCCAGCTTATTGAGGAGCTCGTGCTGCTCCTTTAATGTCTCCTCCTGGATTGCAATCTTATCACCCTGCTCGGCGAGAGCTTCCTGCTGAGCATTCAGCTGCTGCTGCTGGTTTGCAACGATCTCGCGCTCCTTGTCAAGCTCGGCAGCTGAAACTGCCAGCTCCTCCTCCTTGCCCGCAAGAGCCAGCTCCTTCTCATCGTAATCCATTCTGGCGTGGAGCATTGTAAAAGCAATTATGAGAACGAAAGTCAGCAAAAGACCTGCCATCATATCAGAATATGACAGCCAGTATGTGGTTTCTTCGCTCCTGTATCTTCTGTGTCTCCTATCTCTCATCACCTGCGCTCATTCCTTCCGCCAAAAACTATTTACTGTTAAATGCCGCTATCTGTGCCTCCAGTGTCCTGACTTCTTTTATATATTTGGAAACGGATCCCGATATCTCCTCAAGCTGCCTGCTCACCTTTTCCATCTCCGCAGCTGTCTTTACCATGCTCTCGGCAGCAACAGCATTTTTCTCGTATATCTCCCTGAGCTGCCTCTCGTTGCCCTCCTGAACGTACAGGGTCTGATTGACAACCTTTGAAAGCTCTGAAAAAGAATTGCCCATGCTCCTGTTCATCTCTGAAATGAAGCTCTCAACCACACGCTCGAGCTGGTCCATCTGATTCCTGGTTGCCATCCTCGAAAAGCTGTCAATCGTGTCGTTTAAGTGGTCAAACTCGGGCTCGAGGTAAGTTCTGAGTCCCTCAGGAAGATCCCTTGTGAGTGCCTTAGTCAGGCTGACTATAGCCTCCGTCTGCCTGCTCTGAAGCTCCATCAGTTTGTTTACTCCCATCTTCTCCGTGTCGGGAAGAACATATTTTTTGTAGTTGCGCAAAAAGTAATCCACTGCAGCCTCGGCGTCATCAAGCCTTCTCTTGAACACATAGTTAAATACAAGCGAGAAGACCATTCCATAGATAGACGTGTGGAAGGCAACCTTAATTCCGTTCATGAGCGGCTCTATGCTGCCTGTTATCTCTGCCGTGGTCCCGGTATTAAAGCTCTGAAGACCGAGAGATAGCCCCACAAAGGTTCCCAGAATGCCGAGTCCTGTCATGACACCCGCCACCTGGCTGAGCCTGTCCCTGTGAATGACAGAATCTATGAGGTCGTACCCGATATAATCCTCAATATCGCACTTGTAATAGACTTCTCCGCTGCCGGAGGTTCTCTGAAGCTCGAGCTTGTAGTCCTTAAACTGGCGAAGGAGCCTCTTTTCGGTAAAGAGCTCTTCCTTGTTCTTGAAATACTGATCCCACAGGTAGTTGTGCGCGGTCTTTGCGTCCTCCTCAAACTTCTGTGCGACTTCGAAGAGATCCTCCGTCACCGCCAGAGTAGGCAGGAGCGACCCGAACATGCAGGAAGCGAAGATAATCCCTGCTATCACCATCATTGTCACATTTACGATCAGATTCGAGACCGATCCCGCCTGGTTCTCGGAAAAGAACTGCAGATATATGCAGACTGCACTCATTGCAATATAGGTTATAAGAATAAGTATTTCATATCTTCTCGTTCTGCTCATACTTTTACTCCTGAATAATTCCCGCCGCCTTCAATAATTGAGATGTGTACTCATGCTGCGGATTCAAATAGACGTCCCGGGTCTTTCCGTACTCAACAACTCTACCGTCCTTCATTATCATCACATGGTCGCTTATCTTGTATACGACCCTGAGGTCGTGGGATATGAAGATGATCGATATGCCGTGCTTTTTGTGTAGATTCTCTAAAAGCTCAAGTATCTGCGCCTGGATGGTCACGTCGAGCGCCGACACCGGCTCATCGGCAATCAGGAGCTTTGGGGAGCGCATCAGCGCAATCCCTATGCAGATTCTCTGCCTCTGACCACCTGACAGCTGCGCAGGGCTCCTCTCGAGCATTGACATCGGAAGCTCAATTTCCTCCATTATCTCCTTTACGCGTATGTCCATCTCCGTGGCGGTCCACTTTTTGTTCCTGTCGACTCTAAGAGGCTCCTTTAAGAGCCACCCGATCTTTTTGGCAGGGTTGAGTGAGCTGTAGGGGTCCTGAAACACCATCTGGGGAGTGTCGTTTTCATACTTCTTTGTGATCCTCCCGGTGTAGTCCCTGTTTATTCCGACTATCGTTCTCGCAAGCGTCGATTTGCCGCTCCCGGACTCGCCGGCTATCGCCAGGACCTCACCCTCCTCCATCGACAGCGATACGTCAAAGAGTGCCTGTATTTTTTTATTCTGGGAAAAGAGAGAACTCTTATTGTTTTTGTAAAACACATTCAGGTTCTCTACTTCCAAAACCGTATTTTCGTTCATATCTTTATTATACAAAAAAATGTCACCTTAACTCAATCTTTGGAATTGCCGCTATAAGGCGCTTCGTGTAAATATTTCCGGGCCTTTTAAAGACTTTCTTCGTCTTTCCCGACTCAACGATGTTGCCCTTCTGCATCACTATTACCCTCTCGCAGAGCTGACTGACAAGGCTGAGGTCGTGGGAGATAAATATGATAGACGTCTTCCTCTCCCTGTTCAGTTTTTTGAGGAGTTCAACAATCTGCGCCTGCACTGTTACATCAAGGGCAGTTGTGGGCTCATCGGCGATGAGTATCTTGGGATTTCCTATCATCGCTGCTGCTATCATGACTCTCTGCCTCATGCCGCCCGAGAGCTCGTGGGGATACATCCTGTAAACCTTTTCGGCATCGCTCAGCCCGACAGAGTAAAGGGTTTTTATCGCCATCTCTTTTCTGACCGCCTTGGATATCTCAGGGTGGTGTATGAAAAGAGACTCCTCCACCTGCCAGCCTATTCTTTTTACTGGGTTGAGGCTCGTCATCGGCTCCTGAAAGATGATCGATATCTCATCCCCCTGATATGACCTCAAAATATTTCTGTCACAGGTCAGAAGGTCCGTCCCGTTAAACATGATCCTGCCGCTCTTTGTCAGACTCTTTCTGTTGAGGAGCCCTGCGATTGCAAGTGCGCTCATGCTCTTACCCGATCCCGACTCACCGACAATCCCGACGATCTCGCCTCTTCCCAGCATCAGGTCAAAGTCCTCAACCGCAACCTCCGGCTGATCGTGGTCATGAAACTCTATATGAAGATCCGTAACATCAAGGATTATTTCCATCTGCTGATCCCCTCTCCCAGAAAGGCAAAGCCCAAAACCATGAGTACAATTACAATGCCGGGACATAGCACATAGCTCGGCGTCGTGAACATATACTGCTGCGCATCCGAGAGCATCTTGCCAAGGCTTGCATAGGGTGGCTGCGAGCCGACTCCCAGGTAGGAAAGTCCCGCCTCCGCAAGAACCGCATTGTTAAAGCCAATGAGTATCGATGACGCCAGAACGCCCTTTATGTTGGGCAGGATGTGGACAAATATCATGCGAAGGTCCGACACCCCCTGAAGCCTTGCGTTCTCGACATAGTCCATGTTCCTGCACCGCAGGAATTCGCCCCTCACAATCCTTGCGTAGCTGGGTACAAACGCTATTCCCAGCGCAACAAGGAGCTGAATCCAGCCTGTTCCGAATACGCTGACGATCACAAGTGCAAGTAAAATGCTGGGGAAGGCAAAGAGCGCGTCGATTATCCTCATCAGTATTTCGTCCATCATTCCTCCGAAGTACCCGGTCACAGCACCGATCGCAGTTCCCACTATCGTCCCGATAGCAACTGTCCCTATGGCGATGAGAAGCGTTATCCTGCTCCCGTACATGACTCTGGAAAAAACATCCCTTCCCATGTTGTCAGTACCCATGATGTGCCTAAGTGAAATCCCCTGAAGCTTCTCGGCAGAGTTCATCTGCGTCGGATCATAGGGCGTCCAGAAAATCCCCACAAGGATCATGAGAAGTATGAGCGCCGTGATTATCATGCCTGCGAGCAGGTACGGGTTCTCTCTTATATTTCTTTTAAATGCTTTCCCGGGGTTACTCATCTTCAAGACCTATCCTTGGATCGATTATTCTGTAAATAACATCTACGAGGAAATTGACCAGTATGACTATCACGGCAATTCCCATTATTATGGCTTCAACAACCGGGTAATCCCTGTTGCTGATACTCGTCAGAAGTATCCTGCTGATACCCGGTATCCCGAATACCTGCTCTATAACGATACTGCCGGCGACCATGTCCGCAAGCGCCATCCCCAGAAAAGTGATGACAGGGATCATGGCATTTTTGAGGACATGCCTGTAGAGCACGCCATCGGTGTTGTTTCCCCTCGAGTAAGCAGTCCTCGTGTAGTCCTTTTGCGACTCGTCAATGAGGCTCCCCCTGAGCATCCTGACCGTCATCGAGATCTTGGGGAGGGCAATCGCAAGAGACGGAAAAAAGAGATACCGGATGAACTTCCCTAAATCCGTCGTGTAGGAGACAAAGCCACCCGGGGTAAAGAACCTGAATATCATTCCGAATATAAACGTGATCAGAATGCCTGAGAAAAAAGGCGGAATTGCCATGATCACCTGATTTATCACGGTAAGGCACCTGTCCAGGAGAGAGTTCTCATGCTTGGCGGTAGTGATACCCAGAGGTATCGATATAAGTACCGTCAGGATAAAGGCCATGACCGCCATTGTGAGCGTTATCGGGACCTTGCTAAGCACCATCCCTCCGACCGGAACCTTGTAATTATAGCTGATCCCGAAATCTCCCCGGATAAACCCAAGGAACCACTTAAAGTACCTGACAAGTACCGGATCGTTCAGTCCCATCTCCTGTCTTGTCTGCTCCACCAGCTCGGGAGATGCCTCAGTTCCCAGCATTCTCATCGCGGGGTCGCCCGGAATAATACTAAAGGCGAGGAAAACACATATGGAAACAACAAGTAAGGTAATGATCATCATACCCAGTTTTTTAAAGATGTATCTCATATATGCGTTCCTCGCCTTGTATAGTTTTATTCAGCAAGCTTTATCTTGCTCACATCCTGAACATACAGGGGATAAAAAACATATCCCGTATATTTCCTGTTGAGCGCAGTAAACTCAGGAAGATCCTGGATATATACGCTTGCGGCCTCCTCAGACAGAATCCTCTCACACTCCTTGTAATACTCTGTCTTGGACGTATCGTCTGCTGTCTGCTGCGCATTCGCATAAGCCGTATCGTATGCTGCAGAATTGAAGTTCACAAAGTTTCTGCCTGCGTCTGATACATATCTTGCAAGAAGAGATGAGGCAGAGAGAGTTGAAGCATCAACTCCGACGACCGTCGCCTGATAGTTCCTGTCTGTGTAGACGTCAGAGAGCCATGTATTCCACTCAATCTCCTGGATATTGGCTGTGACGCCGATCTTCTTGAGCTGCTCGGATAGAACCTGCGCAGTATCGACATGCTGAGCGTAGTTAGATGGAACCTTGATGGTAAACTCAAAGCCATCAGGAAGTCCCGCCTCGCTTAGCAGCTCTTTGGCCTTGTCAAGATCAGTGTTGTAGGTGTCGTTGAGCTCCGGAAGGAAGTACTTGGAAAAAGACGGGAACATCGCACTTCCAATCTCACTTCCTGCGCCGTCAGAGACGTAATCCATTATCTCCTGCGGGCTTATCGCATAGCACAGAGCCTGACGCACACGCACATCATCAAAGGGCTTCTCTGCGTTGTTGATGTACATCGCCTGCACGAGGTTCATCGTTCCCTCGTAAACAGTGAAGTCATCCGTCAGCTGGGACACCTGCGTGCTGGTGACTCTTGGGTACATGTCGATGGAACCGCCGATGAGGTCCATGACAACAGCGTCCGAATTGGCCTCAACCTTGAAAACAACATCCTTAAGGAATGCCTTCTCGCCCCAGTAGTCGTCAAACCTGGTCACGATAAAGTTCTCCTGAGGTGAACTGGACACATATTTGTACGGCCCGGTCCCTATAGGTGTCGTCTCAGGTGTCTTGTTGGATGCCGGGATAATGGCAACCGTCAGCTGCGGCAAAAAGTCCGAGTCAGCCTCATAAAGCACCACATCCACATGGGTGTCGTCAACAATATTTACACTTTCAATCTGGGAATATGCCGAGATGAGCGGCTCACTTCCGTCAGCGCCCCTGTTCCGGTCCAAAGAATATTTGATATCCTCCACTGTAACAGCGCTGCCATCGTGAAATTTGATCCCGTCTCTGAGTGTAAAGGTGTAAACCTTCTTGTCATCTGAGACCGTGTACTCGCTGGCTACAGCAGGGTTAAGATTACCGTTTTCATCGGGCTTAACGAGTCCTTCGAACACGTTAAACAAAACCTCCTTAGTTCCTGCCCCTGTCGCATAGTGGGGGTCAAGACTGTCAATGTCCTGAGGTATACCGATTGTAATCTTAGAAGACTCTTCTCCTGCCTTGTCGCTTGAGCATCCGCTCAATGCAATAGTCAGCGTAGTTAACACGATCGCCAGAAGCCCTGCCTTCCATCTTCTGCGAAAGCCTCTTTTCATCATGTTAAAAATCCTCCTCGATATTTAGTTTTACAGGTCATTCGACCTGTCAGATTCAATATACGGACTTGTGAATCAATTGTCAAGAAATAATATTCCCCGGAAAGCCCTGAGCCTCTCCGGGGAAGGAATCACTGCTCCTTTAAGAGCGGTGTGTTCTTGTCGGTGGTGTCTGTTATGGTGCCGTCCGCTTCCTTCTTGAGGACCGACTTGAGCTCGTCCATGAAGGTGTTCACATCCTTGAACTCCCTGTACACGGAAGCGAATCTCACGTAGGCCACCGGGTCCAGATTCTTCATCTTGTCCATTACGATCTCACCGATCGCTCTTGAGGGAATCTCCTTCTGCTCCATGTTGAATACCTCTGTCTCAACTGCATCAACAATCCTGGAAATCTGCTCAGCGCTAACCGGTCTCTTGTGGCAGGCCCTTAAGACACCTGCCTCTATCTTGGCGCGGTCATAAGGCTCGCGAACATCGCCCTTCTTGATGACAATAAGCGGGATAGTCTCAACCTTCTCATATGTTGTGAATCTCTTTCCGCAGGAATCGCAGACTCTTCTGCGCCTTATAGAAGTATTCTCGTCTGCAGGTCTTGAATCGATTACCCTGGTGTCATCCTTACCGCAAAATGGGCATTTCATAGCTCATCCTCCATACAGTATATTGTATAAAAAACTTTTTCACTCCACAAATTATTGTATCATGGATAAACTTTTTTTTCTACAAATTATTCATCTGCCCAGTAAAAAAGAATGCCGCTCGCGGCATTCTCGCGCCGAGCGCGGTTGCGTAAGCAACATTTTCCCTTCGCGCGAGTGCGCATCCTTAGCGGAGCGTTTTTATTCAATAGGAATTGCGCAGCAATGTCCTATTGAATAAAAAACCTCCACCGGTGTGGTGGAGGCTTAATTCTCATTTTATTTTCTCTGAAGGAAATCCGGAATCTTGAGTGACTTGGGCTCTACTGTACTCCTGATATCAGAAGGTCTGTTGAGAGACAGGGGCCTCTGTGCAGAAGATGTTGCCGGCTCCCTGGTCTGTGCCGTATTCCCCATTGTGGAGACCGGAGTCTGTATGGGATTTACCGGTGCAACCGGAGGAACTACGTTCTGAACAGGAACCTGTGCTGTAACAGGTGCAGCCTGAGGATGTGAGAGTGCCTGCACACGAGCCTCGGCCTGTGCCTGATTGGCTGCCTTGGCCGCTGCTGCAGCTGCCTGCTGTGCCTGCTCTACTGCTGCATTGTTGGAAACCTGCTTCTCCTCAATACCTGTAGCGATAACTGTAACGGTACATGCGTCAGTCTTGCTCTCATCGTACATCGCACCGAAGATAACGTTTACATCGTCGCCTGCAAGCTCACGAACATACTCGGAAGCATCCGAAGCGTCCTGAAGAGTGATATCACCGGAAATATTGATGATGACATCCGTTGCACCCGTGACCTCTGTCTCAAGAAGAGGTGAATCGACAGCCATCTTAACTGCCTCAAGTGCCTTCTCCTCGCCCTTGCCGTTACCGATACCGATGTGGGCGATACCCTTCTCGGTCATGACGGTTGAAACGTCTGCAAAGTCAAGGTTGATGATAGCAGGAACATTTATAAGGTCTGTAATACCCTGAACAGCCTGCTGAAGAACCTCATCGGCCTTCTTGAGGGCATCGGGCATTGTTGTACGTCTGTCAACAATCTCAAGCAGCTTGGAGTTGGGGATTACGATCAGGGTATCAACATAATTCTTGATATTGCTGATACCTAAAAGGGCATTCTGCATACGCACCTTGGCCTCGAACTTGAAGGGCTTGGTGACAACTCCGACTGTCAGGATTCCCATTTCTTTGGCAAGTTTGGCTACCACAGGGGCAGCTCCCGTTCCTGTTCCGCCACCCATACCACAGGTAACGAATACCATGTCTGCTCCCTTGATAGCTGCAGATATCTCCTCTGCACTCTCCTCGGCAGCCTTCTGTCCGATCTCGGGCTTAGCTCCTGCTCCAAGGCCCTTTGTAAGCTTCTCACCGATCTGTAAGAGCTTGGGCGCCTTGCAGAGCTGAAGGGCCTGTTTATCAGTATTTACGCCGATGAATTCGACACCGGTTATACTCTCGTCAACCATTCTATTAACAGCATTGTTGCCTGCACCGCCAACCCCAACAACGATTATTTTGCAGGCATTCTCTGCCTCATTAGACTTTATCTCCAGCAAAACAAAACTCCTCCTTCATAAATCCTACTGAATTGCTACTAGTTATGATACGATTTTTTTTCCCAATTATCAACCCGTATTTTTTTATAAAATATTCATTGTTTTTGAGACAATTTAATGATTTTTTTCTTCAAATGTGACATTTTTGGTATCTTCGTCAAAATCTTTCATCTCAAGTATACCCGTTTTTCCGTCAAGTTTAGGCAAAATGTACTGAAGTTGTATAATTTTCTCGTCTATATACTCATCAGTTCCAAGACTCACTTCTATGTTGCCAAAATACAGATAGACGTTGTACTCGCTGTCAAAGAATATCCTCTCCGCCTCAAGCTCATACTTGGAGAGGAGCTGCGTTATATCGAGTATCTCCTCAAAGACCTTCTGGTTTTCAATGGGGAGCTTCTCGTACATGATGCAGTAATTGAAATTGAGCCCCATGACCTCGGGAACTCCCGGGGATCTCTCAAAAGAGCTCTCGACCACGATGCCGTCTCTGTCAAAGTACATATATCTTCCCAGATACGCAATGTATCCGGCTATCGCCTTCTCGTAGACATTTATCCTGATGGTATTCGGCGATACGATATCTACGTCCATTTTTTCGATGAAAGGTATGTTTCTGATGCTCTTGTTCCTGTACTTAAGCGAGAGGTAAATGGAATTATTTATCGGCCTCTCCCCCATCACCATGTCTATGATCTCATCGTTGGTGTAATGGGTATTCCCGGTGACATAGATATTGGTGACAGTGTAGGTGTCATAAACATATTTGGCCACGCCTCCGATCGCTATAAGTGCGCAGACAGCTATACAGGCGATTATCAGGATGCTCCTGTTCATCAGAATAGAGCCCGCAAAAGAGATATCCCTTCTTTTATGTGAAACTTTTTTTCGTCTCTTCGCCATAACAAATTATTCTCTGCCTATATTTCTGGCCACATTGAGGCTAATCCCTATCTCAGCCAGCTGAATGATAACAGCCGATCCGCCGTAGCTGATAAAGGGAAGTGTGATACCCGTGTTGGGAATGGTATTTGTAACAACCGCGATGTTGAGGATCACCTGGATCGAGATATGTCCCATAACTCCGATAACAAGAAGGGCCCCAAACATATCGGGGGCATTGTTTGCAATTATCATAAGTCTCCAGATAAGGAGCAGGAACATCAGCATAACCGCAATCGCCCCAAAAAGGCCAAGCTCCTCGCAGATGATCGAGAAGATCATATCATTCTGGGCCTCAGGGATAAATCCCATCTTCTGCATGCTCTCTCCGAGCCCTTTGCCGAACACTCCGCCGGAGCCGATGGCATAGAGCGCCTGAAGAGTCTGGAAGCCCTTGCCCGAGGCGTATGCCGCAGGATCCAGCCATGCCTGTACCCGCTCAAAACGGTAGCTCATGCCGCTGGCCTGCTTGGAATTGGCAATGATAAGGACCAGGGCTGCTGCCATGGCAAGCACTGACACACCGGCAAGCACATACCTCTTGTATCCGGGCGTCGATATGAACATCATGACGATCGCAATCCCCATGATGATGATGGCGGAGCTCAGGTTTCTCGTGATTATATACACCATTCCGGCCAGTATCGTCGGAAACAGCATTGCCGTGCCAAAGCCTTTGAGCGTGACAAGATTTCTTTTGAGCTTGATTATGATGGTTGCCGTAAAGATGATAACCGCGGCCTTGGCAACCTCTGCCGGCTGAATGGATATTCCCATGAACCTGAGCCACCTCTTGGCTCCGTTGATGGTAACTCCGAAGGGGATGATCATGACAAGAAGAGCTGCTGATATCATGTAGATGGGCATCGCAAGCCTTGCCAGTATCCTGTAGGGCACATAGGAGACGCCGACCATCACTGCCAGCCCCAGAAGCGTTGGAACGAGCTGATGCTTGAAGTAGTAGGCCGAGTCGCCAAAATCAAGTCCTGCCTCATAGGAGCTCGTGGAGTAAAGCATTATCAGTCCGAAAGCAAGAAGGAACAAAATGATGAATATCAGACTGTAATCAATATATGATTCTTCCCTGTATTTTCTCAGTATCCCCGCTCTATCCAAATTACTCTCCTCATCTTATGACGGCAGCTTATTAACGTATTCCTTAAACTTTTTCCCTCTGGTCTCATAGTTGGGGAACATATCCCAGCTGGCGCAGGCAGGTGACAACAGCACCGCATCGCCCTTATTTGCGCTCTCTGTGCAGAACTTAAGGGCCTCCTCGTAGCTGTCCTTGAACACATAGTTCGTAAATCCGTGCTTTTTGGCGCACTCGGCAATCTTTTCCCTGGTCTGGCCTATCAGCACAAGGAGCTTCACCTTATCGCCGAAGTTCTCGATCCACTCATCGAACTCGTTTCCCTTGTCGTACCCGCCTCCTATGAGGATCGTCGGCCTGTTCATGGCCCTTATTCCCTGAATTGCAGCATCGGGGTTAGTACCCTTGGAATCATTGTAGTAGTCAACACCCTGCCTGGTTGCGACAAACTCTATCCTGTGCTCAACGGCCTTGAAGGTCCTTATCACCGACAGTATCGTCGACATCGGAACCCCCATTGCCATGGACATGGCGATGGCAGCCATTACGTTCTCCACGTTGCAGAGTCCCACGAGGTTCATCTCACGGATGTTCATGATGGGCACTGCCCTGCCGCCGATTCCAAGAACGATTTCTTCCCCGTCAAGGTAAAAGCCCTCGTCAAGCCTGTGCGAGGTTGAAAACCAGACAACAGATGACGGGCATCTTTCTCCAAAATCCCTCGTGTACTCGTTGTCGTAATTAAGTACGCAGGTGTCAGCTTTTGTCTGATTCTGCGTCACATTTTCCTTCATGGCCGCATAGCACTTCATGGTGTGATGCCTGTTCAGATGATCCGGTGTGACATTCAGGATAGCCGATACCGATGCGTGGAAATTGTCAACCGCTTCGAGCTGGAAGGAGCTGATCTCCCCGACTATCACGGTATCGTCCGTCATCTTGAGTGCGTTCTCAGCAAAAGAAACGCCGATATTGCCGACAACATAGACGCTGTCATAGTAAGCCTTCATGATATCCCCGACAAGTGTCGTCGTTGTGGTCTTGCCGTTAGTCCCTGTTATGGCTATCATTCTGCCCTTTGAAAAATTATAGGCGAGCTCTATTTCACTCCAGATTGGGATATTTCTCTCCTTTATCCTCATCATCGTGGGGGAATCCAGAGGCACAGCGGGGCTCGGCACAGTGAGCGCTATGTCATCAAGCACCTCTCCGGATATCTCTCCGATTATTATTTCTGTGCTATCCCTGTCCTGTTCATTCAGTTTCTCTATGATGGCATCTCTTGTGACCCTGGTGTTTTCTTCAAGCATCACGACCCCGGCTCCTACCTCCGTAAGGAGCCTCACCGACCCTACGCCCGATAGTCCCGAACCTATCACAAGAACCTTTTTTCCCTTTAAATCCGCTTTCATTGTGTATTCTCCTGCTACAGTTCCTTATCTGAGTCCTGCGTAAGCCACAAGGCAAAAGAGTATTGTAACCGTGGTAAACACATTAACAACCCTGGTCTCCGACCAACCGCCCTTCTCAAAGTGGTGGTGGATAGGGGCCATTCTGAATATCCTCTTGCCGTGTGTTATCTTAAAATATGAAACCTGCATTATGACCGAAACAACTTCCAGAGCATAGATAAAACCTACTATAACGATGAATATCGGTATCTGCATGACGTATGCTATTCCTGTCACAAAGCCTCCGATGGCGAGCGAGCCTGTGTCACCCATCATGACCTTTCCGGGATAAACATTGTAAAGAAGGTATCCAAGAAGAGCGCCCAGCATCGCCGCCGACATGACCTCCGCTCCGGATGCGTGGTAGAACATTCCTGCCGCAGCAAAAAAGGCTGCAACAACGGCTGTGACTGAAGCGCACAGCCCGTCAACCCCGTCGGTGAAATTGGTTCCGTTGGCCGTTCCCAGAGCTATAAAAAACATGACAGGTATGTTCAGAAAGCCAAAATCCAGAGTAAAATCCGTAAAAGGAACCTTCATGGCAAGCGATATGCCCGAAAAATTCTCCACATAAACAGCAAAGATAACAGTTATGACAAACTGGCCGAGAATCTTCTGCCACGCCTTAAGTCCCTGATTATTCTTTTTTACAACCTTGATGTAATCATCTATAAAGCCGATGAGGCCAAATCCGACCGTCAGAATGAGCACCGGGATAACTTCCCTGTGGCCTGCCCCGTAAAAAATACCTATGATAACGAAGGGAATCAGAAAAATAATGCCTCCCATGGTGGGCGTCCCGCTCTTTTTCTTGTGAGACTCAAGTCCCGCCTCCCTCTCGGGCTGCCCGGCGTGAAGCCTTTTGAGCATTTCGATCACCTTGGGCCCTATCAGAGCCGCGATTGCGAAGGAAAAAAGCGTGGGAAG
This sequence comes from Butyrivibrio sp., assembly GCA_017470505.1. Taxonomy (GTDB): domain Bacteria; phylum Bacillota; class Clostridia; order Lachnospirales; family Lachnospiraceae; genus Butyrivibrio. The sequence goes on along the minus strand of JAFUYO010000004.1, from coordinate 10,922 downwards.
AAGTGTCCTCATCAAATAGTCGTTCATATCAAATCTCCAAAAAATCAGTTTCCGCTGGTCTCAGAGGCACTAGCGCCTGAGTTTTCTTCCGAAGGAGCGGTTTCTCCGGTGAAATCGGGCAGTTCATCCCCGCCGAACTCATATCCGCTTTCCGGGTCGATCAAATTACCGTTATTCGGGTCAATATAATACCCTGTTGCAGCGTCCACGTCAAATGTTTCCCAAATGGAAGATGATGTACTCTCTTCAGATGAAGCTGCATCTGCTTCCTCAGTTGTCTCTTCTTCGCTGCCTTCTTCGCCCTCTGAAGCCTCTCCCTCAGGGATAACAGGTGTCACCATCTTTTCCCTGAGTTCTGCAAGTTCCGTCTGCTCCTTCTCGGAGAGCTCCTCTGTCATGGGGTAATTGAGATAAGGAAGAGCCTCTGTGAGCACAGCGCGCACGATCCTGGTCGCAAACTTGGCATCGTCCTGGAATACCGCGTTTGGTCTGTCAACAACGACGTAAATTGCTATATCCGGGTCATCTGCGGGCGCATATCCCATAAATGAAACGACATACTGGCGGTTTCCACGGGGAAGTGTCTGGGCTGTACCTGTTTTCCCTCCGATCATGTAGCCGGCAGGCCTTGCAGTCTTACCTGTACCGTTGGGTCCTGTGACAACAGTGTTGCAGTACTCGATTATCTTGTCGGAGGTGCTCTGTGAAATAACCTGGCGCAAAACTCTGGGCTCAATATTCTTTACGGTCGCCCCACTCGAGGAGACGATTTTTTTGACCACGTGAGGTTCATAGACATATCCGCCGTTTATCAGCGACGAAAAGGCTGTGATCATCTCGATCATGTCAACGTTAAAGCCCTGCCCGAAGGAGTTCGTTGCAAGGTCAGTGCTGGTCATGTTATTGGGCGAATATGTAAGGCCCTCGGTCCTGGCCTCTCCCGCCAGATCGACGTTGGTCTTAAGGCCAAAGCCGAAATCCTTCTGGAACTTGGTAAAGGTACTGACTCCCGTTGCCTGGGCAATATGCATCATCGCCACGTTGCAGGATATCTCGATACCTCTCTGAACAGAGACCGCGCCGTCACCGTAGCGGTTATGGCACTTGATGTTCCAGCCGCCGACTTCAAGACCTCCCGTGCAGTTGTACACCTCATCGCCCGTGATAGCTCCGCACTCAAGAGCCGTTGCCACTGTAAAGGGCTTTGCGACAGATCCCGGTTCATAGGTATCCGCCAGGCAGAAGTTCTTCCAGAGCGCGTTGTAATTCTGATACAGCTGCTCGTCCGTGAAATTCTTCAGCATGTCCTCTGTGATGTAAACGCCCGAGTCAAAGGTGGACTCTCCCTTTACCTTGTTGCCCTTCTCATCCACGGAGGGCATTCCGATGAGCCTTGAGGAATCGCGCGGGTCATTGAGATCAAAGAACGGGTAGCTCGCCATTGCGAGGACCTCTCCCGTGTGTATATCCATCATGACACAGCCGACGTTGTTGGCACCGTTTCCCTGCCTGACAGCATTGGCGTAGGTGTCGTTGAACTCCTGGAGGTGCTTCTCCACGATATTCTGGAGGTTTCCGTCGATCGTGGTCACTATGCTGTCACCGTCGGTCGCAGGAATAGTCGTCCTCTCGAGGTTTGAGTCCTCGTCGAGGTAGCCGTACTCTCTTCCGGCAGTTCCCGAGAGCGTGTTGTTGTAGTACTCCTCGAGACCGTACATTCCGTTGTTGTCACCTGTTGTAAAACCAATGATATCACAGGCAAGCGATCCGTTGGGATACTTCCTTATATAACTTGATTCAAACCATATTCCCTGAATGTCGGAGTTGTAGTCCTCCATTCCGGGAGTTATCATGTCCTGAAAGTGTTTTATCTCATCGTAGGAGAGTTTTTTGGCAAGTATATAGTACTGAGATGTCGGATGTTCACTCAGATACCCTCTTATATCACTTGATGAGAGAGAAAACTCTTTTACCAGAGCATTTATTGTTGGCTCCAGAAACTTGGGGTCGCGCAGAAGGAGCTTGGCATCCAAAATGACATTGTACACCTTCTCGCTGTACGCAAGAATAGTCCCGTTCGAATCCAGTATCTCGCCCCTTCTGAAAGGAATCGTTGTCGAGTCGTACTGCTGCTGCGACAGGACCTGTTTTTCGTACTCCTCCCCGTTATTCTTGGTGATGAGGATCAGCCTCACCCCTAACCCAACGAAAGCCAGTAGTACAAATACAAAAAGTACTACCAGCTTTTTCTTCATTCCTATTGTAAACTTCTGAGGATTCCCCGTTCTTCTTCGATTCATATATGCCTTCGCTAATTCTTATTGATTTCAGGAATAGGCGCAAGCTGTCTGACGTAATCGTTTCCTCCCTCGTCCGAGTACCTGACGATCTGCCCCTCTGTGGCATAGGTCATACCGTATTCCTGAATTGCTATTCTCTTGACCTCATCCAGGTCAACATTTCCACTGGCTCTATTATACGCCTCATCATTGTCCTGTTTCAAATTATTCAGCTGACTTTCCAGTGTTGCAATGTTCTTTACACTTCCCTTGATCTGTGACTGGAGTGAGATGTACCAGGCAAGAGTTGAGACCATGAGCGTCATTGCCAGTGAAAGGAACAGAAGATATCCAAGCGACATGTGATGTTTTCTTGTGTGTGTGGTCTCCTGAACATGAAGAGGGGTACGTCTGTATTCTCTATTTGGTTTTCTTACAGAAGTACCGCGAATGTATTCGCTTCTTGCCATGTTCTTATCCTCCTTTCAAAGCTCTGAACAGTTCTAAGCTTTTTCAAAAACTCTCAGCTTTGCGCTCTGAGATCTCTTGTTTTCCGAAAGCTCCTTGTCGCTCGGCACGATTGGTTTTCTTGTTATCACTCTTCCTTTGGATACATTTCCGCAGGTACACACCGGGAAGTCCGGCGGGCAGGTGCATGGATTTTCGTTTCTTTTAAAAATATTTTTGGTTATCCGATCCTCCAGTGAATGGAAGGTTATTACACAGAGCCTTCCTCCGGGATTCAAAAAATCTATAAAATTATCAAGGGAATTTTGCAGCACATCCAGCTCTCTGTTTAATGCAATCCTGATAGCCTGATATGTTCTCTTCGACGGGTGACCACCCTTCTGCCGCATTTTCGCGGGAATTGCTGCTTTTATTACATCATTTAATTGCCCTGTAGTCTCTATTTGTACTTTATTTCGTTCAAAACAAATATGCTTTGCGATGTTTTTGGCGAATTTGTCCTCACCGTAGTCCCTGATAATATGGAAAAGCTCCGTTTCGGAGTAAGTGTTTACTATATCTCTTGCGGTGAGTGTCTGCCTCCGGTCCATCCTCATGTCGAGGGGAACATCTTCCTTATAAGTAAAGCCCCTCTGTGCATTGTCCAGCTGAAAGGATGAAACACCCAGATCTAAAAGAATGCCGTCAACTTTGGTAACTCCCATTCCCTTAAGTCTGTCCACCGCGTTTTCGTAGTTGTCACGGATTATCGTAACCCTGCCACTAAACTCATCAAGCCTTGCTCCGGCAGCCTTTATGGCGTCCTCATCCTGATCCGTCCCGTACAGATGTCCCTTGTCCGAGAGGCGCTGTGCTATGCAAAAAGAGTGCCCGCCTCCTCCGAGGGTTCCGTCCAGGTATATGCCGTCCGGTTTTATATTCAGGTTTTCAATACACTCCTCAAGGAGCACCGAGTAATGTTTGAATTCCATTTGCGCCTTGTGCTTCCTGTCCCCGTTAAATGCTCAAACCGTATTCGCTCATCTTGGCTGCTATTTCACCGATATCTCCGAAGGTAGTTGCCTTCTCCCAGTCAGCCCTGCTCCAGATCTCGGCTCTGTTCCCGACTCCGGCGATAACCGCTTCCTTCTCGATATTCGCGTGCTGCAGAAGGTTTGATGGTATGAGGATCCTCCCCTGCTTGTCAACTTCGGCATCTATGGCTCCGGCGATAAAGAAACGTCCCAGCATTCTCGCTTCAGGCTTGTCCATCGGAAGCGCCTGCAGCTTTTCCTCGAAGGCGTTCCAGCCCTCCTCGGCAAACACAAAAAGACACCCGTCAAACCCCTTGGTAACCACAAACTGATCGCCGAGAAGTTCTCGGAACTTAGCCGGTATTATGAGTCTTCCTTTTGCATCGATGGAATGACTGTATTCACCTTTGAATGCCGCTCCCACTTATCTACCACTTGTCACCACTTTTTAACACTTTTTACCACCTAAACACATTATATAAGATAATTACGTTTTTAACAATAGCGTTTTCTCTTATTTGCATGAAAATGTTCAAAAAATCGTGCATTATTGCATAAAAAACAGCCTATATAGTGGAATCGCTTATGCAAAACCACTATATAGGCTATAAATTTTTTTATTTTGTATTGGTTATTTCGTTAACACCTGTCAGTTCCTGAACAGTGTGGCAATTTGGACATTAAACCCCAATCAGCTCCTAAAGAGTGTGGCAAGAAGTCCTCTTCCAAGGCTTGCTCCCAGATTGCCTCCGAGGGTCTTTCCGAATTTTCCAAAGGATCCGCCTACGCTCTTTCCGACTTCGCGGCCGATGGTGCCTGCCACAGAACTGCCTACAGACTTGGCGGCCTGTTTCTTCTTTCTTTCGGCGACAGCCTTCTCTTTCTCTGCAGCCTTGGCCGCTGCTGCCTCCTCTTTTTCTCTTATCTTCTGCGCCTCAGCCTCAGCCTTCTTCCTTGCCTCTTCCTCAGCGTCTGCTAGTCCCTTTCTCTCGAGGAACTCGTAAGCTGAATCAGGATCGTGCGGCTCATAATACTTGCTGTACAGAATAGATTCCTTAACAGCAGATGACCTTGTGCCGTCATCAATTCCGCCCATAAAGGACTGCGGAGGAAGGATCTTTACTCTCTCACACATCGTGGGAGTTCCGTCCTCACTCAGGAACGAGCACACAGCCTCTCCGGTCCCGAGCTCCTGTATGACATCAACTGTCTTGAATGCAGGATTTTCCCTGAAGGAATCTGCAGCAGCCTTGACCGCCTTCATATCGGACGGCGTGTAGGCGTGGAGCGCGTGCTGGATCCTGTTTCCGAGCTGGGCGAGAACCCCGTCGGGAACATCCCTCGGATTCTGGGTGACAAAATATATTCCGACACCCTTTGACCTTATGAGCTTTACAACCTGCTCGATCTTGTCCATGAGAAGCTTTGGCGTATCCTTAAAGAGGAGGTGGGCCTCGTCAAAGAAAAATACCATCTTGGGCTTGTCCGGATCCCCCACCTCGGGAAGTGTCTCAAAGAGCTCCGACATCATCCAGAGAAGGAAGGTCGCATAAAGTGTTCCATTATTAATAAGGCTCGTGGAATCGAGGATGTTGATCATGCCCTTTCCGCCCTCGCCGGTCGTGAACCAGTCCCTGATATCGAGGGCCGGCTCGAAGAAGAATTTGTCAGCTCCTGCGATTTCAAGAGATACAATTGCCCTCATGATGGCAGCCACGGAGACCTTGCTGATATTTCCGTAGCTGGCGGCGAACTCCTTGTTGTTCTCCCCGATATAATTGAGCATCGCCTTTAAGTCCTTGGTATCTATTAAAAGAAGATTCTGATCATCGGCAATCTTGAACGCAATCGAGAGAAGGTCCCTCTGAAGATCATTAAGTCCCAGAATTCTCGCCAAAAGAAGCGGTCCCATCTCGGAAACGGTCGTGCGAAGCGGAATCCCCCTCTCTCCGAACACATCCCAGAAAACTGCCGGGTACTTCTGATACTTAAATCCCGCCTCAGAAAGGCCGAACTTTTTTATTCTGTTCTGCATATTCTCAGAGTCTGCGCCCTCTTTGATCATCCCGGCGAGGTCGCCCTTTACGTCAGCCAGGAACACAGGGACTCCCATATCGCTGAAGGACTCAGCCAGAACCTTAAGTGTAATGGTCTTGCCGGTACCTGTGGCGCCTGCAATCAGCCCGTGGCGATTAGCCATCTTCGGCAAAAGAAATACGTTCTCTCCCGCTTCGGTATTTGCTATCCAGATCTTGTTGTCTTTTAACATAAAAACCTCCTCTTATAAAAAGCCAGATATACATAAATCAGTATACCACAATTCCAATCACGAAAAGACCCAGTGTACCTTGTCATTCATAATTTTACTTAAATTTTCCATCTTACCGTCACCTGCGTCGTTGTCGTCAATCGGCGTACCACTCGGTACGCCTCATTCCTCCGCCTAGCATCTGACGGCAATCTGAAAAAATTTAAGTAAAATTATGAATGACAAGGCACACTAGATAAGCGAATCAGCATATCATTTTCCAACTCTGTGTGCAGCATCTGCAAAGAAGGTCTTTTTGCATTACAGGTTTCCCGCCGAAGCTGTCTGCCAAAAGCAGTCGTAATCCGTATTTTTTACTTTTCAAAATAAGCCAGAGCGATGGCTCCGGGGCCTGAGTAGGTCCCTATCGTAGCGCCGACGGTCGCATACTGGAGCTTATCCTCATTTCCCTCGTACAAAACCTTTGAATCCTCGACATATTTTTTCAGCACATCGTCGTTAAATCCCGAGTAAGCAAGGCAGATCGGCCTGGTAAAATCTATGCCACCTGTTTTGTTCACGAATTCCATCAGCATGTTGTGGCTGTTTCTGGAACCCCTGGCCTTTCCGATGACCTTAACCTCTCCGTTTTCAATCGTAATAACAGGCTTTATCATAAGAAGATTTCCCGCAAAGGCTGCTGCCGATGAGAGCCTTCCACCGAGCTTTAAGTACTCAAGAGTGTCAAACACCGAGATTACGTGAGCCTTCTTCATCTCCTCACTAATCTTCTCAACAAGCTCTTTTGCTCCCATGCCCTCATCGCGCATCTGAACCGCGCGCTGAACAATGATATACTCCGATATGCAGAACTGCTTTGTGTCTACAACCTGTACATTCTCCTCATAGTCCTGCGCCGCAATGCACGCACTCTGGTAAGAGCCCGAAACGCCTGACGATAAGCAGAAATAGATCAGATCATCTCCCGCTTCCTGTGCTGCCTTAAACTCCTCCTCATACTCATACGGAGATATCTGGCTGGTCTTCGGCACCACATCGGTCTCGACCAGCTTGTGGTAAAACTCCTGCCCTTTAAGAGTCACTCCGTCCAGATATTCCTCTTCTCCAAATCTCACCTTCAGGGGAAGAACCTTTATCCCCCACTCTTTTGCCCGCTCCTGCGATATATCGCTCGCTGAATCTGTCAATATCCTTACTGCCATTGTTCTCCTCCCGAAACTCTGCTTAGAGCATTGCATAGTCTGATTTCGTTTTTTGACGCGTCTTTTGATTCCGCACTATATAGTTTCCAAAACCATGTGTAAATAAGCCACTATCGATGCCAACATCGGATTTAGTTTCCGTTTTCGCATCAGATAGTAGCTTATCACTTTTTTACAATATTTCAAGTGTTTTTATGGAAATCCGCGAAGCAACTCCTATTGAATAAAAAAAGCTCATCCCACAGCCACTTTGGCAAAATGGGATGAGCTTTTTGGTTCAGATTTCTTTTACCCAGAGTCCGTGAAGATTGCAGTACTCATACGCTGCAACTGCCTTCTCGCCATCAGCTAAAACAAACTCCGCGCAGGGCTTCTCACCCGGTTTGAGGCTCTTCATCATGCAGCCCTTGTCTGTCTCAAGGCAGATGAACTGAATGTAGTGCTCCTCCATCATCGGATGCTCAACTTCACCGACAACAACCGTAACCTTGCTGCCATCAACGGTCACAGCCGGAACATGCTTCTCAAACGCACCGTCACTTGATCCCGGAAGCAGCTCTTTCATAGGTTCGCCACAACACACAACAGGTACTCCTGAATCATTCAGTTTGGTGATAATATTGCCACAATGCTCACATCTGTAGAACTTCATAAAGAAACCTCCTTCATCTTGAGTGATTGTTGACTGTATTCTGATTATACCATAATGCATTAGGGCGGGCGAGTGCTTCATTCATTCGAAGGCAGGCTCATTTATATATTGAATTTCTTCCTACCCCCTCGGGAAGTCATCATAAGTCCTGCCCGGATCTTCATTTCCGTAAAAATCATCATCGCCGACACAACCCCTTAAATCTTCAGCGAATCTCCTGTCTGTAAGTATCGCCCTGAAGAGTCCATGACACCCCTCGGAAACATCCTTCCAGGTCGCATCAAAATTGCCCGTGTACCACGGGTCAGCAACATCGCCGCCCCGGTCTGTGTACTCAAGCATTTTGTGAACTTTACCCTCCGGATCTCCTCCGAACAAATTCCGCAGATTCCTGATATTCGCCGAGTCCATTCCTATTATAAAATCAAACCTGTCATAGTCATCCCGCCTGGTAAGCCTTGCTCTCTTTGCACCTACTCCCAGCTCATTGTCGGAAGTTCCAATCCCGTTCTCACGAAGCTTCTCCTTCGCAGGCGGATATATCGGACTCCCCACTCCGTTCCAAATCTCATCGGTATGTGTCGCCGACGATTCAATATGAAACGCCTCCGAGAGACCGTTTTTGCTCACAATATCTTTCATTACAAACTCCCCAATCGGAGAGCGGCAGATGTTGCCGTGGCAGACGAATAGTATCTTAATCATAAAAATCTCCTGTCACGAAAAGCCCCAAAATGCCCCGTTTTACGGCACTTTGCCGACTATTCCTGTTTTCCTGTTTTTATGCCCGAATTCTACACTTTTTCCAAAATGGGGCAAAATAAGGCAAATCACTTCCCTCATTCGTAGTAAAATCGTAGTAAAAATCGGGGTGTCTTACTACTCCCCATAGGGGGGGTTCATTTGAAACCCCCAAAACTGCTCAAGGGGGTTTCATTTTTTCCGAAATCCGGCAAAGGGGTTTCATCGTTAAAAGGTGCTGAATTATCTTCTGGTTTACTGTTCCAACACTTTAAGATCGGATCTCTCATATTTGTTTTGACCTTTGAGGCTTTTCTTATACTTCCAGCATCTTATAGCATCATCCAGCGAAGCACCTTTGTTATCTGCAAAGAAATCCCTGATATAGGTATTATACTCAAACTGCTTTCCAATAACGGTCGGCCCCTGCTTTGCTGTTCTCTTGATCTCATAATAAGCATCAATGGCATCACCATATGTTTTCCCGGAATTCGCTTTGAGCCATTTTTGAAATGTCACATTGAAAGAAAATGACTCCCCTATTTTGCTCTTAAAAAAGGCTCTATGAACCTCCGAACAAATAATGTTCTCTTCAATTTTACTGGCCTCTGTTATAGTGGTTATCTTTGCCTTTCTTTTAGTAGATGCTGTCCCCGATGAATTCTTGATTTTTCCCGTATCAAGATAGCTCTTTGTCAATTACTTTATAATTCATTTTCTTCACCCTTACAAACTTCGATTTGCTTATTTCATTATCCTGAAAGTAAATCGTTCTACATCTCAATAATTATTCCGATCATTCTGATTCTAAGTATAATACCCCAAATATGTATTATAACATAAAACAGTCAAAAATATGCATTATACATTAAATAAAAAAAAGACCCGCCGAAGCGAGTCTCTGAGATCCATTGATTTATATGGCTTTGAACAATTTCTGACTGACGGTGTGGTCATCTTTATCCGAAAGCCCCATCTCTTTCCTTGCCGTCTCAAGCCCCTGCATCTTCTCCAATTCCTTCGATGCATCATCAAGTCCGACATGAGTGTAGACATTCAGTGTTACTCCTATATCGCTATGTCCCATCAAATACTGTAATGTCTTAGGATTCATCCCGGATTTTGCCATGTTGGAGCAGTAGGTGTGGCGGCATACATGAGGAGTGATGTTTGGCATCTGTACCTTATAAATCTCATTGTACCTTGCAACCATATGATTGAATCGATGTTCCCAATGCATGGCTACAAGGGGCATTCCCTTATCGTCAAGGAAAAGGAATCCGCTGTATCCATCGACCATCTTCTCGACTTTTGGAGTAGGTCTGTCCTCAATGATGGCTCTGAACATATCTGCTACCTCATCCGTTATCGGCAGCACTCTCGTTCCGGCATTGGTCTTGGTGGACTGAATTACATAATCCATAGCGGAGGTTCTCTGAAGTTGATGGTCGATGTTTACCGTCTTATTCTTAAGGTCGATATCCTTTAAGGTAAGTCCGCAGAACTCCGAAATTCTCATCCCGGTATGGAAAAGAATATAAACCACCTCGTAGTATTTACAGTACACAACATGATATTCCTTGAACTCGGTGATGTCTATTACCTCCAGCGTATCCAGATCATACCGCAAAGCATCATCACACTCGATGGAGAAGATGTTTGCAAATACCTTCTTCATATCCTCCACATTATTCGGCATATTCCTTGCCAGAAGGTCTATGTCTCTTGTGGCTCTTGCAAACTCCCCCTCAAAGAGCGCATACAGGAATATACCGCCCTTAAGTGTAAATCGCTCCACATATTCTGACACCGACAGTCTGTATACGGTTCTTTCCAACCCATACGCCGTCAATGCTTCCTGAAATGTTTTACCGCTGGTTACCGCCTGGTTCTTCAATCTGTCCTTTACAGATATTGCACTTATCATACGAGCACCTCCAGATATTGTCTCATCGCTTTGTCGCATTTCATAAGTTCTGCATACTTCAGAAGCCGGTTCAGATTCCGGTCTTTCCTCTGCAGATAGGTCACGAGTATCTCCTTGGTTTCCTCAATCCCGACCTTTTCTCTGTAAAACACAATATCCACGACGGTCTTTTCTATATCGTAAATTTGGAATTCATTCTTGCCTTCCTTGACCGTAGTAACGCCCAGCTCATGTCTGTCATCGGTATAATGATGGACATTCATCTGCGGCCAGTCTGGCACAGTGGATACCTTAGCCTTCCTCGGAATGGCAACATCAACTGCATCCGGAATAAATGTCGTCAGATGATAGTCGACCGCCGCGCTGAGCAG
>JAFUYO010000017.1 GCA_017470505.1 Butyrivibrio sp. | reverse complement strand
GATTGCGTTGCCTGTGGTCAGTGTGAGAGTGTTTGCCCGCAGCATATAACTATCATTGAGAATCTGAAAACGATTGCCGGGCATATAGGATGAACTGAAAAATGGAAAAGACCATTAATGATAAAAGTGAAAGGATATTTATCGGAAAAGCGTATATCAGGTATATAATACCGGCAGCGCTCGCCATGATCTTTGGTCAGCTGGCTCCGCTTGTGGATTCTGTATGCGTATCGGCTAAGTTGGGGGATACGGCGCTTTCGGCATTTTCCACCGTATCACCCGTGTATTATTTCTTTAATATCATTGCAGTGCTTGGTGGAATGGGCGGCGGTATCGGTATTGCCAAGGCATCGGGTGCCGGAGAGAAAAAAAGAGCCGGAAGGATGTTCACGGTTGCGGTGATATGGATTGCCGCAGCTGCGATTATCCTGAGTGTGCTCTGTATTATTTTTATAGAGCCCATCCTTGTTGTTTTATGCGCAACGGCTGAAAACACCGGGTATGCCAAAGAATATCTGCTGGTGCTGCTTGCGGGGATGGTCTTCTATGTGCTGGAATTTGCGGGGGCATATATACTTACGGATGACAATGACCCGAATCTTGCGATGGCTGGCGGTATCGTGATGGGTATTGTAAATATGATCATTGACTGGATCGGCCTGTTTGTTTTCGATCAAGGGATATGGGTGACCGCCTTTGGTACGGTTTTCGGTGCCTTTTGCGGAGTATGTGTGTTCCTGATACATTTTTGCAGGAAGGACAGGATGTGCAGATTCATCTTTGACCGGAAGGGGTACGAAGCCCTGAAGATAAAGGAGATCATCATGCCGGGCACTCCCGAAGCCCTCATGTATCTCATAATCGTCTTTCAGGTTCTGGCCGGGAATTTCGTGTTGAGCAGGGATATCGGAACAAGCGGGCTGGGAAATGCTGCTGTCATCGAAAATCTCGAGCTTATCGCAACTATCATCATAGCAGGCATAAGCGAGGCAGTAATGCCCCTTGCGGCATCCTATCACGGAGAACACAACGAGCACGGGCTGAGGCTTGTAAAGCGCTTTGCCCTGACAATAGGAGTAATACTGCTGTTTCCCCTAGTCCTTTCCCTTTTGATATACCCCGAATGGCTGATGATATTCTTTTCGGTTGATGATCCCATCATGAGAGAGGTACTACCGGGTTCTATCAGGATCATGTCCTTTACTCAGCTTTTCGTGCTTGTAAATACCATATTTGTGAATTACTTAAGCTCTGTGGATGAAGAAAAAAAAGCAAATATCTCTTTTGTGATACAGGGCTTAATACAGATATTCTTTACACTTCTTCTGGCCAGGGTGCTGCCGCATGATGCGCCGTGGTATGCTACTCTTGCAGCAAATATCGCAGTGATCCTCTACTTTGCCTTTTACTGCAATATGTTCAGTGATCTGAAGCCTGACACAAAAACAGATCTTATGTATATCACTGGCGGATATGCGTCTTCGTCCGAAATAAAAGGATGGTCTGACGCTGCAAAAAAATATCTGTCAGAGGATGAATTTAAGACCGTTTGTTCAAAGCTTCTTTATCCTTTTGAAAATGCACTGGATCCGAAAATAAAAGTGCGGTGCTCTTTTATAATAATTCAAAGCGATGTCGATGAGAGATCGGTCGTGCTAAGGTACCTGGCAAAGCATGATATTACAGGTACACAGGGCAATACGGATGATGAAGACGAAAAAAGATACGGAGAAGTCATTTGCTCAGAGTTCAATTTTGCAAGAAGGATGATAATATATTTTAAGGATCAAAAAGAGAGGTAGAGAAATGGAAAAATATCCGCTTACACAGACACAACTTGGAATTTATTTTGACTGGCTCAAATTTCCCGATTCTACCATATACAATATACCTTGTCTTTACAGGCTTGGGGCACAGGTTGATATGGAAAAGTTAAAAAGTGCCCTGAAAAAGGTGGTGGAGGCTCATCCGTATCTGTCAGTGTCTTTTGAAAAGGCTGAGAACGGTGATATCGTTGCGGTAAAGAATAGGACAGCATCAGTCATTATTCCGATAAAGAACGAAGAGCCTCAGATGGAGGAGCTGGTCCGTCCGTTTGATCTGCTGTCGAAGGAGCCTTTATATAGATGCTGCCTGTTTGACAATGAGAATGGGAAGTATCTGTTTCTCGATACTCATCACATCATAAGTGACGGTACTTCCATAAGCATACTGCTTGAGGACATCAACCATGCGTATGACGGAAAGGAAGTGGCAGGAGAGACATACACGGGTTTTGACAGGGCTGTTGATGAGGAAAAGATGAGGAGCACCGCCCGGTATGAAGCTGCAAAGTCATGGTATGACAGCATTTATAAGGGTTGCGATGCCGTGACTCTCCCGCTGTATGAAAAAACGGATTCAAAGGAAACCATTGCTATTGATAACAGGTCAGGAAGCATTCCGGCAGACAGGGTGCGGGATTTCTGCTCGGAAAACAATGTGACCCCGAACGCATTTTTTACTGCGGCATTCGGTCTGGCACTCAAGGCATATACAGGAAGCGAAAGCGCAATATTTGCAACAATATATAACGGAAGGATAGACCAAAGGCTTGAACGGGCGGTGTCAATGTTTGTAAAAACATTACCGGTGATGATGTCGGCAGATCGGGAGGAGTCCGTGCTCTCATATATTGAAGGCTGCCAGACTTATCTTGTAAATGCAATGATAAACGATATAGTCAGTTTTGCCGAGATACACAGGGATTACGGCATCAGTTCGGATGTGCTTTTTGCCTATCAGGGAGAACAAAAGGGTATGATGACCCTTTGCGGTGAGGATGCAACGGAAACCGAATTGCCCGTTTCTCAGGCAAAAGCCCCCTTCGGCCTTGATATAGCTCTCAAGGAAGAAAAGATCCTGTATCTGTTTGAATACGATCCGGCATGCTATACCGTCTATACCATTAACGGCTTCTGCGTGGTTCTTGACAATGTCATATCGGAAATGCTGGTAAAAGAAAAGCTTGGTGACATCTCCCTTGTTACAAGGGAAAATGAGGAGTCAATTAAAAATCTCTATGATACAGCATTTCCTGTGGCGGAAAGGGCTGCGTACAGGCTATTGCAGGACGCTGCAGCAAAAAATCCACAAAGACCTGCCCTGATTGCCGAAGACAGAACCCTTACCTACCGTGAGCTCAACGAGGAAGCAAACTGCGTCGGATATATACTCCGTGAAGAGGGAGCGGTCCCTGACTCGATCGTTGCCGTTTTGGCGGACAGAAACAGTTATGCATATGTGATGAGGCAGGGTGTATTAAAAAGCGGTGCCGCATTCTGTCCCATAGATCCCGAATATCCCGAGGACAGGATAAATTTCATACTGAAGGATTCAGGGACGAATACAGTTATTACAGAGAAAAGGATAGCAGAGAAAAGAGCGGAGCTCTTTGAACACATCATAGCCTCCGGCGTGAAGGTATTATACGTTGAAGACTGCATCACAGCATCCCATAGATCTGATCTGAATGTGAGTGTTCCTTATGATTCCCTGGCGTATGTTATATACACGTCAGGATCCACAGGCACGCCCAAGGGTGTTATGCTGACTAATAAAAACCTTGTTAATTTCGTCGATGATGACGAAAAGAACCACGAGATCAGGGGATATACGCAGTTGGCACATGTGAGCCTTGCAGTTGCGGCACTTACCTTTGATTTTTCCATCATGGAGGAATTTGTTCCGCTCTCGAACGGACTGACGGTGGTACTTGCAACGCATGAGGAGATAATGGATCCCAACCGTATTTCGGAGCTGATGATAAGGAATCATGTAGATGTAATGAGCTGTACGCCGGGATATATCATGAACATGCTGGATATGGATGTGTTCAGAAAAGCCGTGGCAGGATTAAAGTCCATCGATCTCGGAGCAGAGGCTTTCCCCCCGGCGCTTTTTTCAAAGCTTACCCGGATCGTTCCCGATATCCACATCATGAACGGATACGGTCCCACGGAAGCGACCATAAGCTGTACCATGAAGGTTATCACCGAGACGGAAAATATCACGATAGGGATACCCAACGTGAATGTAAGTGCGGCTACAGTGGATCGTGACGGCAGGCTCCAGATGCCCGGTGCCGTGGGTGAACTTGTGATCCTTGGAGACGGTGTGGGCCGGGGATACATCGGAAGGGATGACCTTACCCAAAAGTGTTTTATCACCCTGTTGGGACAACGGGCATACAGGACAGGGGACCTTGTAAGAATCCTCTCCGACGGGCAGATAGAATACCACGGAAGGATAGACAATCAGGTCAAGCTTCGGGGACTTCGGGTGGAGCTTGGAGAGATAGAAAGCGTTCTGAACTCCTTTCCCGCTGTCCGATCGAGTATCGTGATAGTTGCAAAAAGGGAGACCGAATATCTGGCAGCTTATTTTACAGCTGATGAAAGGGTGGATATAGAAGCACTGAAAAAGCATCTGGCTTCAAAACTGACTGCATATATGGTACCGCAGGCTTTTATGCAGCTTGACGAGATGCCGCTGACCGCAAACGGAAAGATCGATAAGAAATCGCTTCCCGAGATAAAAGGCACAGGAACAAACAGAAGGCTGAAAAAACCGGAAACAAAAATGCAGGAGAGGATTCTTGATCTCTTCAAAAAGACGTTGAATCTCGACAATATCGGGATTGATGAAAGTTTCTTTGAGCTGGGAGGAACGTCTCTTACCGCAGCCAGACTTATGATGGCTGCCATGACAGACAATCTGCCCGTAGTATTTCAGGATGTTTTTGAACATCCCACTGTGGAGGAGCTTTCAAAGCTTATTGAGGAAAAACTCGGTGAGGAAAGCGTTATCCTTGATATACCGTCAGATGAAAAAGTGAAGCCACAAAATGAAGAAGATCAGTACAGTGTGCTGAAATACAACACGGCCGAATATGTAAATGAGATAACCCCTGGTGATCTCGGGAATGTGCTCCTGACCGGTGCAACCGGATTTCTGGGCATCCACATACTGAAGGAACTTCTTTGCGGCTATACGAATAAGATATTCTGCCTTGTCAGAAGCACCAGAGTATCAGCCGGGGAAAGGCTTAAGTCGACTTTCTTTTATTATTTTGATGAGATTGATATTGCGACAGAGGACGACAGGTTAGTCGTGATCGACGGAGACATAACCAATCCGGAAAGTGTAAAGAAACTTGAAGAACTCGATTTTGACACCGTAATAAACTGCGCCGCATGTGTAAAGCATTTTGCACAGCCGGAATATTTTAAGCGGATCAACGTATATGGTGTTGACAACCTGATCGATCTATGCATAAAGAAAAAGGCCCGGCTGATACAACTGTCAACGGTATCGGTTGCCGGTGATAGTTTTAGGGACAGAGGCGGGAGAGATATTCTTACTGAAGACAGGCTTGAGATCGGGCAGGAGGTTGAATCCAACGGATATGTTTACTCTAAGTATCTTGCGGAAAAACATGTTATTAATGCCGTTGCATCAGGCGGGCTTGATGCAAAGGTGATAAGGCTGGGAAATCTCATGAGCAGACACGTGGATGGCGAGTTCCAGATCAATTTCCATACCAACAACTTTATGAATACGTTAAAATCATATGTTTTCATGAAGAGCTTTCCGGTACAGGAGATGGATGAGGCTGATGAGTTGTCCCCCATAGATGAGGTGGCCAGGGCCGTGTTGCTTCTGTCAGGAACAGACAGAAAATTCACGGTATTTCATGCATATAATTCTCACAGTATCGAGATGGGAGATTTCATCTATGCACTTTCGGAAAGCGGCTTTGATATCAGCGTGATCGGTGAGGATGACTTTGACAGGAAGCTGAAGGAGATGGTTGCAGACGAAGAACACAATCATTTTGTGGCTCCATTGATAAAATACAATCTGGATGATGATGCCTTAAGAATCGAGAATGGGATCGAAAATGGGTTTACGGTAAAAGCACTCTACAGACTTGGCTTCAAATGGTCCATAATCGATATGGATTATCTGAAAAAAACGGTAGAGATGCTGAAAACGCTTGGCTTCTTTGAAAGGTAAAGAGAATTGAGAAAAAGGAACCGTCCCCAATTCTCTAGGAATAGGAAATTATTATGGGTAAGCTATATGTGACGGGCATAGGATCGGGAAATGAAAAGGGCATGACTGTACGTGCAAGGGAGGTACTTGAAGAATGTACGGTCATTGTAGGATACAAGACATATATTGACCTTATCAGACCGTTATTTGAGGCGGGATTTACAGGAGAAAGCAGCAGAGAGGGAAGCCCGGAAGAAAACCGCGAAGAAGAAGGTAATGTGGGATAAAGCAGCGGAAAGGAAAGCGCAGAAGAAAGCCGCGAAGAGAAAAGTAACGCGGAAGAAAGCAGCACAGTTTGTGAACATGATAATAAAGCGTAATGAAGATTGCGCTATAATCACACATGGCTTCTTTATGCATACTTTGATTAGAATGATGAAGAATGTGGGCTTCAAAGCAGATAAAGAGCGCGTGAACTATATGGCGAAAAGCGAAGCTTTCGGTTACGGATAGTGGCTCAATGTCTTGAGCATAAGCGGAATCGAGGATGCGCCTTTAATCTCACTGCTCCCTGCGAAGAGTTATCTTTTCCTGGCTGATGCTAAACGGCGTCCTCTTTTCGGCAACGTCCCTGCAGTAGTCCAGTGTCTTTTGCATCTTACCTATCATCTCAATGAGCTCTTTGTTGATGTTGTCATCGTAGGTTTTGTAGGTGAATACGTATGCATTCCTTGTCATGCGCATGGACTTGATTGCCTGCAGCTTCTTGTTTTCGACTATCTCAACCTCGTCTGTCAGAATATCTATGTCATAGAGAATCAGAGGATTTCTCGATGCCACTACGTCAACCTCATCTGCAAGCCTGAGGAGCGCCGCCAGATACGGAAGACAGATCGTATTTCCGTTTGGGACCTTAAAATCTGCAGGGTATTCTTTCTCATCGTAGAGATCTGTTTTTCTGTGACCGCGGACAATCTGCTTTATTGCGAAGAGATGTTCTTTTGAAGGAATGTCAAACAGATTGTAGTACTTATCAAGGAACAGGCCGCTGAATTCATTGTGGTAGGTCCGCACGAAATCAGCCTTGGTTGCTCCGGGGTGAGATGCAAAGAATTCGTCATTCCCCAGCTTTACCTTAAATTCGTCGAAGTCCTTCTCGCTGACACCCATGCCGACATCGTGAAGATAACATGCTGTAAGGAGAGTGTAGATCTCATCGGCATTTAACATGTCTATCTGATTTCTTCCGATGAGTCTGTTGCAGGAGTCGATAACAGTCATGCTGTGGAGCTCGGAATGATCTGTATATTCAGGGAAAAGAAGTTCGAACCTGTTCAGGATGTTCTGGGTCGCAAAGACCGTGTCCCTGAATATCGTATGAAGGTTCTTGTCCTTGGCGCGAAGTGTCCTCTCAAGAAGGTAGTCATCCTTGATGCTGTTTACAAGATCCTCATCTTTCAGAACTATCGTCAGAACGTTGAGACCTAAGAGGTTCTGATAGGTGACGTTATCAGCTATCTTAAGTATCATCCTAATACCGAGATTGTCATAATTATTCTCGCCTGTCATGATATCAGCCATCTCTGTGGGGTTAAATGGAATGCAGTCGTCCTTGATACGAAGAACAACGGATTCAGACTTGTACATGACCATGCTGGTAACCGAGTGGCTCTTTTTGTCGGCATTAAAGCCGTGGCTTATTACATTTCCGGCCATTTCCTCGAGGCTGAGCGCAGCGTAGTAGGCGGTCTTTTTTTCGAGAGAGTGTTCTTCGCAGAACTCCTGAACCCTGACTGAGGAAAGAGCAACTTCATCCATGGAGCGGATAGAAATGTTGAGGATATCCTTTGCCGGAAGACCGAAGCCGGGCTTTATAAACATGCACTCATCGATAGTCTTAGGGAAGTGTTTCCAGTAGATTGTGCAGTAAACTACGGCGGTCAGTATCGTCAGAAAAATTCCGATAGGATTGGCGAGCCATACGCCCAGAGCGCCTAAAACAGGAGCAAGTATGACTGACGGGATGACCATCGAGAAGAAACCGTCAAAAACCGAAACGAAATTGACGTACATATTGTGACCTGTGGCCTGAAGATAGTTGGTGATTATCTGGCATATAAGAATGAACGGTATACACAGCGCATATATCACAAAGAGCTGGTATGCGGAGTGATATACGACGGTGCTTTTATCGGGGAAAAATACGGTGACAAGCGGACCTGAAATCGCTATGACAACAGCTGTCACAAGTACTGACAGAGCAAGGCCCTTGGTAAGCACAAGCTTTAATGTCTTTCTCATGGAGTGCTTGTCCTCCTCACCGACAAAGACGCTGATGAGCATTCTGACAACAGCTCCGTTTCCGAGGCAGTATGCTATAAAGAATCCACTGACCATGCTGTGGGCGGATTTTGCAGGCAGGCCGTCGCTTCCTGCGTATTGAATGAGCAGTCTGTTGATGACGATGTCTCTTATAGCGAGGCAGAAGACAAGAAGTGCTCCGGGAAAGCCTATCCTGATCATTCTTGGAAGCTCATTCCAGGGTATGTTCTTTGTGCTGAAATGGAACTGGGCCTTTGAGGTGAAATAGTGTGTGATGAGGATGAGGCAGTAAATGACATTGGATAGAGACGTTGCAAGACCAAGTCCCCACATACCCTGTCTCATTATTCCGACCAGGAGAATGTCAAGCAGGATGTTGGAAATCGACATTCCGGCTATACCTATATAGCCTCGAACATTCTGCCTCTCCATCTGAAGGAAAGCCGCGAGCTGCTGACCGAGGAGCATTGGGATAATACCGATTGCATAGCTGACAATATAGAGCATAAGACCTTGCTTAAGGTCATCGCTTGCGCCAAGGGCGGCCGCGATAAGCCCCGGGAATATAATACTTGCGGCAGTCAGTATGACGCCCAGAATAAGAGTTACAGTCATGTTCAGGGAGAAGATCCCGTCCGTCTTTTTCAGATTGCCTTTTCCCATGTACATTCCGCATATAACGGCGGTCCCGCCCAAAAGAACAGAGCCTGCTGCGGTCATGATATTGACCATGGGATAGTACAGACCGATGATACCTACAGCGTTGGATCCGATAAAGCGCCCCGCCATAGAACCGTCTACAATAGAGTTTATGGAGCCGACCGCAAAAATGAGGATCTGAATGGGAAGCATATTAAAAAACAGGCGGGTCAGCATTTGGTCGTTGCGATTTGTCATAGTATTTGTCATATTGTCTGTTCACCTCTCAATTGTTTTCCAATCACTATTATAAAACTTTATAGCACCGTATGGTTATTAAATCCTTATGAAGTATTTCGCCTTTTTTTGGCAGGAGTAGTTCAAATCGCCAAAAACAGACATTCTTATTTTTATCCTGAGATCATAAACTTAGAATTACAAAAAAGAAAGATTGGGGGGAATATGAAGTACGGATATTTTGATGTAAAAAACGATGAATATGTGATCGAAAGAATGGATCTTCCCACATCCTGGACCAACTATCTCGGAGTTGAGGACATGTGCGCCGTAGTAAATCACACGGCGGGAGGGTATCTCTTTTATAAAACTCCGGAGTATCACAGGATAACAAGGTTTCGCGGTAACTCAGTGCCCATGGACAGACCGGGAGATTACATCTACATAAGGGACAGGGAGGACGGTGACTTCTTTTCCATCTCCTGGCAGCCTGTGGGCAAGCCTCTTGACAGGGCAGCTTACAGGACAAGGCACGGCATGAGCGTTACGACCTACGAGTGTGAGTACAAGGGGATCTTTGCAAGCCAGAAGATGAGCATCCCAATAGGTGAGACGGCTCTTGTATGGGATGTTACCATCGAGAACAGGTCGGAGAAAAAGAGATATCTCGATGTCTTTTCCTACGCTGAGTTCTCCTATCATCACGTTATGATAGACAACCAGAATTTCCAGATGAGCATGTACTGCGCAGGGTCGGATTACAGGGACGGGACTATTCTGTACGACCTCTTCTACGAAGAGGAGGGCTACCAGTACTTTACGGCAAACTTTGAGCCGGATGGCTTTGACTGCTTAAGGGATTGCTTCATCGGAACCTACAACAGCGAGTCCAATCCTCAGGCTGTGATAAACGGAAAATGCTCTTCGTCAAAAGAGCTGGGCGGCAATCACTGTGCAAGTCTTCAGAAGGGCATAGAACTTGAGAGAGGAGAGAAGGTAAGGCTCATCTATTTCCTGGGAGAGGGAGGACTTTTTGAGGCGCGTGCAATCAGAGAGAAGTACTCCGACGGCTCTGCTCTTGACAGGGCATACGAGGAGCTGAAAAGCTTCTGGAGAAAGAAGCAGGAGAGATTTAAGGTTACATCAAAGGAAGCAGGTATTGACACGATGATAAATACCTGGACTTTATACCAGGCGGAGATAAACGTGATGTTCTCAAGGTTTGCATCCTTTATAGAGGTGGGCGGGAGAACCGGGCTTGGATACCGCGACACCGCCCAGGATGCAATGACGGTCATAAACACAAACCCCGATGGCTGCAAGAAGAGGATAGTTGAACTTTTGCGCGCACTGACCACAAAGGGCTACGGTATTCATCTCTTTGATCCCGTCTGGTTCATGCCTGAGGATGAAAAGGAAAAGAAGAAAAAGCCCTTCAAGTCGCCCACAGTGATCCCCGAACCTGAGGGGGCATCCAAAGTACACGGCCTTAAGGACGCCTGCTCGGATGATGCCCTGTGGCTATTGCCAACCGTTCTTGAGTACGTCAAGGAGACGGGCAATATTGGGTTTCTTAATGAGGAATACGGCTACGCAGACGGCGGCATGGGTAGCGTCTATGAGCACATGAAAAGAATTGTTGAGTTCTCATCTGCGCAGGTTGGAGACAACGGCATCTGTAAGGGGCTGCGCGCAGACTGGAACGACTGTCTGAACCTGGGCGGAGGTGAGAGCGCTCTTGTATCCTTCCTTTTGTACAGGGCAATGGACTGCCTCATAGAAATGGCCTCAGTCCTCGGAAAAGAGGCTGATGCGGACAGGTACAATACTGCAAAAAGCAAGCTTAAGGATACGCTGAACACTGTTCTCTGGGACGGGAAGTGGTACTTAAGGGGCTTTACAAAGAGCGGCAGAAAGATAGGCACAAGAGATAACAAAGAGGGCAGGATTCACCTCGAGTCTAACGCCTTTGCGGTGCTGTCGGGAGCAGCGGATGAAGACAAGGCAAAGTCAGCACTTGATGAGATCCATGACAATCTCGCAACCCCCTACGGCATAATGCTCAATGCACCCGCTTATACAGAACCCGATGACGATATAGGCTTTATTGCCAGAGTATACCCCGGACTTAAGGAGAACGGAAGTATCTTTTCCCATCCAAATCCCTGGGTGTGGTCTGCAGAGTGCAGGGAAGGCAACGGCGACAGGGCTTTTGAATACTACAGGAATCTGTGCCCCTATTATCAGAACGACATGATAGAGATAAGATATGCTGAGCCCTATTCCTACTGTCAGTTTATATCCGGAAAGGATCACTCAACCTACGGAAGGGCTCACCATCCCTTCATGACAGGCAGCGGCGGCTGGGCATACTTTGCAGTGACGCACTACATGCTCGGCATCAGACCGGGATTTGATGAGCTCATAGTTGA
This sequence comes from Butyrivibrio sp., assembly GCA_017470505.1. Lineage (GTDB taxonomy): Bacteria > Bacillota > Clostridia > Lachnospirales > Lachnospiraceae > Butyrivibrio. The sequence continues at coordinate 18,137 of JAFUYO010000017.1, read as the reverse complement.
TCCCTGCATCCCCTCATCATGGGACGGCTTTTTGGTCAAGAGACAGTTCAGGGGCTCGACCTACAATATTACCGTCAAAAACCCGAATCACAGGCAGAAGGGCGTGACAAAGATAATTCTGGACGGCAGGGAAGTTGAGCGCATTACGGTCGATGATAAAGAGAACAGTGCTGCAATTCATGAAGTTGAGATAATTATGTGACGGATTTTATGATGAAGGAGGACGAGTATGATAAAGTTTGGAACAGGCGGCTGGAGAGCTGTTATCGGGGATGAGTTTACAAGGGAAAACATACAGATACTCTCCCAGGCTGTCGCAGACAAAATGAAGAGTGAAGGTGTAGGAAACAAGGGTATTGTGCTTGGATACGACAGGCGATTTTTGTCAAAAGAGGCCATGCAGTGGGCAGGCGTCGTTTTTGCCGCAAACGGCATAAAGGCGCGGCTCATAAACAAATCCAGCCCCACGCCTCTTGTGATGTTCTACTGTATGAAGCATGACCTTCCCTACGGGATGATGATAACAGCAAGCCACAACCCGGCCATATACAACGGGATCAAGCTCTTTACAAGAGGCGGAAGGGATGCGGACGAGACCCAGACAAGGGACGTTGAAAACTACATCTCAAAGGTGACTTATTCTGTTAAGCTGATGGAGTATGAGGATGCCAAGAGGGAAGGCATGATAGAGGAATTTTATCCTATCAACGAGTACATTGACAACATCCTCGACAGGATAGATGTTAAGGCCATAAGGGACGCGGGCCTGAGAGTAGCTCTTGACCCCATGTACGGGGTCAGCGAGACTGCCATCAAGACAATACTCCTCACGGCAAGATGCGAGATGGAGACCATTCACGGCAGGCACGACACTCTCTTTGGAGGAAAGCTCCCTGCGCCTAACGAGGCCGCCATGTCCCCATTAAAGACCTGCGTCATCGACGGCCACTGCGACATAGGGATTGCCACTGACGGAGATGCGGACAGGATAGGGGTTGTGGATGACAGGGGGAGGTACCTCTCTCCCAATGACATACTTATCCTTCTCTATTACTACCTCGAGAAGTACAAGGGAGAGAGGGGACCTGTGGTGAGAAATCTCTGCACCACCCACATGCTGGACAGGATAGCGGAAAAGTACGGTGAGAAGTGCTATGAGGTTCCCGTGGGCTTTAAGCACATCTCCTCCAGGATAACAGAGACAAATGCACTTATTGGAGGTGAGTCATCAGGGGGACTGACCGTCAGAGGTCACATAAACGGCAAGGACGGAGTCTACGCCGCAGCCCTCCTTGTGGAGATGCTGGCGGTGACAGGCAGGAAAATATCTGAGATATACGACGACATCAGAAAGGAGTTCGGCTCCTTTGCAATGCTCGAGAACAACTACTCCTTCAGAGCAGAGAGAAAGCCGCTCCTTACGCACATCCTGATGGAGGAAAAACAGCTTCCTCCACTTCCCTTTGAGATTCAAAAGACTTCCTATATGGATGGCTGTAAGGTATACTTTAAAAATGGAGGTTGGGTCTGCACCAGATTTTCCGGTACGGAGCCTCTTCTGAGAGTATTCTGCGAGATGCCTGAGAAAGATAAGGCCAAGCAGGTGTGCGATATTTACAAGGAGTTTTTATCTCTGGAAGGTTAGAAAATGAAGCGCAGAAACACACTTAAATGGCAGATGTTAAGGCTGATGGCACTGGGGTGGTTTGTGCCCCTTACTGCCATTATTGTCCTATTTTTGCTAGTGGTAGCCGGGCGGATCGATTCCCAGAGCCGGCGCACAATAACAACATCAATGGAAAAGGCGGCGGAGATCTGTATCCTCCGCCTTTTGGACTGTATAGATTCCTCCAAGGATGCGTCCTACCTTCCCACTGTCAGGGAGTCCTACCAGGAGTATAAAAAAAGCGGCGACTCCGGAAAGCTCTACAACGACATCACCGTCTTTCTTGCCGAGCAGTACAAGTACAATCCAAGCTTTGACCTGACGGTGCTGCTGTTCAACGAAGATCCGGGGACTCTTTACTACACAGGAAACACCACGGGCAGGGGCAGTGTGTCACGCATAAGATTTTTCAGGGACAGTGTCAGGGAGGAGGCCCTTGATAGGTCAAAAGAGCTGGACACAAGGACGGAGTTCTTTTCAAAAGAAGGTCATGTATATATGATCAGAAACCTCATGAACAGGAACTTTGAAAGCTACGCCGTGCTGGTGATGGAGCTCAATCCCGAGAGGGTCTTTGAGAGTCTAAAGAGCGTGTGGGCTTACAGGGGGATGAGCATCTTTTACAATGATAAACTTCTTGTCAGCGAGGGGGACATAGAACCTGATGACTCCCGGAAGGCTTTGGGTACGATGGGAGAAATGACAACCTTCCTTGACAGCAGTGACCTTGTTGTCAGCAGGGGCAGGAGCGTCGACGGTACCTTCACCTATGTGGTCTCGATAGATACAGCCGCTGTCAACCTGGAAAAAAACTCAGTGACGCTGACCTTCTGTATATTGATAGTTTTCCTCATCCCGCTTATCCTCGTGGTGCTCTACTTTTTCCAGAGCAGGATCAACACACCGATCACGAGACTTACTTTGGCATCCAAGCAGATTGCTGCGGGTAACTACGGAGTAACAGCGCCTGAGCTCACCACCCAGAACGGCGAGATCGCGGACCTGACACGGAATTTTAACCACATGTCAAAAAAGCTCTCGGAGCAGTTTGGCAAGATCTTTGTGGAGGAGATTGCCCTAAGGGATGCCAACATACACGCCCTTCAGAGCCAGATAAATCCTCATTTTCTGAACAACACTCTGGAGATCATAAACTGGGAGGCGAGGATCCATGGAGAGGAAAAGGTCAGCAGCATGATAGAGGCGCTCTCCACCATGATGTCAGCCACCATGGACAGGAACAGGCAGTCACTCATAACTCTTGAGGAGGAGATGGAATATGTCCGCGCCTATCTCTACATAATAGAATGCAGATATCAGGACCGCTTCAGCTACACAGAGGATATTGACAAAGCTCTTTTGTCTGTGAAGGTACCGAGGCTCATCATTCAGCCCGTCGTTGAAAACGCTGTGGAATACAGCTCCTCCGAGGACGGGAAAAGGCAGGTGTCACTTAAGGTGGTGGGCGCATGTGATGGTGAAAAAGTCGACATGAAGATCATGATCATCAATCCCGGAGAGCCATCCAAGGAGAATATGGAAAAGATAGCGGATCTGCTTACCGATGACATGGAGATTAAGCCGCAGGAGGAGAGAGCTACAAGGATAGGCATAAGAAACGTGCACAGAAGGCTCAAGATGATATACGGTCCCGGAAGCGGACTTACTGTACAACCTGACGGAAAGGGAAATACAATCAGCACTATTTTTGTCAAAAATTGGCAATTTCAGCAATCTTAAATTTTGGACCGCTAAGGTATCCTAAATATACAAAACGAAGGTATTTGCGCACAAAGCGCAGAAGGGAGAGAATGTATGAAAATGAAAAAACTGACAGCGGTCCTTCTAACAGCGATGATGACTATATCTATGGCAGGGTGCGGCAGCGCTTCACAGGGGACTTCACAAGAGAGCACAGCAGATTCTGCACCTAAACAGGAACAGCCTGCTGAAACTGCCTCTGCCACAGAGACTGCAGAACAGGCATCGGGGCCTGTAGAGCTCACCGTGACAACAACTTTTGCAGGTGAGGATAGCAACGCACAAAATTACAAGAACGCTGTTGCTGACTGGGAGGCAGCTACAGGAAACACAGTCAGTGATACATCGGCAACAAGTGATGAGACCTTCAAGACCAGGATCATCACAGACTTTGAGACAGGCTCTGAGCCTGACGTACTGTTTTTCTTCAACGGGGCAGATGCCAATGATTTCGTAAACGCCGGCAAGGTTGTTTCCATAGACGAGATCAGGTCAGAGTTTCCGGACTATGCATCCAACATGAATGACGACCTCATCGCAGCATCTCCTGCAGATGGAGTTAAGTATGCAGTTCCGGTAAACGGCTACTGGGAGGCAATGTTTGTGAACACAGAAGTTCTTGATGCAGCCGGGGTTGCAATGCCCGGTGCAGACTACACATGGGATCAGTTCCTTGAGGACTGCCAGAAGATCAAGGACGCAGGATACGCTCCTATAGCTGCGGCACTTGGCAATATCCCTCACTACTGGTGGGAGTTTGCAATCTTCAATCAGCAGACACCTGACAATCACCTGGATATCCCGACAAGCGCCGACGACGCAACAGGATCTCAGTGGGTAGCAGGACTTGAGGATATCAAGGATCTCTATGAGAGAGGATACTTCCCTGACAACACACTCTCTGCAACCGACGATGAGACCTTTGCAATGTTCACTGACGGCAAGGCAGCCTTCCTTTTGGACGGCTCATGGAAGGTGGGCGGTATCGTTGGCTCATGCCAGTCTGATCCCGATGATCCGGCTACACTCGATGCAGATAAGCTCAGTCACTTTGATGTCACATATTTCCCCGGCAAGGGCAACCGCAGGACAACAGATATGATCGGTGGCCTCTCAATGGGGTATTACATCACCACCAAGGCATGGGAGGATCCCGACAAGAAGGCAGCAGCAGTCAGCTTTGTATCACACATGACCAGCGATGAGGTTGTTCCTCTGTTTGCCCAGCACACAGCATCAGCCCTTAAGAACGCTCCTGTAGTAGACGAGAGCCGGTTCAACGCACTTCAGGTAAAGGCCATGTCCATGATGAGCGGGGTTACATCACTCACAGGAGCCGTACAGGATCTGTTTAACGGCGACTGCAGAGTTTCAACCTTTGACGGAATGCCCGACATCGTAGTTGGCAATGTATCAGCTGCTGATGCAGTTCAGGAAGGCATTGATGTCTATGAGGATACACTCGAGTAATTTTATCTTGTGAGTATCAGAAGGCTTTCTTGTGACCGACGGTGCCGATGCACCGCCGGTCATAATTCTAAAAGGGGTTACTATGTCTAACATATACAAGAGCAGAAAGTATGTCATTCTATTTCTCGCACCTGCGTTTCTCTTTCTTATCGTCTATCTCTACTATCCGTTTTTTGTAAACATATACGGGAGCTTCAGGCAGATCAAAAACCTGGGCAGTTACGGGACCAGGTGGAACGATCCGTTGCTTGAGAACTACATAAAGCTGTTCACCGATCCTGTGGTGTTCACCTCACTTAAGAACACCTTCTTTATGATAATTGCCACAATTTTTGGGCAGGTGGGAATAGCACTTGTGCTGTCACTTCTTGTGGACAATATCGAGAGAGGCACACAGTTTTTCAGAACGGTATATTTCTTTCCCATTGTCATCTCGGCTACTGCCCTGGGACTTCTCTTTAACCTGATCTTCCTCTATGACAAGGGAATGTTAAACCAGTTTTTGGAGCTTTTTGGCAAAGCAGACTTGACGGACTGGAAGGGTGAGAAGCTTGCGATCTTTACCATGGTGCTCCCTGTGGTGTGGCAGTATGTGGGGTTTTACTTTGTCATCCTGGAGACAGGGCTCAACAACATATCCCAGGAGCTGTATGAGTCAGCCGCAATTGACGGAGCCACGAGACTGCAGAGAGTTTTTTACATATCGATACCTCTTCTTCGCAACGTCATCTGTACCTGCATGACTCTGGGTGTCACAGGAGCTCTCAAGGTATTCGATCTTCCGTGGACCATGTTCCCCAAGGGCATGCCTTTAAAGGAGACTTTCCTCACCGGAACCTACATGTACTATCAGACAATGGAGGCCAAGAACGTGGACTACGGTTCCACCCTGGCGATCCTCATCGTAGTTCTGGGAGTTATCATCTCTAAGGTCACACGATCCGTCTTCCGTGAAAGCGAGGATATCTGATATGAAAAGAAATAAGACTGGACTTGCACTTTTATATATGATACTTACCGCGTGGGCACTGACGACGATATACCCCCTGTTCTGGGTACTTGAGAACTCCTTTAAGGCCAAGGACAAGATATTGCAGCAGAGCTTTGCGCTGCCTGTGGGAGAGCTCTTTACTCTTGCAAACTACAAGAGAGCCTTTGAGAGACTGGACATAGTACACGCCTACATAAACAGCATTTTTATTTCCACCTGTGTTACAATTGGTGTGATGATCCTGGCGGGACTTGCGTCCTTTGCACTTGTAAGGTTTGACTTCAGGCTCAAGAAGTTCTGCCACACGATGGTCATTGCAGCCATGATGTTCCCGGTGTTCTCCACCATCATACCGGTCTACACCATGGAGACGAGCTGGCATATCACCAACACATCCAGCTGGGGACTTAATATGCTCTCGGTTATCCTGCCGCAGGTTGCAGGGAACATCAGCTTTGCCATAATAGTTCTGATGGGCTATGTTCAGTCCCTCCCCCTGGAACTTGAGGAGGCGGCTCATCTCGAGGGCTGCTCCATACCGCAGATATTTGTGAGGATCATCGTGCCTCTTGGCAAGCCTTCCTTTGTCACAGTGGCCATCTTCTCTTTTTTGTGGAGCTACAACGATCTGTTCACCCAGATGTTCTTTTTGAGAAGACCTGAGATGCAGGCCATTACAAGGCTTTTAAACGAACTTACCTCCAAGGAGGGGACCAACTACGGGCTTATGGCATCAGCAGTGACTCTGGTTATAATCCCGGTTATAGTTGTTTATATCTTTTTACAGAAGTACATCATCAAAGGTATGACTGCAGGTGCAGTGAAGGGATGACCCATATGTACAAAGTTGTCATTGTGGACGATGAGCCGCTGATAGTTGAGGGCCTTCGCAAGATCGTGGACTGGGAGAAGTTCGGATGCATAGTTGTCGGTACGGCCTCCTCCGGAAAAGAGGGGCTGGAGCTGATAAACAGATCAGGACCGGATATTCTTTTCACCGATATAAGGATGCCGGGAATGGACGGGCTGACAATGGTCGCGGCATTAAGATCCGAGCACCGCGATATGCAGGTCATAATCCTGACAGGCTATCGGGACTTTGAGTATGCCAGGCAGGCGCTCAATCTGGGCGTTTTCAGATATCTCGTCAAGCCCTCTAAGATGAAGGAGCTGGACGAGGCTATGGCAAGCATTGTGGAGAGGCTGGATGTGCTCCACAAGGATGACGTTGTCACCCCTGAGAACGAGAATACCAGTGCCAACAACTTCATAGTCAATCAGGCCATCCAGTACATGGAGCAGCACTACAAGGAAAAGCTGCAGCTGACGGATGTTGCGGAGAAGGTATATGTGAGCCACTGGCACCTCTCCAAGCTCCTGAACAGTACCGGCAAGAGCTTCTCCGAGGTTCTGGGGGAGATAAGGATAGAAAACGCCAAAAAACTCATGGAGGACTCATCACTTCACATTGCAGATATAAGTGAGAGAGTGGGATTTGCCGATACTGCACACTTCTCAAGGGTGTTTAAAAAGTACACAGGGATCAGTGCAGGTGAGTACAGGAACAGATTTCTTAAATAGGAGAGAGTTATGATCATCAAAGGCGGAGAAGTATTTGGAAGTGACGGACGCTTTCACAGGCGTGACGTTGCAATTTCTGACGGCTTTTTCTCGGACGATGAGAAAGCCTGCAGCGATGACAGAGACATTTATGATGCCTCGGGGGACTACGTACTCCCGGGACTTATTGACATACATTTTCACGGAGCCATGGGATATGACGTATGTGATAAGGAGATGGACGGCTTTGAGGCAATTGCCGGGTATGAGCTTGTAAACGGAGTGACAGCAATCTGTCCTGCTACCCTCACTCTTCCCATCACGGATCTGAAAGAAGTTTTGCGGATCGGGAAAGAGTTTTCGGATAAGGACCATAAGTTATGCGCTGAGCTCATAGGCTTTAACATGGAGGGGCCCTTTATCAGCAGGGCCAGAAAGGGAGCTCAGAACGAGAAGTACATCCTTGGCTGTGACGGAGAGATTGTCAGAGAGTTCTTAGATGCCTCGGGTGGACTTCTTAAGATCATAGGCCTTGCGCCTGAATGTAACCCGCATTTTGAGGACTACATCAGGGATGTCAGGGACATGGTAAAAGTTTCCCTTGCCCACACCGATGCGGATTTTGATATCTGCAAAAGAGCTTTTGACGCAGGAGCGAGCCACGTCGTTCATCTCTACAACGCGATGAGGGGGCTCTCTCACAGAGATCCCGGGCTCGTGGGGGCAGCAGCCGAGAGCAAAAATATAACCTGCGAGATAATCTGCGACGGAGTGCATATCCATCCCGCTGCAGTGAGAGCGGCCTTTACTCTTATGGGGAGTGAGAGGATGATACTTATTAGCGACAGCCTGCGCTGCACCGGGATGCCTGACGGCAGTTACGACCTTGGCGGTCAGGATGTCTGCAAGAAGGGAAATCTGTGCACACTTGCTTCTGAGGGCAATATCGCAGGCTCTGTGTCAAACCTTTTTGACTGCCTCAAAACAGCGGTGCTGGATATGAATATTCCAATTGAGGAAGCTGTTGCCGCTGCTACTATAAACCCCGCGAGGTGTATCGGAGAAGATAGGCTCTACGGCTCCATAGAGAGCGGGAAGAAGGGCGACATAATCATCGTTGACAGGAAGGATTTTTCTTTAAGAGCGGTCATCAAGAATGGAAAACTTGTAAAAAAAGCTGAAGTGAAAAGTTAAATTCCACTTCAAAAACGTCATTCTGAAAAGTAGAAGTTACTCTTTCAGAAAGGCGTTTTTTTCTTTGTTTCAATTTAAAAAAGTTGAATTTACTGTTACAATAAATGACTGTCAGATGGTTTTTGACCATCCGATGGCATATTTCTGGACATGACTAATAAGCGAAACTCAGGCGTACATTTCAGGAGTGTAAGAGTGAATTCCACTTGGTAATGGTTAATGTTACTGTTTTAAACAGTATGGAAAAGCTTTATTCAGGCATAGAAACAGATCAGGTATTTGGGGCATCTGATGTCGAAGATATTCTTGGCTGTGCAAAATCAACGGCAGCCGAAATGATGAGAAAGCTTCGGGAAATGGAAGTTGTAGTACCGATAACCGGCAAGGGTAAGGGAAAATACAGATTGAAATATGAGACAGAAATAAGTAGATAAGCTTGTTTAGAATTCTTTATGAATCAAAATAGCAAATACGGCTTTGTAAGGTTTTACCAAACAATGTCCACACCGGCCATTCTTTTTTTTATAAAATTTATAATTCGTTCACAGAACTTTCAAAGGTAGGTTGTATAATAGGTTATATGTAGGAAACGAATCACTGCGTTTACTATTATTACCGGAAAGGAAGTGAAGGTATGGCCGTTGAGCATATTGATTACTCAAAGGTTGGTTTGACTCCTTTACCTGGCGGGGCTAAGGACATCGCGCCCGAGGACGTAACAAAGGCGGATGTCGAGCGTCTGCTAAAGATGCGCGATCAGATCGAAGACTTCAGGGTTCTGATGATGAAGTACGATTGTGCATTATCTGAAGTAAGAACCAAACTGGATGTACTTAACAAGGAGCTTGCACTCAGGAACAAACGTAATCCTTTTGAAGCTATCAAGATGAGGATCAAGACGCCTGAGAGCATTTACAATAAACTAAACAGCAAGGGCATAGACATAACAATAGACAATATCAGGGAGAATCTTTCGGATATTGCAGGTATCCGCGTAATCTGTTCATTTGTTGACGACATTTATATGCTGGCAAATTGCCTTGCTCAGCAGGATGATATCAGAGTCCTTCAGAAGAAGGACTATATCAGTTCGCCCAAAAGAAGCGGCTACAGGTCTCTTCACCTTATCATAGAGATTCCGATTTTCCTGACCCAGGAAAAAGAGTACATGAAGGTGGAAGTTCAGTTCAGGACAATAGCCATGGATTTCTGGGCTACGCTTGAGCACAAGATGAAGTACAAAAAGGACATCGAGAACGCCGAGGTGATCACTGAGGATCTGAAATTCAGCGCTGATCTCATCAACCAGATCGACATGAGAATGCAGCAGATCAGAGAGAAGATTGATGCAAGTGACATGACGCCCTTAGTGGATCCGCTCCCGGACATCAAGGAAGTGTTAAAGGACATGCCGCAGGAGTTTATCCCTGAGCCTTCCAGAAAAGGTCCGGAGCCGTCATACTTAAGTCCCGAGCCGCCGAGCAAAAATCCCGAGCCGGCCCGCCTAAGTCCCGAGCCGCCGCGCAAGGGCTTTTTGAGAGGAAGGAAGAAAACAAAATAAGAGTAATAATGAAGCCCTCACTTATGATAAAGTGGGGGCTGTTTTTGTAATGCATTACACTTTTGCGCCCTGCGAAAGAAAGCTTTAGACAGTACTATTTTCACCGCTCGGCAGTCCACCTTCCGCTTGCGCCGCAGGGGAGAACAAGACCGTTTGCCTTTACGGGGAGCCCTATCTCATCAGCCTCAACACTTCCCTTATACAGAGGGTCAAGGACTGTGTGCAGCATGTAGGAGAGAACTGCGGGCTGAAGTCCTGTGGTGTACGAGTTTATCAGAAAGAAGAGGGGGGTGTCTGAGAGGAGCTGACTCGTCAGTTTTATAAAGGGAAATACGCTGTCTTCTATCTTCCAGATCTCTCCCTTTGGGCCCCTTCCGTAGGAGGGGGGATCCATTATGATCGCATCGTATTTGTTGCCCCGCCTTATTTCCCGCTCTACAAATTTGGTGCAGTCGTCCACAAGGTATCTGATTGGCGCTTCTGACAGGCCGGAGGCGGCAGCGTTCTCCTTGGCCCAGCCTACCATTCCCTTGCTGGCATCGACGTGGGTCACTGCTGCGCCAGCCTTTGCCGCAGACACAGTAGCGCCTCCCGTGTAGGCGAAGAGGTTCAATACCTTAACCGGACGGCTTTCTTCCTTTATTATAGAAGAAAACCAGTCCCAGTTGGCTGCCTGCTCCGGGAAAAGACCCGTGTGCTTGAAACTGAAGGGCTTTAAGTTAAAGGTGAGGTCGCGGTAGTGAATCGACCATTCCTCCGGGAGGTTTTTAAACTCCCACTCACCGCCGCCCTTAGAGCTCCTGTGGTAGTGCCCGTTGAACTTCTTCCAGCCAAAGTGCTTTTTGTCCGTGTTCCAGATGACCTGCGGGTCCGGGCGCACCAGAAGAAAGTCCCCCCATCTCTCGAGCTTCTCCCCGCCTGACGTATCTATTACTTCATAGTCCTTCCAATTATCTGCAATCCACATATTTAAAATCTCCGCTTGTATTTGAATTTCATTCACTATATCATAATCCGGATATTTTTTGTTAGAATTGCACGAAGGTTTTTGCAAAAAGGCTGGTGCGGGTGCCGACAGAAAAGTAAAAAGATTAAAAATAATCAAGAAAAACAGTTGAAAAACGCTGATTTTACGATAAAAGAGATTAATTTATAAAAACTTGTTGCATATGCACAAAAAATGTTTTATACTAACAAACGCTGTGACATGATAGCTGTGAAGCGTGAGGTTGCTGCTTTATCCAGTTTAGCAGGTTTTCCGTGGAGCGAATGTCAAGGGCCGGATGGCCAAACAATCTGACGACAAGTCACTGTACAGACAATTCTAAGTCTGCTGGGAAGTTTGCAGCAGAAACGACGTGTTGCGATTTTGCCTTTAACTGTGTCAGGAGGCAGGACACACACGGGAGAGTGTACAGTCACCGCTTGTCGTACTTAAGTTTTAAAAGTGCGAAAAGGAGGCGACTTTTTTTATGGCAAATCAGGTAATGAGAATTACACTTAAGGCTTATGATCATCAGCTCGTTGATGCATCAGCCAAGAAGATCATCGAGACAGTTAAGAAGAACGGATCTCAGGTTTCCGGACCTGTACCGCTTCCCACCAAGAAGGAAGTAGTTACGATCCTCCGTGCTGTTCACAAGTACAAGGACTCCAGAGAGCAGTTCGAGCAGAGAACACACAAGAGACTGATCGATATCATCACACCTACATCCAAGACAGTTGAGGCTCTTCAGAGACTCGAGATGCCCGCAGGTGTAAATATCAATATAAAGATGAAGTGATAACGGAGAGCGAAAGCGGAGCAATCCGTATCACCTTATCAATATAGAAACCAATAAACGACCTCTACTAGTATGATGCGAGGCGCATGATGCCGTAACAACTGGATAATTGTCCAAGGACAATTGACGACATTGCGAATGAAACAAGCATCCGCTGTAGACGTAATAAGGAGGTAAACACATGAAGAAAGCAATACTTGCTACCAAGGTCGGAATGACCCAGATCTTCAAAGAAGACGGATCACTTATTCCTGTAACTGTTCTTCAGGCAGGACCGTGCGTAGTAACACAGATCAAGACAGTTGAGAACGATGGTTACAGCGCTGTTCAGGTAGGCTTCGTTGACAAGAAGGAAAAGGTTGTCAACAAGGACAAGAACGGCAGCAAGACAATCTACCACCGTCACGGCGCAACCAAGGCTGAGCAGGGACATTTCAAAAAAGCCGGAGTTTCCTGCAAGAGATATGTCAGAGAGTTCAAGTTTGAGAATGCTGCTGACTACTCACTCGGCGCCGAAATCAAGGCTGACATCTTCGCTGAGGGCGACAAGATCGATGCAACAGCTGTTTCAAAGGGAAAAGGATTCCAGGGTGCAATCAAGAAGAACGGTCAGCACAGAGGACCTATGGCACATGGTTCCAAGTTCCACCGTCATCAGGGTTCTAATGGTTCAAGTTCAGATCCCAGCCGTGTATTCAAGGGCAAGGGTATGCCCGGTCACATGGGATCGGTTAAGGTAACGGTTCAGAATCTTGAGGTCGTAAGGGTAGATGCTGACAAGAATCTCATTCTTGTAAAGGGCGCTATTCCCGGACCTAAGAAGGGACTTGTATCAATCAAGGAAACCGTAAAGGCACTTGGCTAATAGAACGAAAGGAGGAACACACAGATGGCTAACGTATCTGTTTACAATATGGAAGGCAAAGAAGTTGGCACAATCGATTTAAACGATGCTATCTTCGGAGTTGAAGTAAATGAACATCTCGTACACATGGCTGTTCTTCAGCAGCTCGCTGACAAGCGCCAGGGTACACAGAAGGCAAAGACACGTTCCGAGGTTTCAGGAGGCGGAAGAAAGCCCTGGAGACAGAAGGGAACAGGTCATGCCAGACAGGGATCTATCAGAGCTCCTCAGTGGAAGGGCGGCGGAGTTGTATTTGCTCCCGTTCCGAGAGACTACTCTTTCAAGATGAACAAGAAAGAGAAGAGAGCTGCTCTTAAGTCAGCGCTCACAGACAAGGCTGTAAACAACAACCTGATCGTCGTAGATGAGCTCAAGTTCGATGAGATCAAGACCAAGAAGTTTGCAGAGGTCATGAACAACTTAAAGGCTACACGCAAGGCACTCGTAGTTCTTGCAGACAACGACAAGAACGTAGTTCTTTCAGCCAGGAACCTCGCTGAGGCAAACACAACACTCACAAACACACTTAATGTTTATGATATCGTAAACGCCAGAACACTCGTCCTTACTAAGGATGCAGTTGCAAAAATCGAGGAGGTGTATATCTAATGGCAGCATTACAGTACTATGATGTAATCCTTAAGCCTGTTATCACAGAGAAGAGCATGGCAGGCATGGCAGAAAAGAAGTACACATTCCTTGTAAATCCTGAAGCTAACAAGACTCAGATCAAGGAAGCTGTAGAGAAGATGTTCGAGGGCACAAAGGTTAAGAAAGTAAACACCTTAAATGCCGATGGAAAGATGAAGAGACGTGGAATGACAATTGGTTTCACAGCTAAGACCAAGAAGGCAATTGTTCAGCTCACAGAAGATTCCAAGGATATCGAAATCTTCCAGGGACTCTGATAGTAACCGGTAACTATACGTGCGAACCTCAGATGAGTCCGGAGGTTCAGGCTTTTTAGCCCGGACACGTGATAAAAAACAAAGGAGAAATAAATCATGGGAATTAAGAAATACGGCCCATACACACCATCCAGAAGAAACATGACCGGATCTGATTTTTCAGAGATCACCAAGAAGGATCCCGAGAAGTCACTTCTTGTTTCAAAGAACAGCAAGGCTGGTCGTAACAACCAGGGCAAGATCACAGTCAGACATCGCGGATGCGGCGGCAGAGTTAAGTACAGAATTATAGATTTCAAGAGAAACAAGGACGATGTTCCTGCAAAGGTTATCGGAATTGAGTACGATCCTAACAGATCAGCAAACATCGCACTTATCGAGTACGAGGATGGCACAAAGGCATACATCCTTGCACCTAACGGTTTGACAGACGGAATGACAGTTATGAACGGAGCAAACGCAGAGATCAGAGTTGGTAACTGCCTGCCTCTTTCACAGATTCCCGTCGGTGAAAACGTACACAACATCGAGCTCTATCCCGGCAAGGGAGGCCAGATGGTACGCTCAGCAGGAAACGCAGCTCAGCTCATGGCTAAAGAAGGTAAGTACGCTACACTTCGTCTTCCTTCAGGCGAGATGAGAATGGTTCCCATCGAGTGCAGAGCTACAGTCGGTGTTGTAGGAAACGGTGATCACAACCTTATCAACTATGGTAAAGCCGGAAGAATTCGTCACATGGGTATCCGTCCCACAGTTAGAGGTTCAGTTATGAACCCCAACGACCATCCACATGGTGGTGGAGAAGGAAGAGCACCTATCGGCCGTTCAGGTCCTTCAACACCTTGGGGCAAGCCTGCTCTTGGTTACAAGACACGTAAGGCTAAGAAGGCTTCTAACAAGCTCATCGTAAGAAGAAGAAACGGTAAAGCCATTAAATAAGGAGGAAAGTAAATGTCTAGATCACTGAAAAAAGGGCCTTTCGCTGATAAGAGCCTTCTCAAAAAGATTGATGCCATGAACGCAGATGGCCAGAAGCAGATCATCAAGACCTGGTCACGCCGTTCTACAATTTTCCCGTCTTTTGTTGGACACACGATTGCTGTTCATGACGGTAGAAAGCATATTCCTGTATATGTAACAGAGGATATGGTTGGACACAAGCTCGGTGAGTTTGTTCCCACCAGAACCTTCAAGGGACATGCAGGAAACTCTCCTGTTGAGAGAAAGAGCAGCATAAACTAAGTGTCTGAGAAAGGAGGAATAAACCGTGGAAAAGGAAATCAAGCATAGATCACAAATCAAAAGAAACAGAAATCGTGACAATAGAGAAACAAGACCTTTTGCTAAGTTATCTTACGCAAGAATACCGGTTCAGAAGGCATGCTTTGTCATGGATGCAATAAGGGGCAAGGACGTTGAAACAGCTCTTGCAATCCTTCAGTACAACCCCAGATTTGCTTCAAGCGTTATCTACAAGCTCTTAAACAGCGCAGTAGCAAACGCAGAGAACAACAAGGGTATGAACAGAGCAAATCTCTATGTTGCAGAGTGCACAGCTTCCAACGGCCCTATCATGAAGAGAATTCAGCCAAGGGCACAGGGCAGAGCTTACAGGATCAACAAGAGAATGAGTCACCTGACTGTTATTTTAGACGAGAGATAATTCGAAAGGAGAAAGACAAAAATGGGACAGAAAGTTAATCCTCATGGTCTCAGAGTTGGTGTTATCGCTGATTGGGATTCAAAGTGGTATGCAGAGTCCGGCGATTTTGCCAACAATCTTGTAGAAGATTACAATATCAGAAAATTTCTGAAGAAGAAGTTATACGCTGCCGGTGTTTCCAAGATTGAGATTGAGAGAGCATCAGACAGAGTAAAGGTTATCGTTTACACGGCTAAGCCCGGCGTAGTTATCGGTAAGGGCGGCGCTGAGATCGAAGTAACCAAGAAGGAGCTTTCAAAGCTCACAGACAAGAAGGTTCTCGTTGATATCAAAGAGATCAAGAAGCCCGATAAGGATGCACAGCTTGTTGCAGAGAACATCGCTCAGCAGCTCGAGAACCGTGTATCATTCAGAAGAGCAATGAAGTCCTGCATGAGCAGAACAATGAAGACAGATGCACTTGGAATCAAGGCATGCTGCTCAGGCCGTCTTGGCGGTGCAGATATCGCAAGATCAGAGTTCTACAGCGAGGGAACAATCCCGCTTCAGACACTCAGAGCAGATATCGATTACGGTTTTGCTGAGGCAGATACAACCTACGGTAAGGTTGGTGTAAAGGTATGGATCTACAAGGGTGAAGTACTTCCAACCAAGGAAGGTTCAAATTCAGATAAGGAAGGGAGCGATAAATAATGTTAATGCCAAAGAGAGTTAAGCACCGTAAGCAGTTCCGCGGTTCGATGGCTCATAAAATTACTCGTGGTAATACAATCACCTATGGTGATTTCGGAATTGTTGCGCTTGAGCCTTGCTGGATCAACTCAAACCAGATAGAGGCAGCCCGTGTAGCTATGACACGTTTCATCAAGCGTGGTGGTCAGGTTTGGATCAAGATATTCCCTGACAAGCCAATCACATTGAAGCCCCTTGGAACACGTATGGGTTCCGGTAAGGGTGCAACTGATAGATGGGTAGCTGTTGTTAAGCCCGGTCGTGTAATGTTCGAGATCGGTGGTGTTGCCGAGGCAGACGCAAGAGAAGCGCTTCGTCTTGCGACTCACAAGCTTCCTTGCAAATGCAAGATCGTTTCAAAGGCTGATTTGGAAGGCGGTGTATCTAATGAATAATAAGTATGTAACAGAGCTTAAGGCTAAGTCAGCTGAGGAGCTTCAGACAGAGCTTGTTTCAGCTAAGAAGGAACTTTTCAATCTGAAATTCCAGAACGCAACAAACCAGCTGGATAATACAGCAAGAATCAAAGAAGTAAGAAGAAACATTGCAAGAATCCAGACTGTAATCACACAGAATGCAAAGGCTGCAAACTAAGCACTTTGAGAAGGAGATAGAAAAGTGGAAAGAAATTTAAGAAAAACGCGTGTTGGAAAAGTAACAAGCGATAAGATGGACAAGACCATCACAGTTTCCATTGAGGACCATGTAAAGCATCCTCTTTACAAGAAGATCGTAAAGAGAACATATAAGCTTAAGGCTCATGACGAGA
This sequence comes from Butyrivibrio sp., assembly GCA_017470505.1. Taxonomy (GTDB): domain Bacteria; phylum Bacillota; class Clostridia; order Lachnospirales; family Lachnospiraceae; genus Butyrivibrio. The sequence goes on along the minus strand of JAFUYO010000017.1, from coordinate 1,174 downwards.
ACAACGAGTGCCGCATCGGTGACACAGTTAAGGTTATGGAAACTAAGCCAATCTCCAAGGATAAGAGATGGAGACTTGTATCCATTATTGAACGTGCAAAGTAATACGAAAGAAGGAGAATTATCATGATTCAGCAGGAAAGTAGACTTAGGGTCGCTGATAACACAGGTGCAAAAGAGCTCCTTACAATCCGTGTTATGGGTGGATCTACAAGAAGATATGCGAGAATCGGCGACACAATCGTTGCATCTGTAAAAGAGGCAACACCCGGTGGAGTTGTAAAGAAGGGTGATGTTGTTAAGGCTGTTGTCGTTCGTACAGTAAAAGAGACACGTCGTAAGGACGGTTCCTACATCAGATTTGATGAGAACGCTGCTGTTGTCATCAATGAGGATGGTACGCCTAAGGGAACACGTATTTTTGGACCAGTAGCCAGAGAGCTTCGTGAGAAGAAGTTCATGAAGATCCTCTCTCTTGCTCCTGAAGTATTATAAGGAGGCGCCTAGATGTCAACAAGTAAGATCAAGAAGGGCGATACCGTAAGAGTAATCGCAGGAAAAGAGATCAACAAGGAAGGAACTGTTCTTTCAGTTGATACAAAGAACGGAAGGGTAGTCGTTGAGGGTCTTAACAAGGCTACAATACACGAGAAGCCTTCAGCAAAGAATCCAAGCGGCGGAGTAGTAGAGAGGGAAGCAGCCCTTGATATCTCAAACGTTGTTTACCTTCACAAGGGACAGCCTACCAAGATCGGATTCAAGGTTGAGAAGGATGAGAATGGTAAGGTTGTAAAGAAGAGCCGTGTTGCAAAGAAGACCGGCGAGGTTATCGACTGAGGAAAGGAGGTAGAAAGCGTTGAGTAGATATAAGGAATTATACAAGAATGAGATCGTTGATGCTATGACCAAGAAGTTCGGTTACAAGAACGTTATGCAGGTTCCAAAGCTCGACAAGATCGTTATCAATATGGGCGTTGGTGAGGCCAAGGAAAATGCCAAGCTTCTCGAGAACGCCGCAAATGATATGACCATCATTTCAGGTCAGAAGCCTGTTATCACAAAGGCTAAGAAGTCAATCGCTAACTTCAAGTTAAGAGAGGGTATGCCTATCGGATGTAAGGTTACACTCCGTGGCGACAAGATGTACGATTTCCTTGATCGTCTTGTAAACCTCG
>JAFUYO010000016.1 GCA_017470505.1 Butyrivibrio sp. | reverse complement strand
TGCGGATTACCTGACCTGCGCCTACGGTACGTCCACCCTCGCGGATAGCGAACTGGAGACCCTCGTTCATAGCTACAGGAGTAATGAGCTTAACGTGGATTTCTACGTTGTCACCAGGCATAACCATTTCCTTGTCAGCGGGGAGCATGATCTCACCGGTAACATCCAATGTACGGATGAAGAACTGAGGACGGTAATGGTTGTGGAAAGGAGTGTGACGGCCACCCTCTTCTTTCTTGAGGACGTAAATCTGGGCTACGAAGTCGGTATGAGGAGTAATAGACTTGGGAGCTGCTACAACCTCACCTCTCTTAACTTCTTTCTTATCTACACCACGAAGGAGAAGACCTACGTTGTCACCTGCCTCACCCTGAGGGAGAAGTTTACGGAACATCTCAACGCCGGTAACGACGGAGGTGCGAGGCTCATCACCGAAACCGACGAGTTCCACCGGGTCGTTCACGTGGATGGTACCGGACTCGATACGGCCAGTAACCACAGTACCACGGCCAGTGATGGAGAAGATATCCTCGATAGGCATGAGGAACGGCTTGTCAACGAGACGTACCGGAAGAGGAATGTACTCGTCTACAGAGTTCATAAGCTCCATAACTTTGTCTTCCCACTCTTTCTCGCCGTTGAGGGCGCCAAGGGCGGAACCACGGATGATGGGGCAGTCCTCATCAAACTGGTAGAAAGCGAGGAGGTCGCGGATTTCCATCTCGACGAGATCAAGCATTACCTCATCGTCAACGAGGTCGACCTTGTTCATGAAGACGAGGATCTTCGGGACGTTCACCTGACGGGCGAGAAGGATGTGCTCGCGGGTCTGCGGCATCGGACCGTCGGTAGAAGCGACAACGAGGATAGCACCGTCCATCTGGGCTGCACCGGTAACCATGTTCTTAACGTAGTCAGCGTGGCCTGGGCAGTCAACGTGAGCATAGTGTCTCTTTGCTGTCTCGTACTCGATGTGAGCAGAGTTGATTGTGATTCCACGCTCTTTCTCTTCAGGAGCCTTATCAATCTGATCGAATGCAACAGCAGGTGAAAATCCTCTGTCAGCAAGAACAGCAGTGATAGCAGCTGTAAGAGTTGTCTTACCATGGTCAACGTGTCCGATTGTACCAATGTTAACGTGTGGTTTGCTTCTGTCAAACTTAGCTTTTGCCATTTCTAAATATCCTCCTTAGTGAAATGTTAATCAACATTTTCTAACATAATTAAACCGACTATATCGATTATATTAAAACTTCGCCGTTAAATCAAGCAAAATTAGTATTAATTGCCCTTGTTTGAAAGGACTTTGTCCTGAACGTTCTTGGGAACAGGAAGGTACTTCTCAAAGAACATTGAGTAGTTGCCACGTCCCTGTGTTCTTGAACGAAGGTCTGTAGCATATCCGAACATCTCAGCAAGCGGAACATGTGCTCTCACGATCTTGCCGCCGCCGAGGTCATCCATACCTTCAACCTGTCCACGACGTGAGTTGATATCACCGATAACATCTCCCATGTACTCCTCAGGCATTGTGACCTCAACCTTCATGATAGGCTCAAGAAGTACGGGTGATCCCTTCTGCATAGCATCCTTGAACGCCATTGAACCTGCGATATGGAATGCCATCTCAGATGAGTCTACTTCGTGATATGATCCGTCGTAAACTGTAGCATGAACACCAACAACAGGATATCCGCCGAGTGTTCCGGCCTTCATTGCCTCCTCGATACCTTCGCTGATAGGCTGGATGAATTCCTTAGGAATAGCACCGCCGACAACTTCGCTATCGAACTGGTAAAGATTCTCACCGTTGGCATCCATGGGCTCGAAACGAACCTTACAGTGTCCGTACTGTCCACGTCCACCGGACTGCTTGGCATACTTGGACTCAACATCAACAGGCTTTGTGAGGGCTTCTCTGTATGCAACCTGAGGTGCACCGACATTAGCCTCTACCTTGTACTCACGAAGAAGTCTGTCAACAATGATATCAAGGTGAAGCTCACCCATACCTGCGATGATTGTCTGACCTGTCTCAGGATTTGTATGAGCTCTGAATGTAGGATCCTCTTCAGCAAGCTTCATAAGTGCCTCGTCAAGCTTCTGCTGACCGGCCTTGGTCTTGGGCTCGATAGCAAGCTCGATAACGGGATCAGGGAACTCCATTGACTCGAGGATTACAGGGTTCTTCTCATCGCACAGTGTGTCACCTGTTACTGTGTTCTTAAGGCCAACTGCTGCTGCGATATCACCTGAGTAAACCTTGTCAAGGTCTGAACGCTTGTTGGCGTGCATCTGAAGGATACGGCCAAGACGCTCCTTGGTGTCCTTGGTGCTGTTGAGCACGTATGAACCTGAGTTTGCAGTTCCACGATATACACGGAAGAAAGCAAGCTTTCCTACGAAAGGATCGCTGACAATCTTGAATGCAAGTGCTGCGAACGGGCCGTCATCAGTTGACTCAACCTCGATCTCATTGCCATCCATATCTGTTCCCTTACATGCAGGGATATCGATAGGTGAGGGCATGAACTCGATAACGGCATCAATGAGCTTCTGGATACCTCTGTTCTTGTGGGCGGAACCACAGCAAACAGGGAATGCCTTACACTCACATGTAGCTTTGCGGAGTGCAGCCTTGAGCTCTTCTACTGTAGGCTCTTCTCCCTCGAGATATTTCATCATAAGATCTTCGTCGAGATCGCAGATTTTCTCAACGAGCTCAGAGTGATAAAGCTCTGCATCGTCCTTGAAATCAGCGGGGATCTCACCGATTGTGACATCCTCTCCCTTATCATCATTGTAGATGTAAGCCTGCATCTCAAAAAGATCTATGATTCCCTGGAACTGATCCTCAGCTCCTATAGGGATCTCAATCATAATAGCATTTTTCTTAAGTCTGTTACGGATCTGGTCAACAGCTCCGAAATAGTTAGCGCCAATGATATCCATCTTGTTGATGAATGCCATACGGGGAACGTTAAATCCGTCAGCCTGACGCCATACGTTCTCAGACTGGGGCTCAACGCCTTCCTTGGCACTGAATACACCGACTGCACCATCAAGTACACGGAGTGAACGCTCAACCTCAACAGTGAAGTCAACGTGACCTGGTGTATCGATGATGTTGATACGATGCTCTAAAGCACCCGGCTTAGCCTTGCCGTTCTCCTGAAGTGTCCAGTGGCAAGTTGTAGCTGCGGATGTGATCGTGATACCACGCTCCTGCTCCTGTTCCATCCAGTCCATGGTAGCAGTACCTTCGTAGGTTTCACCAATCTTGTAGTTAACACCGGTATAATAAAGAATACGCTCTGTAAGAGTTGTCTTACCAGCATCAATATGAGCCATGATACCGATGTTCCTGGTTCTCTCCAATGGGTATTGTCTATCAGCCAAAGGTTATTCCTCCTATAATTAAACAACGTCTGTTCACAATCAGAATCTGTAATGTGAGAACGCCTTGTTTGCTTCTGCCATCTTGTGCATGTCTTCTTTTCTCTTTACGGCTGCACCAGTGTTATTGTATGCATCCATAATCTCTGAAGCGAGTCTGTCTACCATTGTCTTCTCGCCTCTCGCACGTGAGAAATTAACAAGCCAGCGAAGCGCAAGAGCCTGACGTCTGTCCGGTCTAACCTCGATAGGAACCTGGTATGTAGCACCACCGATACGTCTAGCCTTAACTTCGAGAGCAGGCATGATGTTGTTCATAGCTCCCTCAAAAATTTCAAGAGCGGGCTTACCAGCCTTCTCCTCTACCTGTGCGAATGCTCCGTATACGATTTTCTGGGCAACACCCTTCTTGCCATCAAGCATAACTGTGTTGACAAGCTTGGTAACAACCTTGTTATCGTATAAAGGATCCGCTAATACGTCACGTTTTACAATATGTCCTTTACGCGGCACGGTTCTTCCCTCCTTTAGAATTGCAGTATACAAAACTACTGCTTACTATAATCATCGGTACTCACTAATTTTTAGTGTACGTGCGGTTTTCTTACTGCTAAATATCTGTAATAAATATATAGAAATAGAATCCCAACACTTTACAAAATTAGATCTTTAATTACTTCTTGGCTGCCTTGGGTCTCTTAGCGCCATACTTAGAACGAGCCTGTTTTCTATCGGCTACGCCTGCAGTATCAAGAGTACCTCTGATGATATGATACCTTGTACCAGGCAGATCCTTAACTCTTCCGCCACGGATGAGAACAACGCTGTGCTCCTGAAGGTTGTGTCCCTCACCAGGAATGTAGCTTGTAACCTCAATACCGTTAGAAAGACGAACTCTGGCGATTTTTCTCAGAGCTGAGTTAGGCTTCTTGGGGGTAGCAGTCTTAACAGCTGTGCAAACACCACGCTTCTGGGGAGAAGCTGTTGCAGTTGCCTTCTTGTGAAGAGAGTTGAAGCCCTTCTGAAGAGCAGGTGCTGTAGACTTCTTGACAGATGTCTGACGACCCTTTCTAACTAACTGGTTAAATGTTGGCATTCTTTTCACCTCCTGTTTTAATATATGCATAAGACAAAGGGGCAGAATATCACCCCTTTGTCAATACACGCAATTAAATATTATAGATACTTGTGCTGTAGTTGTCAACAGCTTTTAAAAATTATTCCTCTTCCCCTTCATCTGTCTCTTCATCAGGCTCAGGCTCTTCGATCTCGACCTTGGAAATCTCGAAAGGCTCGTCATCAAAGTCCCTGCCTCTTCTCTTCAGAATAAGCTTGTCGGGATCCTTGAAATTTGCATCGGTGTTGAGAGCTGTGCTCCTGTATCTCTTCATACCTGTTCCTGCAGGTATGAGCTTACCGATGATGACATTCTCTTTAAGTCCGATTAGAGGATCAACCTTGCCTTTAATAGCTGCATCGGTGAGAACCTTGGTGGTCTCCTGGAATGAAGCAGCTGAGAGGAAGGAGCTCGTTGCAAGGGCTGCCTTGGTGATACCAAGGATTACCTGCTTGCCCTCTGCGGGCTTCTTGCCGTCAGAGATGAGAGCCTCATTTGCGTCCTCAAAGTCAAGTACGTCAACCAGTGTTCCGGGAAGGAACTCTGTGTCTCCGCTCTCGTCAATCCTGACCTTCTTGAGCATCTGACGAACGATGACCTCGATGTGCTTGTCGCAGATATCAACACCCTGCTGACGGTACACTCTCTGAACTTCTCTTAAAAGATAATCCTGTACTGCGCGGATTCCCTTGATCTTGAGAAGGTCATGAGGATTTACGGAACCTTCCGTAAGCTCATCGCCTGCCTCTATGTCAGTATCGTCCTTGACCTTGATACGTGATCCGTAAGGAATGAGGTAAGCCTTGGACTCACCTGTCTCCTGGTCAGTTACGATAACTTCACGCTTCTTCTTGGTATCCCTTATCTCAACATGTCCGTTGAGCTCTGAGATGATCGCAAGTCCCTTGGGTTTTCTGGCCTCAAAAAGCTCCTCTACACGGGGAAGACCCTGTGTGATATCTCCACCGGCGACACCGCCCGTGTGGAAGGTTCTCATCGTAAGCTGTGTACCGGGCTCACCGATTGACTGGGCTGCTATGATACCAACTGCCTCTCCGACCTGTACTGCCTCGCCGGTTGCCATGTTTGCGCCGTAGCACTTAGCACAGATTCCGTTGTGTGAGCGGCAGGTGAGGATGGTCCTGATCTTGACTGCCTCGATGGCACCGCCCTTGCTGTTTACGCCCTGGCTCAGTATCCTGGCTGCGCGGGAAGGTGTGATCATGTGATTTCTCTTTACGATCACATTGCCGTCCTTGTCCTTTATTGTCTCGCAGGAATATCTTCCTGTAATTCTGTCCTCAAGACTCTCTGTGACAGCATCTCCGTCCATAAATGCCTTGACTGTCATGCCGGGGATAACTTCTTTTCCTTCGCAGCAGTCAACTTCACGGATGATGAGCTCCTGTGATACATCGACCATTCGACGTGTCAGGTATCCTGAGTCCGCTGTACGAAGAGCGGTATCGGAAAGTCCCTTACGGGCTCCGTGAGCTGACATGAAATACTCCAGAACGTCAAGTCCTTCACGGAAGTTCGACTTGATGGGAAGTTCGATGGTACGTCCTGTTGTATCAGCCATCAGTCCACGCATACCTGCCAGCTGTTTGATCTGCTGGTTGGAACCACGGGCTCCCGAGTCAGCCATCATGTAGATGTTGTTGTACTTGTCAAGTCCCTTGAACAGCTCCTCAGCAAGGCGGTCGTCGATGTCGTTCCAGGTCTTTACAACTTCACTGTAACGCTCCTCGTCAGTTATAAGACCACGCCTGTAGTTGGCTGCGATCTTGTCAACCGTCGCCTGGGCCTCATCCAGAAGCTCCTGCTTCTTGGCGGGCACCGTCATGTCGGCGATGGAAACTGTCATGGCAGCACGTGTTGAGTAGTGATAACCTGTTGCCTTTATGTCATCGAGAACTTCCGCTGTTGCGAATGTTCCGTGTGTGTTGATGATCTTGGTGATGATCTGCTTGAGCTGCTTCTTTCCAACCATGAAGTCAACTTCAAGTTTGAGGAAGTTCTCAGGGTCAGACCTGTCAACATATCCGAGGTCCTGAGGAATGATCTCGTTGAACAAAAATCTTCCGAGTGTTGACTCAACAAAGCCTGTGACAACCTCGCCGTCGGCTTTTTTCTTGGACATCCTGATCTTAACCCTGGTCTGGAGTGTTATGTAGTTGTTCTCGTATGCAAGGATAGCTTCATCAACACTCTTGAAGCACTTTCCTTCGCCGAGGGCTCCGGGTCTCTCCTGTGTGAGGTAGTAGATACCGAGAACCATATCCTGTGTAGGTACGTTTACAGGGCCGCCGTCTGATGGCTTTAAGAGATTGTTGGGCGAGAGCATAAGGAATCTGCACTCTGCCTGCGCCTCCACTGAAAGCGGAAGATGCACGGCCATCTGGTCACCGTCGAAGTCGGCGTTGAAAGGCGTACATGCAAGGGGATGGAGCTTTATCGCCTTACCCTCTACCAGAATTGGCTCGAAAGCCTGGATTCCAAGTCTGTGAAGTGTAGGGGCACGGTTAAGCATAACGGGATGCTCTTTGATAACATCCTCGAGCACATCCCAAACCTGCTCATCAAGACGCTCAACCAGCTTCTTTGCATTCTTTATATTCTGTGAGATCCCCCTGGAAACGAGCTCCTTCATAACGAAGGGCTTAAAGAGCTCAATCGCCATTTCCTTGGGAAGTCCGCACTGATAAATCTTAAGCTCGGGTCCAACGACGATAACGGAACGTCCTGAGTAGTCAACACGCTTACCCAGAAGGTTCTGACGGAATCTCCCGGACTTACCCTTAAGCATGTCTGAAAGTGACTTGAGAGCTCTGTTTCCGGGTCCTGTAACAGGTCTTCCTCTTCTGCCGTTATCTATAAGTGCATCCACAGCCTCCTGAAGCATCCTCTTCTCGTTGCGCACGATGATGTCGGGCGCGCCGAGATCTAGGAGCCTCTTAAGTCTGTTGTTTCTGTTGATGATCCTTCTGTAAAGGTCGTTTAAGTCGGATGTTGCGAAACGACCACCGTCGAGCTGTACCATAGGACGAAGATCCGGAGGGATGACGGGGATGCAGTCCATTATCATCCATGAAGGCTCATTGCCAGACTCTCTGAAGGCTTCCACAACCTCGAGTCTCTTGATGATCCTCGCTCTCTTCTGTCCGCTTGATGTGTCAAGTCCATCCTTGAGTTCCTTGTACTCAGACTCAAGGTCGATGGCCTGAAGGAGCTCTTTTATTGACTCAGCGCCCATTCCTGCGCGGAACTTTGTTCCGAACTCCTCCCGGGCATCCTGGTACTCTTTCTCGGAGAGAACCTGCTTGTACTCTAAGGTAGTGTCGCCCGGATCGAGTACTATGTATGAAGCAAAGTAGAGAACCTTCTCAAGCACACGGGGTGAGAGGTCAAGTATAAGTCCCATTCTGCTGGGGATTCCCTTGAAATACCAGATATGGGAAACAGGTGCAGCGAGCTCGATATATCCCATTCTCTCACGGCGAACGCTCGATTTTGTGATCTCAACACCGCATCTGTCGCAGACAACGCCCTTGTACCTGATCTTCTTGTATTTTCCGCAGTGGCACTCCCAGTCCTTGGTGGGTCCGAAAATCCTCTCGCAGAACAGACCGTCCTTCTCAGGCTTAAGAGTTCTGTAGTTGATGGTCTCCGGCTTGGTAACTTCGCCCCTGTTCTCCTCATCAACCCTGTGTGCCCAGCTCCTGATCTTCTCAGGAGAAGCAAGTCCGATCTTTATAGAATCAAATGTCATTGGCTGGTAGACCTGCTGCTGCGAGGATCTGCCGCTTGAAGCTTCATTTATTGCTTTATTCATTGTTGAATCAGACATTCGTTACCTCTTTTCTATCTTGTAGTCGTTTATTACAGATTCGCAATTAGTAATGATCATTCTTCTGTCTCGGACTCGTCAAAGGAGTCGTCTGCATCGAAATCATCTGCTTCTTCGGATTCAGATACGAGATCACCCTGGTCGTTGAAGCTCTGCTGCTGGAAGCCGTTTGCCTCAAATTTCTCCTGCTTGTAATCCCTTCCTGTGTTATCGCCTTCGATAACATAGCGATAATCTGAATCTGTGTAATCAACGCTCTCTTTAATCTCAACTTCAGTGTTGTCCTCACGCAGAACCTTGATATCAAGGCCAAGTGACTGAAGCTCTTTCAAAAGAACCTTGAAGGACTCCGGAACGCCGGGTTCAGGAATGTTATCACCCTTGATGATCGCCTCATAGGTCTTCACACGCCCGATGACATCATCAGACTTGACTGTGAGGATCTCCTGAAGTGTGTAGGCAGCACCGTAAGCCTCCAGTGCCCAAACCTCCATCTCACCGAAACGCTGTCCGCCGAACTGGGCTTTACCACCCAGAGGCTGCTGTGTAACCAGTGAGTAAGGACCTGTTGAACGGGCATGGATCTTGTCGTCAACCAGGTGGTGGAGCTTGAGGTAATGCATGTGTCCGATGGTTGTAGGTGAGTCAAACTTCTGACCTGTCCTTCCATCGCGGAGCTGAACCTTACCGTCTGACTTGATGGGAACGCCCTTCCAGAGCTCTCTGTGGTCTCTGTTATCCGACAGATACTGCATGATATCCGGATGGATCAGGTCTTTGTACTTCTCTTCAAACTCTTCCCATGAAGTATTTACATAGTCATTGGCAAGTTCAAGCGTATCCTGAATGTCTATCTCGTTTGCACCGTCAAAGATCGGTGTCGCAATGTTAAATCCAAGTGCCTTGGCGGCCAGTGAGAGGTGGATCTCAAGGACCTGACCGATATTCATACGTGAAGGCACGCCCAGGGGGTTGAGCACGATGTCAAGAGGTCTGCCGTTAGGAAGATAAGGCATATCCTCGATAGGAAGCACTCTTGAAACGACACCCTTGTTTCCGTGACGGCCGGCCATCTTATCACCTACAGAAATCTTTCTCTTCTGGGCGATATAGATGCGGACTGCCTGGTTTACACCGGGTGAGAGCTCATCTCCGTTCTCCCTTGTGAACACCTTGGCATCCACTACGATACCGTACTCACCGTGAGGAACCTTGAGGGATGTATCTCTGACCTCCCTTGCCTTCTCACCGAAGATCGCGCGAAGGAGCCTCTCCTCTGCGGTCAGCTCAGTCTCTCCCTTGGGAGTTACCTTGCCCACAAGGATGTCGCCTGCCCTGACCTCGGCGCCGATCCTGATGATTCCGCGGTCATCGAGGTCCTTGAGCGCATCGTCGCCGACGCCGGGAACGTCCCTTGTGATCTCCTCCGGCCCGAGCTTGGTCTCACGGGCCTCAGCCTCATATTCTTCTATATGTACAGATGTAAATACATCGTCACGTACAAGTCTCTCTGAAAGAAGTACAGCGTCCTCGTAGTTGTACCCTTCCCAGGTCATGAATCCGATAAGAGGGTTCTTGCCGAGTCCCAATTCGCCCTGGTAGGTTGAAGGGCCGTCTGCGATGACCTGACCGGCTTCGACATGGTCGCCCTTGAACACGATTGGTCTCTGGTTGTAGCAGTTGCTCTGGTTTGATCTCTGGAACTTGATGAGGTGGAACTCTTCCTTCTCTCCGTCGTCGTATGTCATCTGAATGAGCTTGGAGTCTACGAAATCAACTGTTCCTGCCTTCCTTGCAACCACGCAGACACCTGAGTCAACAGCTGCCTTTCTCTCCATGCCTGTTCCTACCGCAGGAGCCTCTGTGGTAAGAAGAGGCACTGCCTGACGCTGCATGTTCGAACCCATAAGAGCACGGTTGGCATCGTCGTTCTCGAGGAACGGGATAAGGGCTGTAGCAACCGAGAATACCATTCGCGGTGATACGTCCATGTACTCGAACATGGTCTTGGGATACTCGGAAGTCTCGTCCTTGTATCTGCCTGATGCGTTTTTGCGCTTGAAATAGCCGTTCTCATCGAGAGGCGTGTTAGCCTGGGCTACATGGTAGTTATCCTCTTCGTCGGCTGTGAGGTACTCAACCTCGTCAGTAACCCTGGGGTTCTGAGGATCTGACTGGTCGACCTTTCTGTAAGGAGCCTCAACAAAGCCGTAGTCGTTAACCCTGGCATAGCTTGCAAGTGAGTTGATAAGACCGATGTTAGGACCTTCAGGTGTCTCGATAGGACACATACGGCCGTAGTGCGTATAGTGAACGTCCCTGACCTCGAATCCGGCTCTGTCTCTTGAAAGACCTCCGGGACCAAGGGCCGAGAGACGCCTCTTGTGAGTCAGCTCACCGAGCGGGTTGTTCTGATCCATGAACTGTGACAACTGGGATGATCCGAAGAACTCTTTCACAGCTGCCTGTACAGGCTTGATATTGATAAGAGTCTGGGGTGAAACCTCTTCTGTATCATGTGTCGTCATCCTCTCACGGACAACTCTCTCAAGTCTTGACAGACCAATCCTGTACTGGTTCTGAAGGAGCTCGCCCACGCAGCGGATACGTCTGTTTCCGAGGTGATCGATGTCGTCGCTGTTGCCGATGCCATACTCGAGGTGAATGTTGTAGTTGATAGAAGCGATGATGTCCTCCTTGGTGATGTGCTTGGGAATAAGCTCATGGACACGCTTCTTAAGAGTATCTGCAAGTCCTTCCGGATCATTCTTGGCAGAGTACTCTTCAAGTATCTCCTGCAGTACAGGATAATAAACATTTTCCGTGATCCCGAGCTGTTCAGGCTCACAGTCAATGAAATGTGTGATGTCAACCATCATATTGGAAAGAACCTTGACGTTGCGCTCTTCCTCCTGAAGGATTACGTAAGGAATGGCAGCGTTCTGTATCTCTGTTGCCAGCGCGCGGTCAACCTTGGTTCCTGCAGCTGCGATCATCTCGCCGGTTGTCTCATCGACAACATCCTCTGCAAGGACATGTCCCGCGATACGGTTCTTGAAATGAAGCTTCTTGTTGAACTTGTACCTTCCGACCTTGGCAAGATCATATCTTCTGGGGTCGAAGAACATGGCTGTGATAAGGCTCTCAGCGCTCTCAACGGAGAGAGGCTCACCGGGGCGGATCTTTCTGTACAGCTCAAGAAGACCACTCTGATAGTCTGTGGATGAATCCTTGGAAAAGCTTCCCTGGATCTTGGGCTCATCGCCAAAGAGCTCCAGGATCTCTTCATTAGTCCCGATTCCGAGGGCTCTTATGAGAACAGTTACAGGAACCTTTCTGGTCCTGTCAACTCTTGCGTAAAATACATCGTTGGGGTCGGTCTCATATTCAAGCCATGCACCTCTGTTGGGGATAACGGTACATGCCATGAGCTGCTTACCGATCTTATCGTATGTGATATCGTAATAGATACCGGGTGAACGTACGAGCTGGCTGACAATAACACGCTCTGCGCCATTGATAACGAAAGTTCCGGTAGCTGTCATAAGAGGAAGATCGCCCATAAAGATCTCGTGCTCCGTCACCTCGTCCTTCTCCTTGTTGTGGAGACGAACCGTAACCTTCAATGGAGCCGCGAATGTAGCATCTCTCTCTTTGCACTTCTCAATCGTGTTCTTGTTTTTGTCGATCTCATCCTCGCAGAGCTTGAAATCAACAAATTCGAGACTGAGCTTGCCGCCGTAGTCCTCAATTGGAGAAATATCGTCGAAGACTTCCTTCAAGCCTTCGTCAAGAAACCACTGATAGGAGTTTTTCTGAACTTCGATCAGGTTAGGCATCTCCAGGACTTCCTTCTGGCGCTGGAAACTCATACGCAGGTTTTTACCAGAGCCGGTAGGATGTAATCTGTTTTTTTCCATTGACATTCACCCCGTTCTTTTAATCTTTTTATTATTGTGGTGTTTTTGAAAAAAGGCGCAAAAGGACCTACCACACCACAATAGTGCATCGTCTATTATACGACCAAAGAAAATGGATGTCAAGCAGATAATAAAAAAGGCGCACGACATGATCACAACTGATCGCATGCCGTACACCTTTTGTTTTTTGCCTTATATTGCCCGGTTTATTTAAGAGTAACCTTAGCGCCCTCAGCCTCAACCTTAGCCTTGATGTCATCAGCCTCAGCCTTGGAAGCGTTCTCTTTGATCATCTTGGGAGCTCCGTCTACGAGATCCTTAGCCTCTTTAAGGCCAAGACCTGTGATCTCACGAACAACCTTGATAACCTTAACCTTGTTAGGACCAACCTCTGTGAGCTCTACGTTGAACTCGGTCTTCTCCTCAGCTGCTGCTGCAGGACCTGCTGCTGCAACTACAACGCCTGCTGCTGCAGATACGCCGAACTCTTCCTCGCAAGCCTTAACAAGATCGTTAAGCTCGAGTACTGTTAACTCTTTGATAGCATCGATAATTTCTGCTGTAGATAACTTTGCCATTTTATATTCCTCCGTTTGTATTCATTATAATATAACCATACTGTAAAACTGCAGGACAGATCATTCTGCTGCAGGAGCCTCGGCTGCTGCCTCAGCTGCGGGTGCTTCAGCAGGAGCCTCAGCAGGTGCTGCTGCCTCCTCTGCAGGAGCTGCCTCTCCATCCTTCTCTGCGATCTGCTTGATAACGCGAGCGAAGTTTGTGATAGGTGACTGCATGGAGCCAAGCAGTCTTGAAAGAAGAACTTCCCTTGAAGGGATAGTCGCGATCTCAGTCATAGCCTGAGCATCGTAGAACTTGCCTTCGATAACACCACCCTTAATCTCGAGAGCCTTAGCCTTCTTGGCAAACTCATAAAGTACACGGGCAGGTGCTGCGGGGTCTGTTGTTGAAACAGCCATTGCTGAAGGACCATTTAAAAGATCCGCAAGCTGCTCATAATCAGTTCCCTTGAATGCGAAGTTCATCATTGTGTTCTTGTAAACCTTGTATGAAACGCCTTCTTCACGAAGTTTCTTACGAAGCTCTGTATCCTGAGCAACGGTAAGTCCGCGGTGATCTACAAGTACAAGTGCCTGTGCGTCCTTGATCTTGTCTGAAATCTCCTGAACTACAGGCTGCTTAAGTTCAACCTTTGCCATCTTTTTACCTCCTTATAGAATTTCCGCCGAAAATAAAAGCCCTGCGAAGACATCGCAAGGCAAAAAGTCAAATACTAACTTTCCTCGGCAGGCGATCTCTCTTTACGTTCCTACAGGAACTCCTGCTGTCTTCGGCACAGCGTCTTTCAGACGACCTTGTATAAGGTACCACATCGGGAAAGTGTTGTCAAGTATTATTTTGAACTGATATATCCGTTTGAGTCTATATTGACTGTCGGCGACATTGCGGCCATCTCACCGATTATCCTGTCATGCTCAGCTCCTGTGGCCTCCCTGACGGTGCAGCCGCTCTGAATAGCCGGAACGAACTGCAGATTGACCGTCCCGTCCTTGTGGAGCGTTACAAGTACCATCGCCGTGTCAATTGTCTTTGAATTAAAGATGTAATTTCCGAGGCTGTACACAACAGGAACCCCGTCCACATAGTCAATTTTCTGAAGGACGTGCGGGTGAGCTCCTATTATAAGGTTTGCTCCCGCATCGGCAATCTCTTTGGCCTGGTCGCGCTGAAGGTAGTCTATCTCCCTGGTGCTCTCGGTTCCCCAGTGGATAAAGACAACCACGTAGGCATTCTTCTCTCTCGCCTCCCTGACCTTCTCAAGAAGCAGCGCATCGTCGAGGCACCTGAACACTCCCGGGCTGTCTTCTGTTGCGCCCTTTGTGTCCGGATTTCCAAGCCTCTCGATCTGCGTAGCGCAGATGATCGCTATCTTCATCCCGTTGCTGGTCAGATAGTAGACAGGGTGTGACGCCTGGTCTATGTTCCTGCCGCCTCCGGCATAGGCGACACCTGCATTGTCAAGTGCCGTCATGGTATCAAGAAATGCCTGCTGCCCGTAGTCGTAGGCGTGATTGTTGGCAAGTCCCACGATATCGACGCCCATTGTGCCCAGTATGGATGCGCTCTCAGGGCGCGCCCTGAAGGTGTAGGTCTTGCCCTCCAGGGGAGTTCCCCCGTCAGAGTACGGAAACTCATTGTTGACCATCATGATGTCGACTCCGCGCATCTTCTCAAGAAGGCTCTGCCCGATGACGCCCTCTGCGGTATTCCCCGCCTTTAAGAAGGCGTCGCCTACGGCGTAGTTCGTGTCAAACAGTATGTCGCCTGCAAATCCTAATGTCACTACCTCTTCGTCAGAGACTCCGACCACATGGGTGTAATCCTCGTCGCCTTCGTAGGTAACTGCGGCTCTGTGTGCAGACTCCTCATCGGTTACCGCGGCGTTTTCTGCCACGTTCGCCTCCGGGATTACCTCAAACCTGCTCGCAAAAAAAGCTTCCGGCTCCTTCAGCGGCCTGTCCGCGATGCTCTTAAAGATAAAAAGGGCCGGAACGCCTACCGCCAGAACAAGAGTAAAAGTCATCAAAAAAGCCACTACCTGCGGCTTTCCAAAGATACTCTTTATGCTGACCCTGTCAGTCCGGCTGTCCTGATCATAATAATCTCTGTTTCCCATATCAATAATATAGCACAATATCTAGTATCTTGTCAGCCTTTTATAACAAGATGTATATATGCAAAAACGGACCGCTTTTTGGCGATCCGCTTAATATAATGCTTAGGAACTGTAGCGAAATAACTTGAACATTTTACTTGCCTGATTTCCCAAATGCTGCGTCAAGAGCCTAAACAATGCCCGCATTGTCTGAGTTTTCTTCCTTGCCTTTGAAAAACCATTCTGTGTAAAATGTTCAGTTATTTCTGCTACAGTTCCTTATGCAAATCAATACCTGTTGGAAACAATCCTGACACCGGGGCCCATTGTTGTAGCAAGTGTGATGCTCTTTAAGAACTGACCCTTAACTGATGAAGGTCTTGCCTTTGTGATGGCATCCATAAGAGCATTGAAGTTCTGCTGAAGCTGCTCCTCAGAAAAAGAAACCTTTCCTACAGGAACATGGATGATGTTAGCCTTGTCAAGTCTGTACTCGATCTTACCTGCTTTGATATCAGCGATAGCCTTGGCCACGTCCATTGTTACAGTTCCGGCCTTGGGGTTAGGCATGAGACCCTTAGGTCCGAGTACCTTACCGAGACGACCTACAACGCCCATCATATCAGGTGTTGCAACTACAACATCGAAATCAAGCCATCCATCGTTCTGGATCTTGGGAATGAGCTCCTCGCCACCAACGTGATCAGCGCCTGCTGCCTGAGCCTCGTCAAGCTTGGTTCCCTTTGCGAATACAAGAACCTTTACAGTCTTACCTGTACCGTTGGGAAGAACAACAGCGCCTCTGATCTGCTGATCAGCGTGACGTGAATCACAACCGGTCTTGATGTGTAACTCTACTGTCTCATCAAACTTTGCAGTAGCTGTCTTCTTAACAAGAGAAATAGCTTCTGCAGCCTCATACTGCTGAGTCTTGTCAACAAGCTTAGCAGCTTCTACGTATTTCTTTCCGTGTTTCATTTCTCACCCTCCATCAGTCTTCTACTACGATACCCATGCTGCGGGCTGTTCCTGCGATCATGCTCATAGCACCCTCGATATCAACAGCGTTGAGGTCAGGCATCTTGGTCTCTGCAATCTTTCTGACATCTTCCTTGGAAACGGTTGCAACCTTAGTCTTGTTAGGTACTCCTGATCCCTTCTGGATCTTGGCTGCCTTCTTGAGAAGAACTGCAGCAGGGGGAGTCTTGGTGATGAATGTGAAACTTCTGTCTGCATAAACTGTGATAACAACAGGGATGATAACGTCACCCTTATCTGCTGTCTGTGCGTTGAACTGCTTTGTGAATTCAACGATGTTTACACCATGCTGACCGAGTGCCGGGCCAACAGGTGGTGCTGGTGTTGCTTTACCAGCCTGGATCTGTAACTTAATGTATCCTTCGACTTTCTTTGCCATTTTGGCACCTCCTGAAAATATGTGGTCGGCGCAAATCCTTCACCCGGCAGATTATGCCCGGCGGGAGTTGCTCCCACTCCAGTAGATTGTTACTATATATCCACACGCCAAAGCGTATAAATACCTTATGAATCTATCTTGCGGACCTCTGCAAAACTGATCTCTACAGGTGTCTCACGGCCGAACAGATCTACATTGATAGTTGCGGTCTGCTTGCCGAAATCCATTCTCTGAACGACGCCTGCAGTATCCTTCCAGACGCCTGCAATTACAGCGATCTCATCGCCAACACCAAAGTTGACTGATACTGTATCTGTCTTGATGCCGAGAGGCTTGATCTCAGCATCTGTAAGAGGAACCGGTTTGGATCCGGGTCCCACGAAGCCTGTAACACCACGTGTGTTGCGGACAACGTACCAGGTCTCATCATTCATTTCCATGTTGACAAGGACATATCCCGGGAACATCTTCCTCGAGACATTCTTGCGTGTGCCGTTCTTTACCTCGACCACGTCCTGGAGCGGAACCTTGACTTCGAGGATCTTGTCCTGAAGATGTCTGTTCTCTATGGTCTTCTTGAGATTGGCCTGGACCTTGTTCTCATATCCGGAATACGTATGAACAACATACCAGTGAATGTTCTCATTCTCTGCAGTCTCTGAAGTTTCCTGCTGCGCTGCCTCAGCGCTGCCCTCTTCCGGCTGCTCACCGGTATCTGATAATACCTCATCAGATACAGCTTCGGCAGAATTCTCAGGAGTTTCCTCGAGATTCTTTTCCATTTCTTCTGACATATTATCTCCTTTTAAAGTTAGAAAATGGATGTGATCCAATTCATTCCATATTCAAATACATAATCCAGCACTGCGATCAGGGCGCAACAAATAGCTGAAACCACAACAACTGCAGTTGTCTGCTTGATAATGTCATCCCTTGTGGGCCATATGATCTTTCCAAACTCTGCCTTTACTCCCTTAAAGAAGGTGCCGATCTTGGAAGAAGCGCCGGTGTTCTCTGTTTTTTCCATTGCCTTTGTCTCCCTTCCGAAAGGACGAATTATTTGGTCTCTTTATGTAATGTATGCTTCTTGCAGAAAGGGCAGTACTTCTTCATCTCTACTCTGTCGGGATGAGTCTTCTTGTCCTTGGTTGTGTCGTAGTTACGATTCTTGCAATCTGTGCATGCTAATGTAATTCTTGTACGCATTATTCCACCTCCGCGCGTCTGATATAATTGATTTTGCGCATAAAAAAAAGACATAAATTTCTTGTCGCTTGTCTAATATATCATAGTCAGTTTCCCGCGTCAACATGTTTTTTTACTTGTAGACAAACTCTCTCTGGATGAAAAAGCCAAGGAGAAAGAGTATGCAGTCGACAGGAATCTTGACTATAAATTCGGGCAGACCGGGAGCCATGCCGTGGAGGGTGCTCACAAAAAAGCCTGAGAGGAGCATGATGCAGATTGCAAGCGCCACGTATTTTACAGCTGAAGATGCGGTATTTCCTCTGCTCTTAAACACCACCTTGTAGTTTATGAGGAAGTTGCAGGCGGCGGAAATGACCCTCGCAAGGATTGTCGAGAGCATGATGTATCCGATCGGGAGCTGCACGTTCTTTAATAATATGCAGAAGATGCTAAAGAGCACTATATCCACAAGACTCGATGAGAGCGAGGAAAACAGGAACTTAAGGAAAATAGCGTAGATTCTGACAGAGTCAACTATCGGGTTAAAGTGGCTCGATCTGTTCTCCTCGAGGTAAATTGTGCTGATGGGGACCTCGATAATCTTTATGCCAATGTCTTTGGCGTCAAGGAGCATGTTGGTCTCAAACTCAAATCTCTCACCTTTTTCCGTCAAAAGAAATCTGCAAAAATCCGCAGAAATCCCTCTTAGTCCCGTCTGGGTATCGCTGATCGATACGCCACTTAGAACCTTCATGACGCGGCTTGTCAGTTTGTTTCCGAAGACGGACCTTGCAGGAATCCCCGATTCATCAAAGTTTCTGACTCCGAGCACAAGCGCCCTGTCGTCTTTTATCAGGGCGTCCATGCACTTTTTTATATCCTCCGGCCTGTGCTGCCCGTCGGAGTCGGCGGTCACAACTCCTGCCATGAACTCATACTCATTCAGGCAGTAGTTAAAGGCACTCTTTAGTGCCCTGCCCTTCCCCATGTTCACGGCATGAGTAAGGACTACGGCGCCCCTCTTTTTCACCTCTGAAAAGATACTGCCGTAGGTCTTGTTATCGGAGCCGTCATTTACAACAACCACCGGAGATATCCCCGCCTTCTTAAGTTCATCCATCAGATCTATTAACTTTTCGTCCGGCTCGTAGGCCGGAATGATAACAGGTATAAGTTTATCCATTATTTAATATCACATCTGTCTCATAGACTCTTCCCGGCTCAAATGCACCATCCGGCATCAGGTCGGAAAAAGCATCAAATGAGATTCCCTCTTTTTCCTCAACATAAAAATATGAAGCGTGGCTTTTTCTTATCTTCTCCCTCAGACTTTCGGCAGTTTCCTCGGTATCAATAAAAGTGTCGTACACAAGAGCCGTGGGCGATGCCTGTTTACTGATGTAGGCATCGTGCACCCAGTAGTACTTTCGCCCGTCCCGAAGGATCAGAACCCTCTTTCCCCAGTACTTTTCATCGCACATCTTCAGGACAATTTTCCTTCCCTTATCTCCCACCATATCTTCTATATAAGTGGCATCATCTAGAAGGTCATCCCTGTACCTCCAAAGGTAATCACTAATTCCCCGGTAGTCCGCTGATAGCAGGACAAAGGCAAGACTGAGAGATCCCGCGACAGCAAAATACCTTCTGACGTTTTTGGCCCTTATCCTCAGGAACATGATGCCCAAAAGAAGGATTGTCATACCAAGCGTAAACGGTGCGCAGTACCTCGACATCGATATTCCCATTGCAAAAGCGTCAAGGTACTGATCCTCCGCCCTGAAAATCGATATGTGTGCAAGAAATACTATCCCATAGGAGAGAACTAAAGTCAAAGCAAAAAAGAGTGATATCCTCCTGTTCTCGTTTTTGCCAAGAAGCCCCGCCCTGTGAAGAGCAAATATCAAAAGCGCAAGCAAAACAACGATGCCCGCACCCGAAATGTCAAGCGTAGGGTTGTTGTCAGAATGCATCGGCTGGATGAGGAAGCCTTCAGCAAAATATCTTATCTTTTGGAGGGTGTTGTCGGGCGCTTCAAATCTTCCGGATGCCGCAAGCCTGAGTCCCTCTCCGGTTAGCTTGGCAACTCTCCTCATTAATAGGCAGAAGACAAGCCAGCTTCCGTAAAAGGCTCCCGCAAAAAAGATGCTTCCAAAGATCGCGCGCTTTTTTCTCCCCACAAGCATGTAGAAGATAAGGGCAAAAAGCGCCCACTCAAAGCCTATCGACTTACTCAGAAAGAGAAGTGCCGTGTACACGCCGATCCGACCGAAGTAAAACAGGTCGCCGTGCCCCGCCTGTTCAAAGATTGCAAGGAGGAGCACTCCGTAGATTATCGCCATGATGACGTCCGCAGGAGTTCCATAGTATATGATGCCGCAGAAAACGCCGGGAAGAGCGAGCACGGACACACTTGCAACGACCAGGATCACCCACCCAAAAAACGCACTTACCCTGAGGTCATCCGCGCAGTCCCTGATCCTTGCAAGAAGCGGCATCAGAAAGATGGCGTACAGTGAGAAGTATCCGGTAAACTGAAGGCTCTCAGTGTAACTGTCCGGGCGGATATTCAGGAAAAGATATTTAAAGAGGCTCGTAAGCGGCGGATAATCCCCAAATTCCGGTGAGACGTTTCCGTATTTCCCGGGAAACCCGTTCAGAAAAAAAAGCTGTTTCGCATCCGATGCCCAGAAATTGATGTCATCCCACCAGGTAAACAACATATCCTTTGTCGCAATTCCGATAATTACTGAGCAGATCAGTACTGTAACAACTACCGGATTCAGGAGCTCTTTTATATAGGAAGCGGCTCTCTTTGCAGCTTGCGGCACAGACTTCTCTTCCAGAAAAAGCCTGACAAAAACAGCCAAAATAACGAAAGCGGATAGCACAGGAAGAATCTTAAGCTCCCTGAAAAAAGCGAGCACGTACATACACAGTATCAAAATCCCAAAGCACAGTGGTGTCGTATCAAGAATATTCTTTTTATATCTTACTGATATCCTCGCGGATACAAATAGTGCCGCACTTATTGTTAGCAAAAACATAGCTTACCGCCTTAATCTGAGTATTATTTTACCATCATAATACAATAATTATTAATTTTGTATTAAAATCATGAAAATAGCGGAATTATATGTTGACATTTGACTGTTTTTTGTTAGTATGAAAGTAACTAAACGTGGCTGAATATGCCCTCGTGCGATTGATACCAATGGATTGGTAGAGAAAAGGACTCGTACGTACATCATGGAAGAAAGGAGGGGCATTATGGCTGGCATTTCTTTAAATGGCGCTTACAACCATTTCATACAGGATTATGTTTCCAAAGATGTTTCGCAGGCTGATGCACATCGCAAGGATGAGCTGCGGGATGTCTATAAATCTATTGCCAAAATCAACAAAAAATCCCCTCTCTATCTTTTGACCAATGATGACGCATCCAGAAACGACGCAATAGAGATAAAAGAAAAGGCAAGGCAGCTTCAGGGCAGCATCAAAAAGCTCTCTGATCACGAAGACAAATCGTCCCTGAACCACTCCTCTGCCTACACTTCAGACGAGGACAAGGTTCTCGCATCCTACATCGGCAAGACTCCCGAGCAGGATATCGACAATACAGGCTTTGACATAGAGGTGTCGCAGCTCGCCAGCAGTCAGGTCAACCGCGGCAAGTTCCTGCCCAAGGACTCCACCTCTCTTCCTCCTGACAACTACGCTTTTGACGTCAGGATAGACAGTCAGGAGTACGAATTCCAGTTCAGCATCTACTCAGGTGACAAGAACATCGATGTTCAGCAGAAACTACAGAAGCTGATTAACAAGGCAAATATCGGACTAAGCGCAGGCATCATCGAGGACGGCGCAAGGAGCGCACTCGAGATAACCTCCACCCACACAGGACTTAAGCCCGGTGAGATAAGCCAGTTTGAGATCTTTGAATCATCAGGGGGACTCGCAAACGGCGCTGTCTCCTACATGGGACTTGACCAGGTAGCAGCTCCCGCATCCAACGCCCACTTTACTCTAAACGGCGAGGAGAGGGTTGCAGTCTCCAACCACTTCACCGTCGGCGGCAAGTTCGACATAAACATAAACGCAATAACCGATGAAAGCTCTCCTATCCATGTAGGAGTCAAGAGGGACAACGAGGCGCTGATAAATCACGTTACGGCCCTTGTCGACAACTACAACAGCTTCATCAGGGACGCATCCGGGATAGAGGACTCCAAATTTAAGAGCAGCAAGTTAAAGTCCGAGATGATAGGAATCGCCCAGAGCAATCTGGCAAACTCCCAGGATATAGGCATAACACTTCAGGGCGACGGAAGCCTTTCAATAGATGAGGAGCTCCTCAAGCAGGCTATTTCCAGTTCAAGCTCCCGCGAGGCTCTCCAGCCGGTCAACAGATTTGCCGACAGCCTCATAGACAAGACCAAGGAGATCTCGGTAGACCCGATGAAATATGTCGACAGGCCGGTGGTAAACTACAAGAACCCTGACAGCCGCGACTACTCATCTCCCTACATCACGAGCGAGTACTCCGGCATGATGTTCAATAATTACTGTTAAAAAAGGTTCTACGCATCAATTATCTGCGCAGAACCTTTTTGCTTTGTTTATTCCAGGCCGCTCATGTCGAGGGCATCTCTTATCACCTGGTCCATGTTGTAATACTTGTACTGTCCGAGCCTTCCTCCGAAATAAACGCCTCCAAAATCAGCGGAGAGTTCTCTGTACTTCTCATACAGATCATTATTCCTGTCGTTGTTCACCGGATAGTAGGGCTCATCGCCTCTCTCCCAGCTTGCGGGGTACTCTCTTGTAATTATCGTCCCCTTACCCGTTCCGTACTCAAAGTGCTTGTGCTCGATGATCCTGGTAAAAGGAACCTCCCTCTCAGTGTAGTTTACAACTGCATTTCCCTGATAGTTGTCCACATCCTCAAGGTCCTCGGTCTCAAACCTGAGTGACCTGTATTCTAAGGTTCCGAGCCTGTAGCCGAAGAACTCATCTATCATTCCGGTGAACAGGATCTTTCCAAACTCATCTCCCTCTTTTGACTCAAAGGGGCGCTTTGGAAGATCGCCGTCCATATTGATGTACTCGTAAAAGTCAGTTTCAGTCTTAACCGTGATACCATCAAGCATCCTTAAAACCATGGCAGTGTAGCCGCCCATCGGAATCCCCTGGTATCTGTCGTTGAAGTAGTTGTTGTCGTAGGTGTATCTCATGGGGAGACGCCGTATTATAAACGCGGGAAGCTCTGTGCAGTCCCTTCCCCACTGTTTCTCCGTATAGCCCTTTACCAGCTTCTCATATATATCCCTGCCGGCAAGAGAAAGAGCCTGTTCCTCGAGGTTTAGGGGCTCAAAGAAATCTGTCCCCCTCTCCTTCATGATCCTCTTCTTCTCTATGTCAGCCTGCTTCTGTATGATGTCAGAAGCCTCCTTCGGGGTCTTTATACCCCACATCCTGCTGAAGGTATTCATGTTGAAGGGAAGGTTGTAGAGTTCGTCCCCGTAGAGAGCCACAGGAGAGTTGATATAATTGTTGAACTCAGCGAAGGAATTTACATAATCCCACACCTCTTTGTCGGACGTGTGGAAAATGTGCGCGCCGTACCTGTGAACATTTATACCCATGCGGTTCTCGGTATAAATATTGCCGCCGATATGGTCCCTCTTATCTATCACAAGGACGCTTTTGCCCCTACTTTTCATCTGCCTGGCAAAGACCGCCCCAAACAGTCCCGCCCCGACTATAAGATAATCATATTTCATGTTCAATCTGCCTGATACTTGTCGAGCTGTGAGAAATCCCCCATCATGTCGAGGATCTTCTTGCGTCCCGCCTTGTTGAGCTTCACATACTGTTGCATCACCCTGTTCTCAACTATCTTCTTGCCCAGATCAGAGCCCTGCTCAAGTGTTGAAAAATCTACAGGATTGAGATTCAAACGATCACACATCTTGATAACCGTTCCGTAAGCCATGCCTTCGATGCCCCTGTCCAAAGCTGTGACAAGTGTGCTGTACGGAATAGACATATCTATTGCAAACTGCCTTACACTTTTGTACTGTGAAAGGATTTCTCTCTTTAATATTTCAGCCTTTGTCATGTTTGTCCTCCTTTTCTTTATTATTCCCGTGAAAAAAATCATTCTTTTGCACCAACTAGAATAACACATAGACGTTTTTTCGTCATTCACTTTTTCAGGGAATTTTCTAATAAATTTTTAGGAAGTTTGCCCACTGAAATTTGGCATTTTAACGAAAATCCACTGCCCCACAATAATTTGCAAAAGTGTTCACACTTTTTTCACAATTCGTTGTTACAATAAAAGACTTTTTAACGATAACGTCTCAAACCCCAGATGAGCACTGAGGTTTATAAATTTTTGGAATATTAACGAAAAAACAAACAGCATTTTCTGCTGTTTGTCTTCTGTATTTCATATGCAAATATCTGATTTTCAGCCTTTACTTCTGACCGTCTCAACTCTATTGGTCAAATATGACAAAACTTCATTGTAGATATCTTTCGGAATACTATAAACTTTACGAACATTTCCATCAAGTTGCAATTCTATGGCGCCCATTCTCTTTTTGACAGCGGACACGCTCTTGTAACCGGTGATGTCCTTTTTGAGCTGGCCCTCCTGGCTGAACTCGCATCTCTCAGCATAAATCCTCATGGTTCCATGAGAGAGTCCGCTGCTGGACTTAAACTCAAAACTCGGCTCGTCCTCACCAAGGAGGATGTCAAAGCTTCTCCGCCCGTCAGGCGACACCATGACAGGCTGGGTTAAATTTTTCTCGGAAAGCTCCTCGTCCGAGAGCCCCCCGGAGGTGTTGGGCACCTTGCTGATATTGGTCTCAATAAGGCCGGATACGCTGTTGAAGCTTGTCTTGATGACAAATCCCGAGGATACGAGAAGGGATAT
The DNA here is from genome assembly GCA_017470505.1 of Butyrivibrio sp. Taxonomy (GTDB): domain Bacteria; phylum Bacillota; class Clostridia; order Lachnospirales; family Lachnospiraceae; genus Butyrivibrio. The sequence goes on along the minus strand of JAFUYO010000016.1, from coordinate 53,530 downwards.
AGCCCTGCTCCTTATCTTGTACTTGAACTTGAGATTGTGGAATCCTGCGCTGCACGGAAAGCAGATATTGTCTCCGGGCTTAACCTCGTACATCTGGCGGTCATCCAAAAAGACCATCATCGGTCTCTCCTCATCGTCCCGTTGACCTGTGCATTGGATTTCCATAAGATATTTCCTGCCTTCGTCAAAGATCTTTTCCCCGCACAGAGGGCAGAAATTAATCCTGATGTTAATATTGTCCGGCAGCATCCTGCCACACTTTGGACAGACCATCAAAAATCCTCCTCAATACATATTCCGCCAGCCCTGAGGCACTCCGAAATCCTGCCTCTTGAGATAAGCCCTTCTTCCGTGAGCACCACATCAAACGTGTGTCTCTTCCACGGAAGCTTCATGGTATTCATATCGCCGAAGGAAACATCGTCGGCTATATGCGCTGCTATCCCCGCCTCAAAGGCTGTAGCGCACACACCTGCCACAAAGGCATCAGGCATCCTGTTCTTAATGTATGCGGCTGTAGCGCCAAAGCCGCAGGTAAAATCAATTACCCTTAGCTTCTGACCGCTCTTTCTTGCAAAGTCCATGGCTCTGTCTGCTGAGACAGTCCTGGGAAGGCTGTAACCCCAGATGTCAAAGCCCCACTTGTCGATAAACTTTCTGCGGCTTTCCTCCATCTGGTCATTCTTCCCGAAGGTTCCGCCGCCGTTGTGATATATAAGGCTGTTGGTGCAGATATACTGATCGAAGCCCGCGCGCGCCACCCTGATTCCGAGGTCGTCGTCCTCGAAATACGCAGGTGAAAAGCTTTCATCAAAGACCTGCATATCGGGCGCAACCGCCTTCACAGCCTCTCTAGATAATAAAAGCGCAAATCCGGTCAGCCTGAAGGTCTTGATATACGGATTTTTACGAGGCACGTTCCTGGTCCCGGCAAAAGAGCTGAATATCTCGATCGCAGTCCCCGGATCAGTCTTTTTGTGCCACATGGGTTCTCCCTCGCTTTTTCGCACAAGGTCCTGCCTTCCTGCAAAAGTCAGGATGTCTTTTTCATCTATCTCCTGGAGGGATGCGCTGTTTGACATGGCGCCCGCCGCTCCGACTCTCCTGCTGTCGTAGAGAGCGAGTCTTAGATAGAACAATGACCCCTTTAAAAGAACCGCGTCGTTATTTAAAAAGAATATGTCATTATCGGGCTCAGCTTCCATGGCGCCTATGTTGCAGCCCTTTGAGAAGCCCAGGTTTTCACTGTTTTCTATAAGCTTAAACGGGTAAGGTGCCGTGCTTTGTTTTTTTCTAAGAAACGGAATAACCCTCTCATCTGTGGATGCGTTGTCGACGACCACGACCTCAAAGCTCCCCTTTGGAAGTGTCGCCTCGATGGCCTCAAGGTTTTTCTGCAAAAGCTCGTAGTCGTTGTATGAGAGAATTACGATGCTGGTATTTCTGACAGTGCAGGCAGGATCCTCAGAAATGGAAAAGAGGTCACCCTCTATGACCTTTTTGTCCGCGGGCTCGTTGCAGCAAAACAGCGCCATTTCTCCGCACAGATACGCCTTGTTAAGGTTGAGGTTCCTGTAGTAGAGGCAGAGCATATAGTAAAGCTCATAGTTGTCCGGATCGTACCCAAGGCCCCTTGTTATGGCATCAAACTCAGAGACAGGGTCACAGAGCATCTCCCAGAGCGTTCCCTCAAGGACGCAGAGTCTTGCAGCATCCTTCGGGCTCCTCTCGTCGATATGGAGAAACTCCTCCTGAAATTCATATAACGCCTCATTAAGTTCGCCGTTTGATATCAGTTCAGTGAGCTTGTCGTACATAACTATATTGTACCACAATAACCGTTAATGCACATGTATGGACGAAGCGCACTCATCGAAGAGCTCCTGACAGTCGTCGTCAGCGGCGCGCTGCATTGTGATGGTGAAGGTCTTGTATCTGGACAGAAGCATATAGACCGTCTGGTACACCATCTGGTCATCCTCGGCCATGTAGCTTGACTCAATCCGGTATCCCTGATACCCGTCGATATTTATGTCCTCAAAAGAGGTGACCGAAAAGGCGACATCCCTGCCAAATGACTTGTTGTAGGCGGCGGACACTGTACTCTCATACCCGCTCTTTGAAAGGTCCCGGGAATCGTCGGCAGGAGTCTCTAAAGTATCCTGCATATTCAGCTTCTCTCTGTTGGTCAGGAGCACATCCTCACCGTTGTAATAATAGCTGTAGCCTATGCTCGATGACTCCATGGGGTAGTTTTTGTTGATAAAAAGGCCTCTTCTGTCGCAGGGGACAAAGTCAGACGGAATCACAAAGCTGCAGTAGTCAGCTTCCTTGAGATCAGGCGCAGCATGGCTGATATCCATATTTCCAAGTGCAAAAAGGCACATAAAAAGCGGCATACAAAGAACCGGTATAAGCAGGAAAATATTTTTTATCTTCTTCATCACTTCTCCAAATACAGATCATTACTGCAGCTCAAAGACATCAAACCAGTAGCGCTCCATCAGATAGCTCCCGTGGTTTTCGCAGGTGATTCCGATCTCCTCCTCCCAGTCTTTAAGAAGGTCCTCCCTGCTTCTAAAGCTTCCGAGGAATAAAACCTGCTTTCCTGAGTCAAGGTAGTTTCTGATATCGATCGGATCGTACATACTCTTGAGGTGCGGCACCATCTCTTTTATCAGTACCTCAGGTTCCTCCTGATAGAGGTACACATCAGCCTCCACATCCACTTTTTGCAGATAATAGCCGAGCATACCCTGAACCTGATTGAAATTACTGATAATAATTGTATCAGAAGATATGGACTCTAACAAACCAAGTGTATCATCCATGGTAACTTTCCTGTATTTTTCATTGCCGGTGAAATTCCTGTAATCCGCTATCCCTACAGCTATCATGAGAAGCACAAAGCACACGGACACGGCTTTCCAGAAGATACCGGCAGATTTCTCACAGCTCTCTTTACAGAGCAGCTCTTCAATTTCCCTTGAAGCCATGGCGCAGACCGAGAGCCAGAAGGCTCCGTAGGAAGGGATCATGTACCTTGTCAGGAAAACAGGCCTTATTATGATCGATGCGACAACTCCGAAGGTCACGACAAGCGGAAGTATCATGCCTCCAAAGAGAAGCAGAATATCCGACAGCTCCCGCTTTTTATAAGCTCTCACAAAGGTCCTTACAAACAGGATTATCGACAGCACCAAAAAGAGTATGGCGGTAAAAACCTGCAGAGCGTAGCTGTCAAAATATCCCATGAAAAGATGCTTGGCTGCGCTTCCAAAGTCCTTGATCCCGGCGGGAAGTATCCAGTACTCCTCGTCGACACGGGTTATCTGATCGATCAGCGATCCCATCCACGGTATGTACGCAGCTATAGTGAGATTGATGCAGATGAGGACAGTTGCAAAGGTCCTGATGTTGATCCTGCTCGATCCGCCCTTTTTCATGTTTTTCACAAATTCAAAAAGGGTCCACACAAACAGGACCGCATAGATGATGAATACGCAAAAAGCGGCGTAGTAGTGCGTGTAGGCCGCAGCGACCGAGTAGATGAGTATCGCAATGGCGTTTGGAATATCCCACCTCTTCTTTTCCCCATTTAACATATTCCTGATAAGGGCAAAGGAGTGAAGGAGCATCCCCGTGACAAACAAAAGCCCCCAGCTGTACATCCTGATCTCTATCGTGTACTCAGGCATCTGAGGCATCGCCATCAGGGCAAAAGAGAACATCCCCGCGCACAGAAAGCCGAAGTGCTTTCTGATGGTCGTGAGCGCGTAGATCGTGAGGATAACAAAGGGAACTATACTGGTAATCTTGGCCATGATCTCGGGTGACAGCTGCCCCGGTATATCTCCGACAAGCCGGATGCTCTCCCCCGCAAGGAGAAATAGCCTTAATACAATGTAGTACATAGGCGGATGCACATCCCTTGCCGTCAGTGAAATGAGTTCACTTATCGGGCGCTTTGCAAACTCCATGGAAAAGAGCTCGTCATACCATATATTTATCGAAAAGGACAGGGTAAAGGACCTGACAAGACAGTAAACTGTCAAAAGAAAAAATACTCCGCCAAGGGTCATATATATGATTTTCTGACTTTTCTTCGTCATATCAGGCTCCTCATATTCCAAAATCTGAATGATGTCTAAAAGGCACAGCCTTTGTTGCTGTGCCTTTTTAAATGCGTTTTTAAGCTTCGTATGAATCGATGAGCTCTAATGTGTGCTCCTCGTTCATCTTTTTGCACATCTTTACAAGCTCATCGAGAGGAACATTCTGAATCTGCTTGTTGGATGAGCGGACATTTATGGATACCGTATTCTCAGCGGCCTCTCTGTCGCCGAGCACAAGAATGTACGGATCCTTGTAATTCTTGAATTTCTTGATCTTCTCCTTCATGTTGTTGTCGGAGTAGTCGCACTCAACACGGATTCCCGCATCCCTTAAGGCTTTCTCAACCTTCCCGGCATACTCGTTGTGCTCAAGTCTGATGGGAACAATGCCTACCTGGTAGGGGCTGAGCCAGAACGGGAACACTCCCTTGAAGTTCTCGATGATGATACCGATGAATCTCTCAAGTGAGCCGTATATAGCCCTGTGAATTACAACAGGCATCTGCATTGAGCCGTCCTGAGCCTGATATGTGAGTCCAAAGTTGTGAGGAAGCTGGAAGTCGAGCTGTACTGTCCCGCACTGCCACTCTCTTCCTAGCGCATCCTTGATCTGAAGGTCGATCTTGGGACCGTAGAAAGCTCCGTCGCCCTCGTTTATCTCATAGCCGCCCTCGCCGTACTTCTCGTCGAGGATCTCCTTGAGTGCCTTCTCGGCTCTGTTCCACACCTCGATATCTCCCATGAAGTCCTCGGGCCTTGTTGAGAACTCTGCCCTGTAGGTAACTCCGAAGGTCGAGTAGATCTCGTCTGCAATCGCGATGACGTCTGCGATCTCCTCCTTGATCTGAGACTCCATAACGAAGGTGTGATCGTCGTCCTGCCTGAACTCCTGCACACGGAAAAGACCGTTCATCTGTCCCGACTTCTCCTTGCGGTGGAGCACATCGTACTCGCTGTATCTGATGGGGAGCTCCTTGTAGGAGTGGTTCGTCCTCTTGTAGGTCATCATGGCATTCGGACAGTTCATGGGCTTTGCAGCCATGGTGTCGTCAAGCTCACGGTTGTAGATCATGGACCCCGCAACTATCTTAACAGGCTTCGGCTCCTCAGATGAGTCGTTGTAGTTCTCATAGACCTCCGGTATCTCGGCATCAGCTTTGACCATGCCCTCAAGTCCCGGAACCATGAACATATTGTTCACATAGTGTGCCCAGTGCCCGCTTATGAGCCAGAGCTTTTTGTTGTTGATAAGCGGCGCTGCTATCTCAGTGTAGCCGTGTCTCTCCTGAACCTCCCTCGAGTACTTGAGAAGAGCCTGATACATCTTCCAGCCTCTCGGAAGCCAGTAGGGCATTCCGGGTGCAGTCTCATCAAACATAAAGAGATCGAGCTGTGCGCCGAGTTTCTTGTGGTCTCTCTCGAGCGCCTCTTTTATCATTTTGATGTGCTGCTTGAGCTCATCCTTGCTCGGGAAAGCATATACATATATTCTTGAGAGCCTCTCTCTCTTTTCATCGCCTCTCCAGTACGCGCCTGAGACGCTCTTTATCTGGTAGGAGACGTTCATAAGCTCCTGTGAGTTGTCTACGTGAGGTCCTCTGCACAGGTCCACAAAGTCATCGCCTGTGTTGTAGATGGTGATAACCTCATCCTCAGGAAGGTCGTTGATGAGCTCAGTCTTGAACTTCTGACCCTTGAAAATCTCAAGAGCCTCCTGCCTCGTAACTTCCTTTCTGGTCCAGTCCTCGCGCCTTTTTATGATCTCGCGCATCTTGTCCTCGATGGTCTTGAACTCATCCTGGGTGATGGCTCTTGGAAGTACGAAATCGTAGTAACATCCGTCGTCGATCTGAGGTCCTATGGCGTACTGAACCTCACTGCCGTAGAGCTCTATGACCGCCTTGGCAAGTATGTGCGCCAGTGAGTGACGGTACACTTCTAAAAACTGTTCTTTTTCCATTTTAGTTTTCCTTTCCAGCTATACCTACCGGGTACAGCCACTTTTTATGATTTTACAAAAGAGTGCGCGGCTTTTACCTGCCGTGGCACTTTTTATACTTCTTGCCGCTTCCGCAGGGGCAGGGATCGTTTGGATAGACCTTGTTCTCTTTCCTGATGGTGTGAGAAGCCTTCTCCTCCTTGTAGAGCTCTCTCCTCTTGTCCTCATCGAAAATAGCCTCCCACTCGGGAAGGTTGTAGAGCCAGTCCGCACCTGCATTTACCATGTTCTTGTACAGAGACTCCTTGTCAAAGCCAAGGTTGACCTCTGTGTCCTCTTCCATCTCCTCGATAGGGTTCTTCTCCTTGAGGGAATCGTTGATACCATCCAAAAAGCCAACCATTGTCATGAGGTCGACGCCATATTTGTCAGCGAGTTCCCTGACAGTACCCTTAACAACTTCGTCGGGGTTCTTGAGGAGCTCTGCATAAATGTCACGTTCCTTCTGGAAATACTCTGTCCAAAGTCTCTGAAGATCACCCTTATTGGCTGTCTCAGAGTATGCCATACCACGCCAGTTATCTAATAATGCCATATTCGTTACTCCTGTTTCTTAAAATGTTTTTATCATAAACACATACAAAGCTTATTTTAATATATCATCACGGATTTGTACACCCTCAAACTTATTACTGCTTTGTTTACTGCTTTGTTTGCTGACTTAAGGAACTGTAGTGAATCAGTCATTCTGCTACTGTTCCTGATACTCTGTCTCTCCTTCAAACACTGTGGTGGCGGGTCCCTCCATGATCACGGAGTGGGCAGCGTCTCCATCCCAGGTGCAGGTAACTATCCCGCCGAGAACGTGTACTGCAACGCGCGTCCCGGTGAAGCCGTTAAGAACACAGGCAACCGTTGTCGCGCAGCACCCTGTTCCACAGGCAAGGGTCTCTCCCGTTCCCCTCTCCCACACTCTCATGTGGACACTGCCCCGATCGTCAACCTTCACAAACTCGGTGTTGACACGCTTTGGGAAAAAGGCATGGTTTTCAAACTGTGGTCCTGTCCTCTCAATATCAAAGGTATCAAGATCAATGTCGTCAGGCAGGAAGACAACCGCATGGGGATTTCCCATGGATACGCATGTCACCTTCCACTCTCTGCCTGCTGCCTCCATGCTCCTCATGATACAGGCATCGGACGGGATGTTTAAAAGATTATCCTTATTTCCAAACCCTTCCGGGATACCGGATACAGTAACAGGTATCAGGGGCGATGAGAGAATCGGAGATCCCATATCAACCCTGACGCTCTCAACAAGATCATCCTCCCCTACAGTCAGGTCAATGTACTTGTTTTTGCCGGCGCTTACTATTGTTAGTTTCTTTTTGTCCGCAAGGCGCTTGTCGTATACATACTTTGCGACGCACCTTATGCCGTTTCCGCACATCTCAGAGCGCGACCCGTCAGCGTTGTACATCTCCATCTCAAAGTCAACATTCTCATCCTCCACGGGATTTATGAAGATGAGTCCGTCGGAGCCGACGCCGAAATGTCTGTCAGAGAGCCTGATTGCGAGCTCTTTCTTTTTATCGTCAGGGACATTAACCTTTCCGCCGTCGATGTACACGTAATCGTTTCCGCAGCCATGCATCTTAGTAAATTGTATCTTCATATTGCCTCCTTATTTTGCCTTAAATCCGCCTTTGAGGTCATCACCTATGAGCTCCGTTTTTTCAACCATGTCGCCGTAGCAGCTCCCCGGGAATGAGTAGTAGCTGTTAACTTCATCAGGCCCCGCGACGTAGACCGTAAGGGAGTCCATGTCGTACTCGTACATGTTCCCGCGCTCGAAAGGGAGAGGAAAAACGTAGTTTCCTGCTAGATAGTGCTTTACAAACACTGCGCTGTCCATGAAATAGTCGTCGATCCAGCTGCAGAAATTTATCAGGATAAGAGCTGACAACACCGCGATGGCAATGCTCTTTTTCCTCACAAGAATATCACAGGTATCCCCAATCGCACACAGCGGAAGCAGGAGCAGGAACGCAAGCCCGTACCTGATAAACGGCGCCGTAAAAAACCACATCGCAAGGTTTAAGAAAATCGTCGCGTAAAAGAGTACAACAGGAGCTTTAATTTTCTTTTCCCTGATCCTGTAAAACAGATTGATTAAGACAAGGATAAAGCCCACAAACTGCGAGTATATCAGCATCTTCTCGTAGTGCTGCTTCTCATCCCACCAAAGCGGGAGCCATGACGATATTGCATCATCTGCCCGGCCAACGTCATACAGGCACCTCCCCCAGACCTTTATCTGGTCGGCGTCGTTCTTCATATACTCTGCCGGGATCTTCCACACGACGTCAAAGATATCGATCGCCCCAACCGGGTAAAAGAGATATCCCGATATTATCACGTTTCTGACCATATACGGAAGAAAGGACAGAAATCCGATGAGAAGAAAAAGAGAGAGCTCCTTCCACTTCTTTGTGCGAACGAGCATCACAAGCGGGAGGAGCGAGATGAGAACCAGCGCCGCCGCAGAGAGCTTCATGCTGACAGTAAAGATTGAGAGGACCGCAAGGTATCCGTAAAAGGCTATGTCCTTATCTGAGTCCTTCATAAGGACTATTTTCTCCTCAGCGTAGCAGATAAAGGCGCTCAGTATGTAGAGCGTCATGAACATGGTCCCGTAGTCCGTAGCCGGCGACTGAAGCCCCGTCATATTGGTGAGCGCGTAGATCAGGATGGCGATCCTCGAAAAATCGCCGCCGTGCCTCTCATGGCGCCCAAACTCCCAGAGTCCGCCTGAAGCGTAGATGCAGAAAAGCGCCATAAAAAAACCCGTCATCGTGTGAAGCGCATCTATCCCCAAAAAGCTCATGGTAAAGAGGGCGCAGAGAGGAAGGTAGGCAGAGTTGTAGGCAAAGTGGAGCTGAAGATTTCCAAGCCCCCTTAGCACTCCGACCTCCTCGAGGATCCTTATCGCCTGGGCGTGATAAATCCCCGTGTCCGTGTGGAAGCTCCCCCTCGATGTGAAAAAAGCTGCCGCAATGATGACAGCTGCAAAAACAGCCGCTTTTGTCCCCTCCCTTGACAGGCTGCTTAAAGCATCCGAAAGAAGGCTCTTTATCCGGGTTCTGCAGTATACTGCCCCAAATACGGCAACTGCGAGCATGATAAGATGGCACAGGAAACCTATCCTATAAAAAATGCTGAAAACTTCCGCGTACACAGACATCGTGACCAGCCCCGTGACAACAAAGCCAGTAATGCCAAGGCTCCCGCTATCGGGCACCGGGATCAGCTTTTTTAAAAGGGTGTTTACAAGAAAACCTGTGCACAGGCTCACCGCAAAAATATACGCAAAACTAAACAGGACTATCAGCATTTAATACTCCTTATTTGCTATTCTCCCGCGCAACAATGTATATGCGCTCAGAAATTTCGGAAGGGTCCTTCCATGTGTCTGCATCAAAGGCAGCTACAAACTCCATTCCTGCAAGGTCTACAAACTTCTTCATCTCAGAAAGCGTATATCCCCTCTGGAAGTGCGTCTCAACCGACCTTGTAAAGAGGTCTTCGCTCTCTGATGCGCGCGCAAAGATAGTCAGGTCATACTCGTTGATGTGACTCTCCTCATGGTAGTAGTTGTCCCAGATAAAGCTGCAGTCATCCCTGCTCTCGGCTATTGTCGCATCGCCGATGACCACAGCGTACTTGTAGATGGTATTAAAATCAAATATGAAGATTCCCTTTGGAAAGAGGAAATTGTTGACAAGCTTAAAGGTGTCGATCATCTCTTTATCTTCAAGAATATAATTTATGCTGTCGCAGACACTGATAATCGTTCCCGCGGTGCAGTAAAGGTCAAGCTCCCTCATGTCCTGCTCAAGGTACATGATGTCAAGCCCTGACTCTTCGTTTCTGCTCCTCGCGATGTTGAGCATCTCAGGGGATATATCAATCCCGCAGATGTCATACCCGAGTCCTCTCATCACTCTGGTAAAGGCGCCTGTCCCGCACCCGAGCTCTACAACGAGGTTCTTCTCCTCAAGGAGAGCTTCCTCAGAGTTCTCCTCTGCAGCGCTTTCAGCTTCATGCGCTTCTTTTCCTGCACCGGATTTCACTCCCTCATCCTTTTTAACAGGCTCCGAAATCCCGTATTTTTCTATCAGTCCCGCAACAAAATTACCCCATACATCGTATGGGGTCTCATCCATAAAAGTGTCATAGACTGCTGCAAAATCGGTATAAGCTTCCATTTGCACTCCTGTCATAACCTGAACAATTATCTTTCCTGGTTTTTAAAATGCTGCGTCAGAAGATCTGTGATATCATCATAATGACCTTCGTGCCCGTCCCCATGATGATACCTGCGAGGATGACACCGCATACAATAGCCCTTACAGACTTCTTAAAATCCATATCGAGGATTGATGCAGCGAGCGTTCCGGTCCATGCCCCTGTTCCCGGGAGCGGGATTCCCACGAACAGGAAAAGCGCCCAGTAAAGTCCCTTTCCGGCCTTCTCCTTGAGCTTTTCTCCTCCCTTGTGGCCTTTCTCAAGGCAGAACCTGAAAAACGGACCGATGAGTGGCTTATCCTTGCCCCACTCAAGGACCTTCCTCGCAAAGAAAAAGATGAATGGCACGGGTACCATATTTCCGATGATAGCGATAATGTAGCTAGGAAGCACGGGAAGCCCCATGGCTATCGCGTATGGAACAGCCCCCCTCAGCTCAATAAGAGGTACCATCGAGATCAGAAAAACAATCATATATTTTTTAAACATAATAAAACTCCTCGTAAAAAATAAAGCGAATAAAAAAGTACGACTAGGAGAAAGGCAAGGCAAAACGCACAATTTCTGCTCATGCTACGATTTCCTTAAGGGCAATAAGAAGTTTGTCCATCTCCTCATCAGTGCCTATGCTGATCCTGAGGTAATCGGATATCCTGTCTGCGTCCCAGCGCCTTACAATTATGCCCTTGAGGCGCAGGTCACCCGCTATATCTTTTCCGGGGATCGTCCTGTGCCTTGCGAAAATGAAGTTTGCCATGGAATCCGTGAAGTCAAACCCAAGTTCACGCAGTCTTCCCTTTACCCTCTCCCTCGTCTTTATGATCTTTCCGCACACATCCTTAAAGTACTCATCGTCCTGAAGTGCTGCGGCACCGACCTCGAGAGACGGCCTGTTCATCGTATATGAGTTAAAGGAGAACTTGACATCCTGAAGGTACCCGATCAGCTTTTTGGAGCCGAAGGCGTAGCCTATGCGCATCCCTGCCATTGCCCTCGACTTTGAAAAGGTCTGGACAATTAAGAGATTTTCATACTTATCTATAAGAGGAAGGGCGCTCTTTCCGCCAAAATCGATATACGCCTCATCGACGATGACAACAACGTCCGGATTATTCTTTACTATGTCCTCGACGAAGGAGATGTCCTCGTATATGCCTGTGGGCGCGTTTGGATTGGGGAAGATTATTCCGCCGTTCTCTTTAAGAAAGCCTTCCCTGACCAGTTTGAAATCGCAATCAAGCGGAACCCTCTCAAACGGAATCCCGTGGAGATTTGCCCAGACATCATAAAAAGAATATGTGACATCGGGGAAAAGAATGGGCCTGTCCGAATTAAAGAAAGCCATGAACGCCATTGAGATGACATCATCCGAACCAACTCCGACAAAGACCTGATCCATCGGCACGTGGTAATATCCGGAGATTGCCGACGCAAGGGCGCTGGCCTGGGGATCCGGGTAAAGCCGCAGATCCTCGTAGTTTATCGACTTTAACTTCTCCGCAACCTGCGGTGCGGGCGGGTACGGACACTCGTTGGTGTTCAGCTTTATCAGATTTTTGATCCTCGGCTGCTCTCCCGGTGTGTACGGAACAACGCGCCTTACATTATCTTCCCAGCTCATACTGTCTCCTTAAAGTTTGCAGGATGTGTAACTATTCATAGCCAAGACTCGGAAACGTAAACGTTTCCTCGTTGGCGGATATCCGCCAAATGAACACATTAAAAAATGCATCTGCCCGAGCAAGCCCGGCATCTGCATTTTTAAATGCGTTCGCTTGGCTCTGAATAGTCATCATATAGCATTATACGGACACATAAGGCTAAAATCAAGGAAAGTTGTGTTTTTGCTATCATGCTATCATGAAAAAGAAGCACCCTGCCGATATATATAAAAGCTAAGGAAAGCATGGATCTTCAGGGATGACAGACACTTCATCATGATGGAGGTTCATTTTTTGTACCCAAAAATGAATCCCCACTGAACAAAGGAGGTACCATGAAAATTGCACAGAGTAACGTAAACCTTATTTCCAACCACCACTATCACGAGGAGAGCAGCATCACTGTCCAGTCCGGGATTGCAACGCGGCAGTCTTTTCTCGAGAGCCTGAAAGGTCAGGAGAAGAAAATGGATGAGCTGACCCTGAGTGGTGATGCGGGCAGTGAAACTGCCCTTACGAGCGAGAGCTACTCATCGCTTCGCCCGCAAAAGAGCGACTACCTCTCACCAGCTGCAGCTTCTTTAGAGGAGCAGATCGCGCAGATAAGAGCAAATCTCCTCGAGAGGATACTAAGGCTCCTTCAGAGCTTTGGAGAAGGCAGGGAGAGCCGAAGCTTTTCTCAGACCCTGAGCAGCGCCGCAAACGAGCTGAGCGCCGGTTCATTTCTGAAGGTCACGACCGTGACCATGACTCACACCGAGGAGGAGAGCACAACGTTTTCAGGAACGGGAATGGCTCTTACAGAGGACGGCAGGGAAATTGATTTTAACGTCGACTTTGCCATGTCACGGATCCTTACGGAGCAGGCAGGCATAAGCTATGCCAGATCAGCAAACTTCATCGATCCGCTCGTAATAAACGTGGGATCAGATGTCACACACATCAGCGATCAGTCCTTCTACTTCGACCTCGACTGCGACGGGAAGGACGATAAGATTTCGGAATTTGAAAAAGGCTCGGGATTCCTTGCCCTCGACAAAAACGGCGACGGCAGGATTGGCGACGGGTCTGAACTCTTCGGCACAAAATCGGGCGACGGCTTTAAGGACCTTTCTTTCTACGACAAAGACGGAAACGGATGGATAGACGAAAACGACGAAGTCTATGACAAGCTCAGAGTATGGCTGAGGAACGAGGACGGCACTGACACCCTTATGGACCTCAAAGAAGCGGACGTCGGCGCAATATACCTCGGAAGCGCTGGTACAGAGTTCACTCACCTTGGCGCGGGTTTCATGAAGGCAGCACAGACGCGATCAACGGGAGTATTCCTGAAAGAAAGCGGCGGAGTCGGAACCCTGCAACAGGTCGACCTCGCCGCCATGTAAATCTTTTTTAGCTGTTATACATTTTCAAATCCAAGCGCAATGCAGGTGCCGTCCATATTGATGGTTGCACCGGGTGGAATGGAGAAGCTGCACACCTTGGGCGAAATTCTCCTTTCCACCGGCCTCTTGCCGGACTTTTTTACTCTTTTACGTCACGCTCGCGCTTTCCGTCAACCTCTCCTGAGAGGAAGTGGCGCCTGCACACAGATACGTAGGACTCATTGCCGCCCATCATGATCTGCTCGCCGTTTCGGACAACCTTTCCGCCGGATACCCGGGCGTTGAAATTTGCTCTCCTTCCGCACCAGCAGACTGTCGGAACCTCCTCGATGTAGTTGGCGATCTCCATGAGGCGCTTTGAGCCCGTAAAGAGGTGGCTTGTAAAGTCAGTCCTAAGACCGTAGCAGATAACGGGCAGATCATATCTGTCCACAACCTCTGCAAGAAGGTCGACCTGCTCTTCTGTCAGAAACTGGGCTTCATCCACGAGAACGCAGTCCAGCTTTTTCCAGGAGTCGGACTTTTTCGTAAACCACTCATTTACAACCTCGTCTAGAAAGTCCTCCACAAATATGCAGTCCGCCTCAAGCCCCATCCTTGAGCGCACTTTCTTTGCCCCGTCCCGGTCCTCTGTCATGGGCTTTAACAGAATGCAGTTCTGTCCCTTTTCCATGTAGTTGTAGCGCACCATCAGAGCATTCGCTGTCTTGGAGCTCCCCATAGCCCCGTACCTGAAATATAGTTTTCCCATAACCTTCTCCTGAAAATCTTCAGGGAAACACTGATTAAGTGTTTCCTTAGTTCACTGCTTTTTTTACTGCCTCTGTTACGTCTCCGAATATCCTGTGCCTTATGGGCATAAGAGCCGTAATCAGTATCTGTCCGAAGATCACGCAGGTTATTATCTCGCCGATACCCACTGTCAGTGCAAAGAACCACAGTGCGCCGTCAAGCCCGTATGCATACTTAAGAATAAAAGGGATGATGACAGCGTTTGAAACAACAGGCGGAAGTGTACAGACAAACCTGTTGCCCCGAAGCAGATATGTTCCAAGTGCCCCGATAAGTGTCGCAAGCGTTCCGAAGATGACATCCTGCGGCATTCCTCCTGTTATGATGTTTGCAAGAAAGCATCCTATAGTAACTCCGGGGATTGCAGCCGGTGTAAAGAAAGGCAGCACCGTAAGGCACTCCGAAAACCTGACCTGTATCGCACCGCTTGCAAGGTCAAATCCCGCTGCCAGAACGGTCAGCACCACGTAAAGAGCTGCTATCACAGCTGCGTGCATAATGAATAATATCTGTTTTCTGTTTGATTCCATTTTCATTTCTCTCCTCTATAAACTACCAGTTTGTTGTAAGGGATCTCTATTCCCTCTTCATCGAATCTCTTCATTATCTCAACGAGAATATCAGAGCATGACACCGGGTTGTCCTTGAAGTCTCTGGTCTCGACGAGCGCCTGAAGGAGGACCCCGCTGTCGTCACAGCTCTTGCACAAAACCGCGGGTCTTGGACCGTAGTGCTTGGGGTGATTATAGATAACATCCGCCATCACATCCATCGCCTTTTCCATGTCTGTTCCATACGCAACAGAAACCCTCACAGGGTAGGAAAAAGATTTTTCCTGAGTGTAGTTGATTATGGTCGCTGAGCCTACGATCGAGTTTGGAATGTAGATGATCTCATTCTGATATGTCTTGATGACAGTGTGGCGGAGCGTAATATCCTCCACATACCCCGGTTCATAGTTGTCGATCCTGATCCTGTCCCCGATGTCAAAGGGCCTTGAATGAGCTGCAGACAGGGCGATTCCCGCAAAGACATTTGCCAGTGTCGACTGTGCTGCAAGACCCAGTACAACAGCAGCGATTCCGGACGATGCGATCGCCGTCTCCCAGGTCTTTGAAAAAGCCGGGATTCCGCTCAGCGCAGTCAGTGCCGCCACCGACCATATGAAGGCTATTATCAGACCCTTCAAAAATACAAGATGTATCTTGCCTCTCAAAAACTGCTTGCTCAGATACCTGTTGAGCAGCATATTCAAAATATAAGCCGCCAGAAACGGCAGCACATACTTAAGAAAAGCAGAAAATATTTCCTTTACGGTATCTCCGGTCATCTTTCTCCCTCAAACTAATTTTATTCAGAGCAAATACTTTGCAAGTATACCATATTTAATCAATAGTTTCACTAATAAAATCAGGGGCAGAAAAAATCCCTGCCCCTGATTATTACCTCAGTCTCTTATAAATCCTTGTGAAATCGTGAATCTTTTCGCAGAGCTTGTCTGAGAGTGCATCCTTCTTCATTCTCCACACCCAGTTTCCGCCGAGGGTAGATGGTGTGTTGCACCTTGCGTACTCGGGCAGCTCTAAGTAGTCCTGCATCGGTATTATGACTGTGTCGGATACACAGGCAAAGCACGCTCTTATCATCGACCAGACAGCGTCCCTGGCATTTTTAATCCCGAGGTACTCCTTGGCAAAGGTCTTGTCCTGCCTCGGAAGATGGTCAAACCAGCTGCGGCTGGTTTCATTGTCGTGAGTTCCCGTATAGACAACGCTGTTTTTCTTGTAATTGTGAGGAAGGTAGTCGCTCTCCTCCCTTGAATCAAAGGCGAACTGAAGGATCTTCATCCCCGGGTAGCCCGTCTTTTCAACAAGCTTTATGACTGTGGGCGTCAAAAATCCCAGATCCTCAGCAATGATCTTCTTCTCTCCGAGCTCACTCTTTATGACCTTGAAGAGGTCGTACCCCGGACCCTTCTTCCACTTGCCGTTCTCAGCAGTGCGGTCGCCGTAGGGAATTGCATAGTACTCATCAAAACCTCTGAAGTGGTCTATCCTCACAACGTCATATAGATTGTAGCATTTCTCAATTCTCTTAAGCCACCACTTGAAGCCCGTCTGTTTGTGGTAGTCCCATCTGTAGAGGGGATTGCCCCAGAGCTGGCCCGTGGCGCTGAATGAATCAGGAGGGCAGCCTGCAACCTCGATCGGCACATTGTCCTTGTCAAGGTAAAAGAGCTCCGGATTGGCCCAGGTGTCAGAGCTGTCAAAGGCTACATAGATCGGGATGTCTCCTATTATCTCTATACCCTTGTCGTTGGCATATTTCTTGAGCCTCTTCCACTGGTCAGAAAACATAAACTGAAGGAAACTGTAAAAATCTATCTCCTCTTTGTACTTTTCCGCTGCCTCTTTGAGAGCTGTCTTTTTGCGAAGCCTGACTCCGTCCTCCCAGGTGATCCACGCTCTTCCGTCGTTGGCGTTTTTGAGCGCCATGAAAAGAGAATAGTCAAAAAGCCAGTCGTTCTCAGGCGCCTTCTTAAACGCCTCAAATCTCTTTTTCAGGTCTCCGCCGTCATCTATCGAATCTATCCTGTCATAGGCTTTTTTCAGAATGACAAATCTCGACCGGTACATCTTCTCATAGTCGATGTACTCCTCCGATCCGCCAAAATCACACTTGTCCGCCTCTGCCCTTGTAATGAGCCCCATGTCGATGAGCTCACACAGGTCGATAAAATACGGATTGCCCGCAAAAGTAGAAAACGACTGATAGGGCGAATCTCCGTAGCTGGTCGGGCCAAGCGGAAGTATCTGCCAGTAGCTCTGTCCTGCCTTTTCCAGAAAATCCACAAACTCATAGGCTTCCTTCGAGAAAGCACCTATTCCATACTCCGATGAGAGCGAAAAGATCGGGAGCAATATCCCGCTTTTTCTGTTTGATCCTACGCTTTTTTTAGCCATACCTATCTCCTCTGATTATCTGACATCCTGAATGAAATCATGTCCCATCAAATGCATTCTTTTTGATTCCCCAGATCAGGTTTCTCCACTGCTCAAGCTGATCGGTAGTCATGAAGCCGTTCGACGTTCCCATGTATCCGATCTTGTAGGAGGCAAAAAGAAGTGCATTCTTGATGGCGTTGACGCTGTCTCCCGTCTCCATGTAGTAGTGCAAAAAGCACGCGAAAAGAGCATTTCCTGCGCCTATCGTATTTACAACCTCATTGGTCTTGACCGTCTTGTAATGAACCCTCAGGTCCTGGGTTTTGTCGTAGAGGATCAGTCCCTCACTGCCCTGTCCGAGGATGATGATCTCTGTCCCGTAGGTCTTTGCGATCCTCTCTATAAATTCATAGGGGTCCTCAGTGAGTGTATCATCCGAGAAATATAAAACCTTGGCGGGCTTTAGGAAGTCCTCGTTGTACACTTCCTTGTCAGGGTTGTAATTTCTGATATTAACAGCGATGGGCTTTTTGTGCTCCACAGCCGCCTTGGCAAAAGGCCTGCAGAAATTGGCATTTGCAAGTACCATCATATCACAGCTCTCTGCGATCGGGGCGACCATCGACATATCGTAGACATTTTCCCTGAGGTCCTTGATGTCCTCAAAGGTCTGCTGCCTTCTGTCCCTGTCGTACAGGACAACCTCTGTCGGCGTCTCCTTCATCTGCTGGATGATGTATTCGGTCGAGAGGGTTATCTTCCTGTCAGGGGGATTGATAAGACTGAGGTCCTGATTCCTCCCGACGATTGACATGAAGCAAACTTCATCGCCCAGCCACTTCAAAGCCAGCGACTCATTGTATGCATCCCCTCCCATTGCCGTAAAGATTGAATCCGTTACGCTTGTAAGGGGAGCATAGCTTACAGGAATCTTGTCCACTCTTACAATGGTCTCAATCTGTGTTACACCTGCGACTAAAAATTTGCTCATAACTGCCTCCTTATTGTCAAAGATTTTATTATCTCAACGTATTCTCCAGCTTCATCGAGGAAAATATCGGCTCTGAAGTTCTCACCCCTCACGCTCTTTCTGATCATCCCATCGACCGCAAAATCCATGAGGTTCCAGATCTTCTCATAGTCAATTCCGCTTCCGAGGACGGTGACGTCTGCCCTATCCCGCAGCGCGTCCATGATCCTTTTGTACTTCTCCCTTCTCACGGCTATCTCCACTGTGGCGGCGGGGTCCGTCTCCTCATCAGCCTTGTCCAGAAAAAGAAAGACATAAGGGTACTGCGATATGGAATTGGCCTTCGCCACAAGTATCTGTCTGTACAGCTCAAAAAAGCCGTTCTCGCCCGATTCAACATTCTGTGCCAGTTCCAGCGCCACAAACCTTGTGACATAGTCATACAGAAATGAATAGAGCCCGATCTTGCTCTCGAAGTAGTGAAACAAGAGCCCCTTGCTGATCCCCGCCTCCCTGATTATCTCATCCGTACTTGAGTGCTTGTACCCGTACCGGGCAAAGACCTTCAGGGCTGCGTTTATCATCCTGTCCTGCTTTTCTTTTTTCAGTTCCCAAAATCTATCGTTCATCTCAGCACCATATGTTGACCATGTCAGTCCAAATTAAGTTTATCATTTCCATATACCTACTTCAAACGATTTATCGTTCTTTATTAAATTTTAATACTCAGGTCTTTTAATTGGTTTTAAATTGTATTAAAATTGTTATAACCGTTTAAAATCAGGAGGAACTGATATGTCCAAGAATAATGCATTTGGAAAGTTTGTTTTATTCTGCCTGGCTGCAGGTGCAGCAGCTGCAGGAGCGTACTACTATCTCACCAAGAGAGAGGAAGAAATCGCCGACAGTTTCGACGATGACGATTTTGATGATTTTGATGACTTCGATGATGAGGATGACATCAGTTCAGACGGAAGTGCATCCTCACGCAAGTATGTAGATATCACGGCGGGAGCTGAAGAGGCGAAGGACGAAAGGGAGCCGGCGCCCGAACAGAAAGAGCCTGAAAAAGCTGAAGTAAAGAGCGAAGAAAGGGCAGAGCAAGCCCCCGGGGATGAACCTGTAGAGAAAGCCGATGAAGCCCCTTCGGATGAGCCTTCCGGGAAGGTTGAAGTGGGGGATCCTGAACCCGTCGAAGATGATGCCTTCGATGAAGAGGACGATCCTTCAAATGACTCCGAAACCGATGTTTTCTTCGACGACAAAGACTGATATACCGGGTATGGAGCCTGCTCCCGCCCGCAAGATAGCCGCATCTTTGCGTCATCTGACATTTTCTGATCGGCAGTTATGTGATAATAAAAGACCAGCCCCACGGGCTGGTCTTTTTTTGCGCAATGTTTTTATTTTCAGGCAGTTGTCTCTCCGAGCATCTCTTTTAATACTCTTGCCTTGTCCTTGATGCGGCTGTTGGCTGAGCGGGATGCGAGGATATCTCCTATCATCTTGGTCACGATGTCCTTCTGCCCTGTCTCAGTTGCAAGGGCAGCGATCAGGTAGTCAAGAGTTGTCGAGTCCATGCCTGCAATCGGAAACTCCTCTGTCTGGCGCGCCATCACAAAGCCGTTTAGCGCGTTTGTGAGAAGCTCCTTCTCCTGCTCGTCGTTCTCCTTTTTCTTTGCTGCGTATCCCTCCTCGTCGGGATCCATTCTCTGGGTCTCGCCCCTTATAACCCATGCGGATTTCATACACAGGTAAGCCTTCTCGCTGTTCTTGGCCTTCTTGACCACGGCGTTGGCAAGAGCCAGCTGATAGAGCCTTTTGGCGTACTCATAGGTATATATGGGGCCTCTGTTCGGCTCATGCTTGTAGTTCATGCAGATCTTGACCCTGATATCGTCGATCTGGTACTTGTTCAGATTGGGGAAATATCTTCCAAGTGCGGCATATCCGCAGGCGGGGCAGGCTATGACGTCGTACTTGTTCTGATCAAGCTCGTCGTAGTCGGGACGAAGGTCGATATCAACGCCCTTCATCTTCACCTTGCCGGTCCTGACTGTCTTGGCGTCAAAGTCGGAGTCGCACACAGGACACTTATACTTCTTGTCGAAGAGGTAGTCCTCCTCGTTTATGAGCTGCAGTTTCTTTTTGGGCTCCTCTTTTTTGATCTCCCTGACCTTCTTCTTGGGGTCCTCAAAGAGCTCCTCATTTTCAATGTTTCCAAGTCCAAGTTTGTCAAATCCGGAAAAAATACCCATCTTTATATCCCTCTCATCTCTTAATTTTTAGGTAAAACAAACGAACTCTTAAGTGAAACAATTCTGTTAAATACCGGTGCGCCTTCCTTGGAATCCTTGCTGTCGACGGCAAAGAACCCGTTCCTGACAAACTGGAATCTGTCTATGGGCTTTGCGGCCGCAAGCTCAGGCTCTAATTTGGCATTCTTTATGACTGTCACGGAGTTGGGATTTAAGTTAAGGCTTCCATCCTCGTTGTAAACGCCCTTCTCCTCATCGATGATGTTCTCGTAGAGTCTGACCTCTGCTGTCAGAGCCTCTTTTGCTGATACCCAGTGGATGGTGCCCTTTACCTTCCTGGCATTAAAGCCGCTCCCTGACCTGGTCTCGGGGTCGTATGTGCAGTGGACGGCAATAACGTTTCCGTCCTCGTCCTTGTCACATCCCGTGCAGGTTACAAAGTAGGCGTTCATGAGCCTGACCTCATTGCCGGGGAAGAGCCTGAAATACTTCCTGGGCGGGTCCTCGTAGAAGTCCTCCCTCTCGATGTAAAGCTCTTTTCCGAAGGGTATCTTCCTCGTTCCCATCTCGGGAACTTCCTTGTTGTTCTCTATGTCGAGGTACTCTGTCTCACCCTCCGGATAGTTGTCTATTATGAGCTTCAGAGGGTTTAAGATTGCGAGCATCCTCGGCGCCTTGAGCTTCAAGTCCTCCCTGATGCAGTACTCGAGCATCGCATATTCGGCAGTTGACTGGGCCTTGCTGATGCCGCACATATCGACAAACATCTTTATCGACTCAGGCGTGAAGCCCCTTCTGCGGAGGGACGCTATAGTGACGAGCCTCGGGTCATCCCACCCGTCAACTATTCCATCCTCAACGAGCTTCTTGATGTATCTCTTACCCGTAACGACGTTGTTCAAATACATCTTGGCAAACTCGATCTGCCTCGGAGGGTTTTTGTATCCACATTCATTCTTGACCCAGTCGTAGAGAGGTCTGTGATCTTCAAATTCAAGTGTGCAGAGCGAATGGGTGATGCCCTCTATCGCATCCTCAATAGGGTGCGCGAAGTCGTACATCGGATAGATGCACCACTTATCACCTGTGCGCGCGTGACTCATGTGGGCAACGCGGTAGATGATGGGATCCCTCATGTTGATATTGGGTGATGACATATCGATTTTGGCGCGGAGCGTCATGGCTCCGTCCTCGACCTTCCCGCTCTTCATCTCCTCAAACAGACGCAGGTTCTCCTCGATACTCCTGTCCCTGTCGGGGTCATTCCTGCCGGGCTCAGTAAGCGTCCCGCGGTACTGCCTCATCTCATCTGCCGAGAGGGTCGAGACGTAGGCCTTGCCCTTTTTGATGAGCTTCACCGCGTCCTCGTACATCTCCTCGAAGTAATCCGAGGCGTAAAAGAGCCTGTCCTCATAATCGGCACCAAGCCACCTCACATCCTCGATTATGGCGTCCATAAACTCGGACTTCTCCTTGGTGGGATTGGTGTCGTCAAATCTCATGTTGAACTTGCCGCCGTACTCCTGTGCCATCCCGTAGTTGAGGAGTATGCTCTTGGCGTGTCCTATGTGAAGAAAGCCATTGGGCTCAGGCGGGAATCTGGTGTGGACGTGATCGTAAACTCCGTCCTTTAAATCCTTGTCGATTGCCTGCTCAATAAAATGTCTTCCGCTTGCATTTGTAATTTCTTCTGCCATCTTAAAATATAACCAACTTTCCTAAATAATCAATCATTTTCAGTATACCACAATTCTAAGCGTTATATACGTATTTTTCCTCGAAGGCTGCGCGCCTCATGGGCTTGTCGTAGTAAAAGCCCTGTATGTACCTGACTCCCATCCCTTTTAGCGCATTTAGCTGCTCCTTTGTCTCGATACCCTCTATGCATATCTCGGCACCGATACTCTCTCCCATGTCAACCATTGACCTGACAAAGGCCTGTGAGTATTCATCCTCCGCGATATCCTTCACAAAGTCCTTGTCGATCTTGATGATGTCAAAGGGAAGGGCGCGTATACTCGATAGCGCAGAGTATCCTGTTCCGAAGTCGTCAAGGGCGAGCCTCACTCCGAGAGCCTTTATGTCGAGGAGTGTCTGCTTGGTCCTTGCAAGGTCGTTTATCGCAAGCCTCTCAGTGAGCTCAAGTACGATACACGACGGGTCGATACCGTTCTCCTCGATGCTGCTCTTTATGATATCGACTATATCCGTCTGCATGATCTGAACTACGGAGAGATTTACGCTTATAACAAAGTTTTTCTTCCCGTCCTCGTTCCACTGCCTGCAGCACTCACACGCCTTACGAAGGACATGGTTTCCGATAGGATTTATGAGTCCTAAGTACTCAGCCAGAGGCACAAACTCGTCAGGGCTCAAAAAGCCCAGCATATCGCTGTTCCAGCGAACAAGCGCCTCCGCTCCGATGTGATCCTCGTCACGGCTTCCGTCCCTGTTGTTTCTGACGATCGGCTGGAAGTAGACCTCGAATTCCTCGCACTGCTTGCTGATGGCATCGTACATGTTTTTCTCCAGGTCAAGCCTGTGTATGGACGATGAGTCGATGTTGTCAGAGTACTCGGCAATCCTGTTCTTTCCTGACTTCTTGGCCTCGTACATGGCGACATCCGACTTCCTGATCAGCTCCGATACGCTGTCCCCGTCGTCAGGGAACTTCACGACACCCATACTCATGGTGCAGTAGTAGTCGCTGTCCTTTAGATACCACGGAGTAGCAAAGGTGTTCTTTATCTCCTCCATGATCTTGTCTATCCTGTAGTAGCTCTTTGGCGGAACGATTATGACGAACTCATCTCCGCCCATCCTGTAGCAGGATGAACTTATGCCCTCAATCCTGCTGATGGCCTTGGAGATATCCTGTAAAAGGGCGTCTCCGTACTGGTGCCCCAAACTGTCGTTGATATGCTTGAAATCATCGAGGTCGAGATACATAAGAGCACCGCGCGTTCCTGTGTTTCTGGCTTCGTCCACATACTTTGCCAGATCCTTTTCGCAGCACATCCTGTTGAAAAGACCTGTGAGGAAATCCGTGTAGGCCTGCTGCTCGATCCTCTTCTGATAGAGATTCTTTTCGGTGACGTCATAGATGGCGCAAAGTGACACATTCCTTCCGTCCACCCACTTTATCCTGGTGTAGTAGACGTCGTACCACTTTCCCCTGTCCTTGCTGTGAACCTCATAGTTCCCGCTGTGGCTCCTTGCGGGTATATTGGTCTCAAAGAGCTCGGCGATCCTGTTCTCCTGAAGCTCCCTGTCAAAGTTCTTTTTGAAGCTCCTGTTCGCAAAAAGAAGTATCCCCGTCGAGGTATCCCTCACATAGATGGAACTTCCCACGTTGTCAAGGACAGCTTCGAGCGATGCAAAAGAGCTTGCGAGAGAGTTGGTCTGCAGCCTCTTGGTGATGATGCTCTGAAGGATCCTGATAGCGTCGTTTATAAACTTTATGTCTCCTATAGACCAGATGCGGCTCTCCCTGTTTTCCGTAAGGCATGCATAAAACATGGGAACACCGTTTATGATAACGGGCATTGAGACAAGCGCCTTTATGCCGAGGTTCTCCAGCTGCTCCCTCTCTCCGGGATTCATCTGCGTGTCGCCGGATATCGCGATGGCCTTCTGGGAGCCCAGAAACCAGCAGACCTCCTGATCTGTCGTCTCCGGAAAGAGCTTTTCGACTCCGGGGTGAGTCCACTGCACGACGATATCCATCAGTCTCTCGTGATGTATCCTGCAGGTAAAGCCGTTGCTGATATTAAGATATCCGCAGAGCTTCGTGAGGACGTCTACCATGACCTCCTCAATCCTCTCGTCGCTGTCAAGGAGTGAGACGATCTCCGTCATCGTCTCCGCCCTGTGAAAAGAGCTCGTCATCTCAAGCTCCTTCTGCCTGCTGCCCTCGCTGATGGCGACGGCCTTATTCCTTGAGTACTCTGTCTGGATGAGGACCTTAAGGGTCTCCCTCAAAAAGTCCAGAGTCTTGTAAAAGCGGCTTTCTGTTATCTGATACTGGAAGTTGTCAATGGGCGGATACTTGAAAAAGCTCTGGTCAAACTTCACGTCCGTGAAGATGCCGCACACTATCCATACTCCCTGGATTCCATCCTCGTTTCTGATCGTCAGAGCGGCAAGACGCAGGTTCGGAACCTCCGTGACCTCCACCGCCTGATCCTCAAGATCACTCTCCGTCACGCGGGCATAGATGTTGTGTATCCTCATGGGAGTCACATGTTTTCTGATGATCCCGACCTCGTGCTGGTTGCCCGAAAACCCGGTCACGGGCGTCCCATCCGGCGTAAGGCACATAGCATAAACCAAAGCCGTGTCGCACAGCATATCCTGCCACTTCTGAAGGGTGGGTATATTTTTGAACGCAAAAGAACCAGGGACTGAGCCAATAGTATCAGCCAAGCCCTTGGCATCAATATTTTCAATTATCTCCGATGTTTTTGCCTTATCCTGCTGCAATTTTCACCTCAACATGGGAGTATTAACCGCGGTCGTCCACACTGTAGTTAGGCGCCTCTTTTGTGATCTGAATGTCGTGTGGATGAGACTCACGGAGTGCGGCAGATGTCATCTTGATGAACTTGCCGTTTTCCTTGAGCTCCTCTATAGTGCGGCATCCGCAGTAGCCCATACCTGACCTTAGTCCGCCCATGAGCTGGAATACCGTGTCCTCAACTGTTCCCTTGTAAGCAACTCTTCCCTCGACTCCCTCGGGAACCAGCTTCTTGGCATCCTCCTGGAAATATCTGTCCCTGGATCCGTTCTCCATGGCCGATATTGAGCCCATGCCGCGGTAAACCTTGTATTTCCTGCCCTGGAAGAGCTCGAACTCACCGGGCGCCTCATCGCAGCCCGCAAACATCGATCCCATCATGACCATGTTGGCGCCTGCCGCTATAGCCTTTGTTATATCGCCTGAGTACTTGATACCGCCGTCAGCTATGATCGGGATACCGTACCACCTCGCCATCTCATAGCAGTCCATGATCGCTGTTATCTGGGGCACGCCTATTCCTGCGACAACCCGCGTCGTGCAGATGGAACCCGGTCCGATACCAACCTTGACTGCATCAGCGCCGGCCTCTATGAGGTCCTTGGTGGCTGCGCCAGTCGCGCAGTTTCCTGCAATGACCTGAAGATCGGGGAATTTTTCTTTTATCATGCGGAGGCACTTGAGGACGTTCTCTGAATGTCCATGCGCAGAATCGAGCACGACAACATCGACCTTGGCATCTACAAGTGCCGAAACCCTGTCGATGACGTTTGCCGAAATGCCAACGCCTGCGCCGCAGAGGAGCCTTCCGTGGTCGTCCTTGGCAGACAGGGGATACTTGATCGTCTTCTCTATATCCTTGATGGTGATGAGTCCCACAAGGTTGTAATCCTCATCAACAATGGGGAGCTTCTCCTTCTTGGACCGGGCCAGAACGCTCTTTGCAGCATCTAAAGTGATGCCCTCCCTCGCAGTGATGAGGTTCTCGCTTGTCATTACCTCTTTAATCTTCTTGGAGAAGTCCTTCTCAAACTTGAGATCGCGGTTAGTGATAATGCCGACGAGCTTCCTGCCCTCCGTGATGGGAACGCCGGAAATCCGAAACTTTGCCATCAGAGAATCCGCATCGGCAAGCGTGTGCTCGGGTGATAATGAGAAAGGATCTGTTATAACACCGTTCTCCGATCTCTTAACCTTGTCGACCTCCTCGGCCTGTGCCTCGATAGACATGTTCTTGTGGATGATGCCGATACCGCCCTGACGAGCCATGGCTATGGCCATCCTGTGCTCTGTGACAGTGTCCATACCCGCACTCATGAGAGGAATGTTGAGCTTTATCTTCTTGGTGAGATAGCTCCCAACATCCACCTGATTGGGTATAACCTGCGAATATGCAGGCACCAAAAGTACGTCGTCAAATGTAATTCCTTCACCAATAATCTGTCCCATTTTTTCTCCCCTTTAATCTGTGAAAACTTTTCTCGGTGCTACGCTCTTAACTGCTGCAACAAACTCCTGATCAGGTTCAATTATAACTCTCTCTTTTCCATCATATATAAATGTGTATGTGGGATCGGGCTGACGGTCCTTTTCCCTTGCGGAAAAATCCAGCACCTTGAGGGTTTTGTTCCTGTACTCGTCAAGATGATAGGAACGCGACGGAGCAAAGACCTCGATCTTGTTCACATCATACTTCGCGACGTTCTTGCGCCTTGACTTGTTGAGGATCTTGTCGATCGTGATCTCCCTGTCACAGTACTGATACTCAAACTCGATATTCGCGTTCAGTGTAAGGAAATAGTACAGCGCTCCGAAAAGCACGCACAGGATAAGACCCGCGATCCCAAGCGGCGTCAGGATCGAGGAAAGAAAGAAAACAACCGCCAGAACGAGTGCAATATAGCTTCCCGCCTTGACAATGGGCGATGCCTTGCTCTCTATAAGGTACTCCACATAACTGTTATCGCTCACCATTACAGAACCACTCCTCCTTAATGATTTTTAACGATTATCTTATATTAACTTGGCAAATCTTTCAAGTTTTTTTATTGACCTTTAAAAAAAGCTCCTATAACATTATATATGTTTTACCGGAAAATGAGTATTATATTTCTGAAATTGTAAAAAAAGGAGAAACAATGTCAGTAAATGAGGAGATCAGGCAGCAGCAGAAAAAGTTGGAGGGGAAGCCCTTTAAAGAAAAGGCGGCCTACTTCTGGGATTATTACAAGATACATACAATTGTAGTCATATTTGTCATCATCATGGCGATAACCCTCATAAGGGATGTTGCAAACAAAAAGCCCTACGCCCTCTATGCCATATTCATCAACAACATGGGCGCAGAGACGCAAAGTGTGCTGCAGGATGGGTTTTATGAGTACGCGGGAATCGATCCAAAATCCGAGACCGTACTTGTGGATACGGCGTCAAACTACCTCTCATCTTCCATCGACCAGACAGCCGTAGCAACGAGCGAGAAGATACTTGCGCTAATCGCAGCCAAAGAGCTGGACGTCATGGTAACGGACGAAAACATATCCTACCACTACGCATCGCAGGGGACGTTTTCGGACCTTCGGGATATCTTCACAGACGCTGAACTTGAGAGTTTTGGCGACAAGGTGTTCTACGTCGACAGCGCCTACGCACAGTTCCTTGCATCAGATGAATACTCAGACTATCTCACAACAGGAAAGTACGATACGTCAAACCCGTATGCGGTCATGGCGGCGAAGTACAACGAGACGCTCATATACGGGCGCATGGACAAATCTGAGATGACAGATCCCGTTCCTGTAGGAATAGTCCTTGATGCTTCCTCTGCGCTTAAAGAGTGCGAAGCCTTCCCGGATGCCGTGCCCATAGCCTGCATCGTGACAGGCTCTCAGCGCCCCGAAAGGGCAAAAGAGTTTCTGAATTACCTCTTTAAATGAAGAAAACAAGCAAAAAAGTCCGGCGCCTTAAGTGATCTCAAAGCGCCGGATTTTCCTTATCACATCTGTGTTGTTACGAATATGTCGTAGATGGCGGCGATGGCCTTCTCAAAGTCCCTGGTCTCGACGCCGATGATTATGTTCAGCTCTGACGATCCCTGATCGATCATGCGCACATTTACGCTCGCATGGGCGAGTGCCGAGAAGATCCTTCCGGCTGTACCTCTTGTTGATTTCATGCCGCGGCCCACAACAGCTATGAGCGCGAGATCCGATTCTATCTCAAGCATATCCGGATGAGCGAGCCTGTGTATCTCTGATACTATGGACTGCTCTTTTTCTATGAATTCGTCCTGCTGCACAAAGACGGTCATCGTGTCTATTCCGGAAGGAATGTGCTCGATGGACACGTTCTGATCTTCGAACGCCTGCAGAACCTTTCTCACAAATCCGACCTCGGAATTCATCTGATCCTTTAATACGTTCACACAACAGAAACCTTTTTTGCCGGCGATACCGGTTATGACATACTTGGATTTCTTGGCTGTTGACTCAACGATCCATGTTCCCGGGTCATCCGGCTTATTTGTATTTCTGATATTGATGGGGATTCCCTCTTTTCTCACGGGGAAGATGGCATCCTCGTGAAGGACTGATGCGCCCATGTAGGCAAGCTCCCTCAGCTCCGTATAGGTGATCGTCTCGATATATGGAGGCCTGTCGATTATCCTGGGGTCTGCCACAAGAAATCCCGATACGTCGGTCCAGTTCTCGTAGACGTCAGCCTTTATGGCGCGAGATACGATCGAGCCCGTGATATCAGATCCGCCCCTTGAGAAGGTCTTTATCCTGCCGTCAGCGTATGCTCCGTAGAACCCCGGGATGACCGCGCGCTTTGTCCTCTCAAGCTTTTTGGCCATGGCCTTGTTGGTCTTCTCGGCGTCAAACTCGCCGTTCTTGTCAAAAAACACAACCGTTGCGGAATCGACAAACTCGTATCCGAGATACTCCGCCATTATGATACCGTTTAAATACTCTCCGCGGCTGGCTGCGTAGTCGCTCCCAGCCTTCTCCTTAAAGTTCTTTTCAATGGTCTTAAATTCAGGCGTAAGATCAAGCGACAGCCCCAGCCCCGAGATGATCTCATCATACCTTTCCTTTATGTCCAAAAGGTGTTTTTCGAAGTCTTCCCCCTCCTCTGCGAGAGCATAGGTCTTGTAGAGCATATCCGTGACCTTTGTATCCTTGGAGCTTCTCTTTCCGGGTGCGGACGGCACCACGTAAACCCTGTCGGGGTCGGACTTTATTATCTCCGACACCTTCTTAAACTGCTCTGAGCTAGCCAGAGAACTTCCGCCAAATTTAACTACCTTCTTCATGTCTGAAAATCTTCCTTTTGCATTTATTTTTTTGATGAATTAATCAGTATAATCTGAGGTATCCCTTGACGCTGTCAAGCTTCCGGAGTCTTTCCCAAAAGTCCTTCTCAGAGAGGTCGCCGGTCAGAAAAGCAAACTCGCCGTGAACGTTCTCTCCTTTTACCTCTTCGATGCCAGAGCCGAACACTTCCACTGCCTGGTTTCTGACATCCTCCTGAACGCGCACAAAGAACTGCCTCACCGTGTTATCCTTTGGCGAAAGAGTAAGCTCCTCGGATTTCAGGTTCACGTCTATGTGCCTTCCCCTGTGCTTTATTATGTCTATAACGTCGGCCACAACTGCGCTCGCCGTTGCATTCTTGCCTGCGCCTTTGCCGTAGAACATCACATCACCGAGCATATTGCCATGTACATTTACCGCATTGAAAACGCCGTTTACGTTGGCGAGAGGGTTTTCGTTCGGGATGAGGAAGGGAGATACGATAGACGAATAGCCGCTCTCACCTCTTTTGCAGATTCCAAGAAGCTTAATCGACATGTTGAGCGCCCTCGCGTAGTCAAAGTCCTCTATGCTTATCCTGGAGATGCCCTCGGTGTAAATATCCTCATAGTTCACATGCTTGCCGCTCATGAGACTCGAAAGAATCGCTATCTTGCGGCAGGCATCGTACCCCTCCACATCGGCCTCGGGGTTCTTCTCGGCATAGCCCTTGTCCTGCGCAGCCTTTAGGACTGTCGCAAAACCCATGCCCTCGCGGTCCATCTTGGTCAGGATGTAGTTTGTTGTTCCGTTTAAAATTCCTGTTATGGAATCGATCTTCTCGTGCTTCATCGAATCGTTTATCGTCCGCAAAAGCGGGATTCCGCCGCCGACACTGGCCTCAAACAAAAAGCTCGCTCCGTTCTTTTTGGCAAGCTCCACAAGCTCAGGCCCGCACTTTGCCACGAGCTCCTTGTTGGAGGTGCAAACGCTCTTCCCCCTCTCGAGGGCGCTCTTTTCAAATGAAAAAGCAGGCTCGATGCCGCCCATGGTCTCGCAGATGACCTCTATCTCAGGGTCGTCGAGAATGATGTTTATGTCATGAACGACCTGCGTCTCGTGCTTGTCTCCGGGAAAGTCGCGGAGGTCCAAGATGTACTTGACCTCGATCTTCTCTCCTGCGCTCTCAGATACCTCTTTTGCATTGACGTCCAGAACCTCGACCACGCCGCTTCCTACTGTTCCGTATCCCAATACTGCTACTTTTGCCATTTCTTAGCCTCCAATGCCGGTCCTAAGAGTACCGTTTGCGGTTCCTTAGGACTGTCTTTAGTTTTCAAATTTTTTCACTTTTCGTATGTCTATGTGAGTGCTGCGCTGCGCCCGGTGATGTGCACCTTGTGGACGCCCTCTTTCTTTTCCATTATTGATATCATCTCGGGTATGTCCCGCGTTGTAGACAAAACCTGGATCGTGATTGATATTGATGCCACTCCGTTCAGCGGTATCGACTGGTGTATCGTCAGAATGTTGGCTCCAAATTCTGCAATCAGATTGAGCACATAGGACAACAGTCCAACCTCATCGTTCATCTGAAATGTCAGCGTCAGTGTCGTCCCCTGAAGCGAGTCGTGGAACTCATATATATCTTCCTTGTACTTGTAAAAAGAGCTCCTGCTGATACCAAGCCTTGAAGCTGCCTCGTTTACCGTCCTGGCCTTTCCCGACTCAAGGAGCTTCTTGGCCTCCACTACCTTAAGGAGCACCTCGGGGACAGCCTGCTTTCTGATAACATAGTAACCTGTATCCTGCTGCACTTTTCCGCCTCCTCTGTTTTCCTACCGCGGACATTTGTATGCACTGGGAAGATTTTAGCACAGTAAAGACGTGAAGACAAGCACAATTTCAGCAAAATATTCACGCTTTATGCACTTTTCTTTGTACAATATTGCGCAAGGGACGGTCAGGGCAGACAAAAATCCCTCTGCTCACTTCGACTGTGTCGTGATTTATCAGGATTCAAAAAAGAATGGTTCACTCCTCTCATGTTATTCGAAACAGTCGTGAACCATTCTTTTTTTCATCCGATAAATCATCTCCTCGTCGACATGATTCGCAGAGGGATTTTTGTCTGCCCTGACCTGACTGGTTGTACCGGATTATTTTTGACCTTTCAAGCGCATTTTTTTATATAATAAGCGATATTTCTTAATCAGTTTTGAGAAGATTCTTTATTTTCGTCAGGTTTTTCGTCCGCTTCCGCGGAATCGTCTGCCATTGGCTCCTCCAGGGTCAGGCCGTAGATGCCTCCAAGATAGATAAAGCCGCTGTATCCGTTCTCATCCAGAAGTGACATTGCATCCTGCCCGGCAGGAATAGTGAAGCTCACGCGGTTTCCCTTGTACTCCTGGTCGAGGAAGCTGACATATACTGACACGTCAGGTCTTTCTGAAAGAGCCTTCATTACGGTCCTGTTAAAGTTTATGAAAAGAGATGTCTTAACCCTGACCGTATCGCCCTCTTTGGCCGTCTCTATCCTGTGCGCCACATCTCCCTGGAAGGCGTAGTATGCGCTGATCGGTCTGAAGTACCATACCTTGCCGCACTCCTCGCACATGTAATTCATCGTGCCTTCCGCCGACTCGCTCTCGTTCATGATCGCGATCCACTTAAAGTGGTGTGCGTGGTCAGGGTCGTTCTGAAGCGCCTTCTTTTCTTTGGCGATTTCTTCCTCAGACTTCTCCTGAGTCTCTTCCTCGTCTGTCTCCTCTTCTTTCTCTTCGCTCTCAGTCTCAGCGTGAGAGATAACCGGGGATGAAACCCACAGTGAAGTCACCGAAACAATTGTACCCAGAGCAAGTGCCATTATCCTTGTAAAAAATCTTTTTCTCATCTCTTCTTCGTCTACCTCAATGATGTAAAAACCTCAACTATATTAACTTTATCTTCATTCTATCACGTTACACACAACTAACAAGTATTTTTTATTTACAAAACACTTGAAAAGCCACGGCAGAGCACGCCGTGGCTTTCCAAAAAACGCTTATAAAAGGAAAGAGTAAAAAATAGGAGGACTTCCTTGTTTTATCCTTTTACCGCACCCGCAGATACACCGCCAACGATGTACTTGGAGAGGATGAGGTAGATCACGATAACCGGGAAAATAGAAGCGGCGATCATGATGTAAACCTGTCCCATGTCGAAACGCAGCCAGTCTGCACCACGCAGCTGAGCGATCAGAACGGGAAGTGTCTTCTTTGTATCTGTGTGCAGGATCAGGGCAGGTGTGAAGTAGTTGTTCCAGCTTCCCACAAATGCGAAGATCATCTGAACACTTATAGCGGGCTTGATGAGCGGAAGGATTATGGTGTTGAATGTCCTGAACTCACCCGAGCCATCGATTCTTGCAGCCTCAACCAGTGACAGGGGGAGGTTGCTCTCCATGTACTGCTTGAGATAGAAATATGTAACAGGTGAAGCAATGGCAGGTATGATCAGCGGGATAATGGAATCGTCAAGTCCCATTCTGTTGATGAGCTGTAAGAAACCAAGTGCTGTAACCTGTCCGGGGATCATCATGATAGCGAGGATAAATGTCGCTATCGCTGTTCTTCCCTTAAACCTGTAGGTGTTTATCGCGTATGCAGTCATTGCCGAAAAATAAGTCGTCAAAACTGCCGTGCACACCGAAACTATAATACTGTTTATAAAGCCTCTGGCGATCGGAATGGTTCCGTTTATAAGGCTTATCCAGTTGTTAACCAGATTTGTGCTCGGAAGGAGCGTAAAGCCTCTCGTCATCTCTGCGTGTGACCTGGTCGAGTTGATAAGCAGTATGTAGAACCAGATAAGGCAAAGGACTGAAAAGAATATCAACACTATGTAAGCTATCGTTCTTCTTACTCCGACCGGGACACCATGAGTTCTTGCTTGTGTATCGTTATTCATCCCTCTTTCTCCTCTCACTTATTATCCTCTGAGCTGTTCATCCTAAATACGATCAGACTCAGGATACCTGTAACAATAAACAGGAATACTGACAGAGCGCCGCCACGACCTACATCCTTGCTGGTGAGGTAACGGTTCAGCAGCATGATCACTGTCGTAAGGGAATCTGTAGGATTTCCTCTGCCGTTTGTCAGAATCTGAGGAACATCGAACATCTGCAGACCACCGATCAGTGATGTGATGAGCACGTATATAAAGATAGGACGAAGAATAGGCATTGTTATTTTAAAGAAAATCTGTGATGCTGTCGCACCGTCCACCTGAGCCGCCTCGTAGAGTGAGGAGTCAATACCGAGCATACCTGCCATGAGGAGGATCGTAGTATTTCCAAACCACATGAGGAAGTTCATGAACATTACGAGAATTCTCGAAGATGCAACATACTGGAAAAACTTGAATGGCTCGCTTATGACACCGATGTTCATAAGTATCTGGTTGATAGGACCGCTATCAGCAAACAGAGCGAAGAACAGCATTGAAAAAGCTGATGCCATGATAAGGTTCGGCATATAAATAACCGTCTTGAAAAATCTCTGGCCCTTGAGCCTCAAACTCGGATCTGAGAACCAGTAAGCCAAAAGAAGCGCTATAACTATCTGCGGGATAAAACCGCCGATCCACATGATAAGTGTGTTTACTAAATATTTCCAGATTTCAGGTGATCCAAGAAGATTGATGTAGTTGTTGATTCCAATGAAGTTAGGGCCAATCTGCTTAAGACCTGAACGATAGTTTTCAAAGAAACTGTTGTAAATTGTTGAGCACAGCGGAATAAAGCTGAAAATGATGTAGGTTACAAAAAAGGGTATCAGAAAGATGTAACCCCATCTATTAAATTTTACTACGTTCTGATTGGACTTCTTTGCGCCCATGTTAGTACCTCCAAAAAACCCTATTCACTCTAATCCCAAAGCGTTTTTAGTAAACTGCCTGCCGGCGCAGGGCCGACAGGCAAGTATTTTTTTTGTAAAGATGTTCTACTGTTATTATCTTGTCAGTTCAGGATATCTCTGAAGTGCAAGTGTGTAGAACTGCTCAAGAGCCTCATCATATGTAGCATAGTTGCCGTTGATGTAGTCGCCCATCGCTGTCTGGTAGTCACCAAGAAGACCCTGGTCATAAGCTGTAAGGTTAGCCATATCGATGTTGTCAGCACCTGCGCAGAACATCTTAAGAGGGTTCTGTCCGCCGAGAACTTCGTTTGAGTAAGAAGGATCGTTTGCAAGCTCTTCCATGACAGTTCTGTTGTTTACGAAGTCATTGTCCTTAAGAACGATATCCTTCATGATTTCAGGATCGCATGTCATCTTCTTCATGATATCTGCAACAAGTCCTGCGTTGTCTGTTCCTGCTGCTGCGCAGATCCATGTGCCGCCCCAGTAGAAGCCCTGAGGTCCCTCAGTTGCAGCCCAGCCGCCATCGTGTGCGATTGAACCCTCAACGTCTTTAGCCATTGAGAAGTCGATCAGCCAGGCGGGTCCAAAGTAAGCAAATACCTTTCCTTCAGGATAGAAGCCCTTTGTCCAGTCATCTGTCCACTGTCCGTGTGTTCCGCAGTATCCTGCATCTGCAAGAGCCTTTGAATCCTCAACCCACTTCTTTAAGTTGTCATCAACCTGGATCTGAGTTCCGTTAACCCAGGGAAGCTCAGCGTTGTTCTGATATACACGGAAGGTATCAGCTGTTGAAGAAATTACGTTGTAGCCGGCCTTCTTGAGCTCTGCTGCTGACTCAACGAACTTGTTCCAGTCTGAGAAGTGTGCCTGGATGTCTTCAGGTTCCTGTGAACCGAATACTTCCTCAGCGATTGCTCTGTTGTAGATCATAACGCCGGGGCAGCCCTGCCATGATGTTCCCTTGATAACGCCGTTGGAATCTGTAACAACGTCCTGTGTATATTTGTACTGATCCTTCATATCATTAGCTGTGAGACCGAGGTCTGTAACTGAAAGTGTGTAATCAGTATCTGTGTACTTAACTGCATAGTCAGCCTCTACAAGGAAAAGGTCAACCTTGTCATCTGCTGCTGCGCCATCCTGCGCA
The DNA here is from genome assembly GCA_017470505.1 of Butyrivibrio sp. GTDB lineage: Bacteria > Bacillota > Clostridia > Lachnospirales > Lachnospiraceae > Butyrivibrio. Next base: position 18,292 of record JAFUYO010000016.1, on the reverse strand, counting down.
AGTAAAAGCTCATCAAGTCTGTTCTGGTAAGCGTTCTCCTCATTGGGAGTGATCAGCCAGTTAACTGTAACATCGCCGATCTTACCTGTTGTTCCGTCAACTACCTCATATCCTGGATAGTGGTCTGTAAGACGGCTCTTGAACTCCTCGTTCCAAGCTGAGATGTTGAGAACCTTGCCCTCATCAGCTGAAACGTCTGCTGCAGGTGCTTCTGCTGCGGTGTCAGCTGCAGGTGACTCTGCTGCTGTATCTGCTGCAGGTGTCTCTGCTGCGGGTGTCTCTGTTGATGCAGGTGCGTTGCTGGCTGTGCTGCCACAAGCTGTGAGCATTCCTGCTACCATTGTTGTTGAAAGTAATAAACCGAGTACTTTCTTCTTCATAACTAAAATTACCTCCCTTTTCTCTAAAAAGAATTTTGAAGTTTTTATTTAAAACGGCCCTGGCCGTCTTAAACCGGTTTGATATGCCCTGAGTACCAATGCGTCAGACCTTTATCCTGCCGACTGACTCGCCCTTCTCAAGCCTGCCCTCAACTACGACCTGCTCAATCAGTGTCCCTTTCGGGTTATTTATAAGGTCAATGAGCTTCTCAGCTGCAAGCTTTCCAATCTTGTCAGTGTCCTGAACTATTGTGGTCATCTTCGGTGAGATGCGCTTTGCAATCTCTATTCCGTCATATCCCGCTACTGATATGTCGTCCGGGATTCGAAGCCCTCTCTCCCTTATGGCGTTGTACCCACCAAAGGCTGCAAAGTCATCGGAATACATGATGCAGGTGGGCGGATCAGGAAGATCCAAAAGCCTGTTGGTTGCCTTGAAGGCCTCCTCAATGTTTCGGTACGGGCTTGAGATCATGTACTCATCCGGAACCGAAACTCCCAGATCCTGGAGCGTCTTGTAAAAAGAAGCAACTCTGCTCTGGGTTACCGCAGTATTTTCAAATCCATGGACATAGGCCACCTTCCGGTGTCCCTGTTCATATATGTAGGTAACGAGATCCCTGATGCCCTTAATATTAGCGGACACGATGGAAATCCTGTTATAAAAGGAATGATCTATGGTCACAACCGGAATGTTGCTCCTGATAAGTTCGTCAACCTCCGGGTCCGAAAACTCCACACAGGCTATCACCACCCCGTCAAAGCCTCTGTAGATAGCGTGTGACAGATATGACATCTTGTTGCCGCCTGATCTGTCACCATTTATAAAGGTGATATCGAAGCCTTCCTTCTCAGCCTTCTTCTTGAAGGCGTCGAGAACGTGGGAGAAATAGTCATGGGTCAGGCCGCTGTTGGCCTCATCGACAAAGAGCACTCCGATATTGTTCGACCTGTTGGTCTTGAGTGCCTGGGCCGCTGCGTTGGGATGATATCCCATCTGCCTGGCGACCGTCCGAATCCTCTCCTTGGTCTCTCTTCCTATGTCACTGTGATCGTTAAGCGCCTTGGAAACCGTCGCGATCGAAACGCCACAGGCCTTTGATATGTCTTTCAAAGAAACAATCCGCTTAGCCATCGCTTTTTCTCACTTAATCGTTTTCGTGTTTTCAATATACAACGAAATTACTTTAAATGCAAGTCAGCTTTTCATTTTTTTGTGCATTTTTATATTTTTTGTTAGTCTTTTACAAATTTCAAATCGGTATTTCATATATTTTTCTCATTGCATTTACATTTTGTTCATATTTTCAGTAAACGTTTTCGCAAAATAAGGCTGTTTTTCATTTCTAAAATAAAGATGTGTGTACCATCGCCTTTATTTTCGTGACAATGCTGATATTTTCGGGATTTTTTTGCATCAAATTTCCTGTTGAAAATCGTTCTGTCAGCGTATATAATATGCCTAACAGACATCTTAAACGTTTAAGTGACAGGTGTAAAATATATTATGAAAACTGTAGACCGTCCTAAGAGATCCGCAGCAAGCGGTCCACCTTAGGACCAGTGACGGGAGGTTATTTATGAAGTACGGCAATTTTGACGACAGCGCGCTTGAATACGTTATTTCAACGCCCAAAACTCCGCTCCCCTGGATCAACTATCTGGGGAACCGCGAGTTCTTTTCCCTGATATCAAACACCTGCGGAGGCTACACCTTTTACAAGGATGCCAAGCTTCTGCGTCTGACCAGATATCGCTACAACAATGTTCCCTATGACAACAACGGCAAATACTTCTATATTAAGGATGGAGATACTATCTGGAATCCCGGATGGCAGCCTGTGAAGACTGATCTCGACAGCTATGAGTGCAGGCACGGCCTTGGATACAGCACATGGACTTCATCCAAGAATGACATACAGGCCAGGGTCCTCACCTTTGTTCCCATGAACGACAACTGTGAGATTTCCAAAGTCACCCTCACAAACAACAGATCTTCCAGGGCGGACATACAGCTCTTTTCATATGTAGAGTGGTGTCTGTGGAATGCCGATGACGATATGAAGAACTTCCAGAGAAACCTCTCAACAGGTGAGGTTGAAGTTACAGACGGCGGCAGCGTTATCTACCACAAGACAGAGTACAGGGAGAGACGCAACCACTACGCAGTATACGCTGTGAACAGGGCTGTAAACGGCTTTGACACCAGCAGAGATGCCTTCCTCGGCGCATACAACGGCCCCGACAGCCCGGATGCTGTTAAGAGAGGCAAGTGCTCAGGCGAGCTTGCAAGCGGATGGTCTCCCATCGCATCACATCAGATAAATGTAAGCCTTGCACCCGGAGAGTCACAGACCTTCATCTTCGTGCTCGGCTACATCGAGAACCCCGAGGACAGGAAGTGGGAAGCTCCTTCAGTCATCAACAAGGAGCCGGCAAAAGAGATGCTAGCAAGGTATAAGAGCGAAGATGCAGTTGACAAGGCTCTTTCAGAGCTCAAGGACTACTGGAAGGATCTCCTCTCCATCTACCATGTCTCATCCTCCAATGAGAAGGTTGACCGCATGGTAAACATCTGGAACCAGTACCAGTGCATGGTTACATTCAATATGTCAAGATCCGCTTCCTACTATGAGTCAGGAATCGGCCGCGGAATGGGCTTCAGGGATTCCTGTCAGGACCTTCTCGGATTTGTACACCTGATTCCCGACAGGGCGAGGCAGAGGATCATCGACATAGCGTCAACACAGTTCCAGGACGGATCTGCTTATCACCAGTACCAGCCCCTTACCAAGAAGGGCAATTCCGACATCGGCTCAGGCTTTAACGATGACCCTCTGTGGCTCATCGCAGGAACAAGCGCGTACATCAGAGAGAGCGGCGATCTTTCCATATTAAATGAGATGGTTCCCTTCGACAACGATGAGTCGGTAGCCCGGCCTCTTATGGACCACTTAAAGAGATCCTTCGACTTTACAGCAACGCACAAGGGTCCTCACGGTCTTCCTCTCATCGGAAGAGCTGACTGGAACGACTGCTTAAACCTCAACTGCTTCTCAGAGCATCCCGGAGAGTCATTCCAGACCTTCGGCCCCTCAGAGGGACCTGTCGCGGAGTCTGTGTTCATCGCAGGCATGTTTGTAAAGTACGGCGAGGAGTACGCACAGCTATCTGAACTTCTCGGAGATGACGCTGAGGCGAAAAGGGCCCGCGATGAAGTCAGGAAGGTATATGATGCAGCGATCACTGCAGGCTGGGATGGCGACTGGTTCGTAAGAGCTTACGATGCCAAGTCAAACAAGGTCGGCTCCAAGGAGTGCGACGAGGGCCAGATCTACATTGAACCCCAGGGCTTCTGCGTACTCGCAGGCATCGGTGTCAAGGAGGGTCTTGCAGAGAAGGCGCTTAAGAGCGTCGAGGAGAGACTCGACACCAGGTACGGTGTAATGATCCTCTCTCCCTCATATACCAGGTATCACCTTGAGCTTGGCGAAATAAGCTCTTATCCGCCCGGATACAAGGAGAACGGCGGAATCTTCTGCCACAACAACCCCTGGGTTTCAATCGCTGAAACAGTACTTGGCCACGGCGACAGGGCCTTTGAGATCTACAAGAAGACCTGCCCCGCTTACATAGAAGATATCAGCGATGTTCACTGCACAGAGCCATATGTCTACTCACAGATGGTTGCCGGCAAGGACGCCAAGTTCTTCGGACAGGGCAAGAACAGCTGGCTCACCGGAACAGCCGCATGGACCTTCGTAAACATCTCACAGTACATCCTGGGCGTTTACCCCACTCACAAGGGGCTCATGATCAATCCCTGCATCCCTGAGGGCTTCGGAGACTATGAGCTCACCAGGAAGTACCGTGGTGCAACCTACAAAATCAGCGTCAAAACAAACGGCGCACAGAAGGGCGTCAGGGAACTCACAGTAAACGGCAAGGCTGTAAGTGGCAACGTGATTCCTTACGAGGAAGGCGTATCTGAGTACACAGTTGTGGCTCAGATGGGCTGATAGCGCAAAAAGGTGAGATAGAGCCGACGCAAGTGTACGCGTAACGGGCGAGGCTGCCGACGCAAGTGTGTGCGCGTAACGGGGCGAGGCTGCCGACGCAAGTGTAGCTGCTCGCTGCGCATGCATCGTGATTTGCTAAAGAAACGCTGATTAATTCAGCGTTTCCCCAGACGCTCCGCGAGGATGCGCAGAAATCCGCAGCAGAAGGGCACTTCGTGCCCTCGGATTTCGCGCAGGAAACACTTAATCCGTGCTTCCCTAAAATAAAAAAAACAGAAGGACACCTCATTTCATGTTATTTTGAGAAATCGGTATCCTTCTGTTTTTTCATTTTACACTATAATCATCTATACTTATGGCGGCTGCTTCTGACTCTTCCGCCTCAGCATACATCTGCTTTCTGCAGAGCCTGCTTCTTGCATTTCGCCGCAAATTCAAGTCATTTTCGGCTATTTGGCGTGTTTTGTTAGAATTGTCTGTTTCCTGTCACTGCCTTACAAATCTTTTTTCTAGTCATATTCGACTATTTCGCCAGTTTTGCTAGAAATTCCCGTTGACTTCCACTGCCATCCCCCTCTTTTTCCAGTCAACTTCGCCATTTGGGCGAGTTTTGCTAGAAATTCCTGTTGACTTCCACTGCCTCCATCTCTTTTTTCCAGTCATATTAGCTCTTTTGGACTGTTTTGCTAGAATTTCATCCTTCCTAACACTGGCTTCCATCTCTTTTTCCAGTCATATCAGCACTTTGGGCCTAGTTTGCTAGAATTTCATGCTTCCTACGCTCAATCTCCCCATTCGCCAGCTGCCATCCATGTGCAAGAAAGCGTTAATCTGTTTTGCATTTACTTAAATCAATGGCGCTCAGCAGGTTACGTCGAGGAACTCGAGCTTGCCGCTGATGGTGAGCTGCCGGGAGTTGGCGGGGACGAAGATGCAGTCTCCTTTGTATACATCGATGTAACTGCGTGCTCCGGCATCGTTCTGAAAAGAGATTGCGCCGCACCCGTCAATTGTCAGAAGGACCTTGAAGGAGAGCTCGTCTGTCTGATAGGTCACGATCTGCCTTCGCTCGGTGTTTACCAGCATTCTGTACACTTCAAAATACTTACATCTGGAGAGGAGTTCTCTGGCTACTCCCGGGCTGTACTTTAGTACCCGTATGGCCTGCCTGGGCTCTGCCATGCTCTTTAGGTTGGCTACATCAAGAGCCTTGTCTATGTGGAGCTCTCTCTTTCTGCCATCTCTCCCGATCCTGTCGTAATCGTAAAGTCTGTAGGTTAAGTTGCTGCTCTCCTGTATCTCGGCTACGAGTGCTCCCGCTCCGATTGCATGAATAGTTCCCGACTCAACAAAAAACACATCGTTCTTCTTGATCGGCACAAACTGAAGGTGCCTGATGAGTGTTCCCCTCTCAATAAACCCAAGCACCTCGCTCCTGGTGTGGTCACTCCTAAGGCCGTAGATAAGTTTTGCTCCGGGGGCGGCATCTAAGACGTACCACATCTCGCTCTTTCCAAGCTGGCCGTTCTCATACTTTGCCGCATACTCATCGCTTGGATGGACCTGAACCGAGAGATCTGCTGCCGCATCGATGAACTTGATCATGATAGGGAGCTGCCCAAGGTGCGCTGAGTGCTCTCCCAGAAACTCAGGGTGATCGGAGAGCACATCCCGAAGAGACCTGCCGTCAAATTCTCCGCCAAAAACAGTACTGGAGCCGTCGGGGTGAGTTGAGCACTCCCAGGTCTCAGCAAGAGGTTCCATGTCTATTTCTTTTCCAAAATCATCCTTAAGTCTGCGCCCGCCCCACAGATAGTCCTTACCTGCAGGCCGCAGCATAAAGGGCTTATTATCGCTATTCGAGCTCATACTTCTGCTTGTCCTCAACCGAGATATCTTCTCCGAGCTGCACCTCCACAAGCTTAAGCTCCGTGTCGGCAAAAACAGTGTGTCTGCAGCCTGCGCTCATGGTGATCACATCACCGGGCTTAATATTCTGCTCCATTCCGTCTACAACAGTTCTGCCTGTTCCCGACAGCACGACCCAGACCTCGTCTCTGTGCTTGTGGCTGTGGTAGTTCATGGAGTGTCCCGGATTGAGTATGACCTTAATAGTCATCGCATCGGGCTCAACATCCATGACCTGATATCTGCCCCAGCTCTTTTCAGCAAACATGATCTGCTGATCCAGGCTGTCTACGTAGGGCTTGATATAGGAGCTCTGCTCCTTGTCAGACACGAGGATTCCCTCCGGTGAGGCCGAAATGACTACATCAGAGAGCCCCATCGCAATAATCGGAACATTTAGTTCATTCAGTATATGGACGCCGCTGCAGTTGTCATTCATGACACCCTTGCCGACAACGTTCTCCGTCATCGCCTCAGTCAGCGTATTCCAGGTTCCGAGGTCCTTCCAGGCGCCGGAAAATCTCTGCACCTGAATCCTGTCCTCCTTCTCAACAACCGCGTAGTCAAAAGATATTTTCTTAAGTGTCTCATATTTGGAAAAGAGATCCTGATAGTCGGTAAAGTCTATGAGCTCGTGAGCTCTTTTTATGACGTAGGAGAGCTTGTAGGCGAAAACTCCGCCGTTCCAGAGTGCGCCTCTTTTGATATAATCCTTTGCAACCTCTGCAGAGGGTTTCTCCTTAAAGCTTATAACCTCCGCTGTCTCGTCCTTGGAGGCGGGGATGATATAGCCGTACTTCTCGCTGGGATAGGTGGGCTCAATCCCCATGAGTACCAGGTTTGCCTCGCCCTTTGCCGCCTGGTCGGAGAGTTTTTTGAGAGCCTCAAAGTAGTCGTCCTCCACGTAAGGATCAACAGGGCAGACTACAACAGGATCGCTTTCATCAACACCCAGCTCATCCACAAGATAACACGTCGCAAGTGCTATAGCGGGGAAGGTGTCCCTTCGGCAGGGCTCAACGCTGATCCCAACATCGTTTCCCACCTGATTGTGTATTGCAGAGATCTGGCTCTTGCTGGTCGCAATCGTTATTGTCGCATCGGGATCCACCCTTCTGATGCTGCCAAAAATCCTCTGCACCATTGACTCGTAGGTCCCATCCTCATTTTTGAATATCTTGATAAACTGCTTGCTCCTCACATCGTTAGAGAGCGGCCAGAGGCGCTTGCCCGAACCGCCCGACAGCAGAATAATGTTCATAAGTGCATGTGCTCCTTCTTACAATTTATGTTATGACATACGGATTGCTCCGCTTCACCACCCTGTATATCATATCATAATTTGCAATACTCTTATCATCTATGATAAAATTTATTGATAATCGGAGGGTATTATGAGCACAGAAAATAAGCCCAGAAAACACAGACACAAAAGACACTATACTCTTATGCTGATCTCGGGGGATTCGGACGGCGCTACAAGGAGCGTACACCTCGATCACATGAGAGCGCAGATCTTAGCGTACGGAGCATTTGCCATTGTGCTGCTCCTCATATGTTACATTCTGTACTCTGCCATCACCATAGTCAGTCTCAAATCGATCGAGCAGCGGCAGAAGGCACAGATCGATGAGCTCAAAACTTCCGGCAGCACCCTCGAGGCTTCCAATGACCAGCTCGAGACCAAGGTTCAGCAGCTCAGCGCAGCTCTCAATCAGAGACTCGAGGATGAACAGATTTCTGCTGAGGAGGCTGAGTCAAAGGCGGTGCCGTCCGGCTTTCCTCTGACGGGGACTGCTTCCATGACACCTGCCAGGGATGACCCGAACGAGACCAAGGTCACTGTTCTTACAGAGGACAATCAGGATACCGCCACAGGCAACCCAATCGTTCTGCTTGAGTCATCCCCCGGAAACAGCGTCATCGCTTCGGGCTCCGGAGAGGTTCTGACAGTCACGACCGATGTCAAGTTCGGCAACCTCGTCACTATTGATCACGGCAACGGTTATCAGTCAATTTACAGAAATTCCGGTGACGTCCTTGTTACAGAGGGTGCTCAGATAGATAAGGGCGATATCCTGTATGTCATCACAGAGAACAATACGACTTTGGGATACCAGATACAGAAGGACCAGCAGTACATAGATCCCGAGGATCTCATAGAAATCAACGGTTAGGAGGACAAATATGTTTGGAGTAAAAAAAGATACAAACGTCGATCCCACTCTTGAACAGGTTGGAACCATTTTAGGTCCCGGATCTGTCCTGGACGGTCCGCTAAAGACAAATGACTCAACAAGGATAGACGGGACAGTCAATGGCGACGTCACGGTCACAGGCTCTCTCATCGTCGGCCAGGAGGGAAAGATCACAGGAGCGGTTTCTTCGCTCAACGCCTACATTGCAGGCGAGATCACAGGAAACATCTCATCTCCCCAGGGCAAGGTTGAGATCAGCGACACCGGCAAGGTTATAGGAGACGTTGCCTGCAAGAGTATTATTATCGATGAGAACGCAGTATTTCAGGGGCAGTGCGATATGACAGGCGTGGAAAAGCCCGCCGCAAGTGCAGCACCGGAGCAGAAAGAGGCTGAATCCGGCACTGAAAATGCATCAGATTCATCAGAAAAAAGTTCCGAGAGCAGCACCGATAATAGCTCTGAGTCGTAACAGCAGAACCTAAGTGCACACAAATGCGAAGCCAAGAGGTACTTCGTGCCCGCAGGTTTCACACGGAGACAAATAAAAAACAGAAGGACCACGGCAGTGAATCCTTCTGTTTTTTATTGTTTTTGTAAAAGCTCTGTCTACTTCTGCATACGCGTAAAAACAAGCTCGTATCCGTCGTCGCCGTAATTGAGTGACCTGTTGACCCTGCTGATGGTAGCCGTGGATGCCCCGGTCTTCTCTGCGATCTCGAGATAGGTCTTCTTGTCTCTGAGCATCGATGCCACTTCAAACCTCTGAGAGAGGGACAAAAGCTCATTCACCGTACACAGATCCTCAAAAAAGCTGTAGCACTCCTCTTTATTCTGAAGGCAGAGCACCGCATCAAACAAGTGATCAACAGCCTCTGTTCTGATCTTCTTATTCATCTCATCTCCTCCGAATAATTTTAGTATTCTTTTGAACAATATTTCGTCAATATTGCTTTCATACTTAAATATTTTAACACGCTAAATTTTTAAAGTAAAGTCAATAAATAGTTTTATTTTGCTTTACTTTTAGTATTTTATGTGCTATCGTAAATGTGTTGTCATAGACAACATAACGATTATTTTTTTATTTTTTGGAGGTATTACAATGAACAAAGGTACTGTTAAGTGGTTCAACAACCAGAAGGGTTACGGCTTCATTTCAGACGAGGCTGGCAATGATGTTTTCGTACATTATTCAGGACTCAACATGGAAGGTTTCAAGTCTCTCGAAGAGGGCGCTTCTGTAGAGTACGATGTAATTGAAGGCTCAAAGGGACCTCAGGCCGTAAACGTAACCAAGCTTTGATAACAACGGTACAAAGCATTTAATCAGACTACAAAGTGCCTTATTCTAAAATATAATTTTTGAATTTGCAAGATTGTAACAATGATTAATCATGAGAGCCATCTGACGAAAGTCAGATGGCTCTTTTGACGTTAGGAACTGTTACAGTTCCTTAGTTGCAGGCTGCGATAGCATCATCAAGGCTAAGCTCCCCTCCGAAAATATCAAGGCTGCTGCCTACCGTGACATCTATCCTGCCCTGCCCGAGCCTTCGAAGCTCTTTTATATCACTCACATTCCGGATGCCACCGGCATAAGTCACAGGTCTTTTACCAAAGCCGGAGAGAATATCTGCAACTCCTTCCTCGATGCCTCTCTGCTGTCCCTCAACATCGGCAGCATGGACCAGAAACTCGTCGCAGTAGTCTGATAGCTCATCCATTGTTTCAAGGCTCAGCCTGACATCTGTCATCTTCTGCCATCTGTCGGTGACAACATAGTAGTCATCCCCTGCCTTTTTGCAGGATAAGTCGAGGACTATCCTCTCCTTCCCGACTGCCCTGACGAGCTTCTCAAGGTTCTCCATGTTCACAGCCCCGTCCCTGAACACAAAGGAAGTGACGATCACATGGGATGCCCCCGCATCAAGAAAGTCCGGTGCGTTCTCATCGTTTATTCCGCCGCCTATCTGCATGAGTCCCCGAGCAGCTGAAAGCGCAAGCACCCCCTGCCTTTTGGTCTCATTGTAGTAAGGGCTCGTCGCAGGATTGAGCAAAATGATGTGGCCTCCATTAAGCCCTTTTGACTCATAGAGCTTTGCGAAGTGATCGGCGTCATAAAAAGAGATAAAGTTCTCTCTCGCCCTGTCGCCCTCATCTGTAAGGCTCCCGCCCACTATCTGCTTGACCCTGCCATTATGTATGTCAATACACGGTCTCAGTCTCATACAGGGTCCTCAGGCAAGGACATCTGACATGTCGTAGAGCCCGGGTCCCTTGCCGGAGAGGTACTTGGCAGCCTCTATAGCGCCTTTTCCGAAGATGGCCCTCGAGTATGCCCTGTGAGAGAGAGTTACCACCTCGTCGTGCCCTGCAAAGATCACATCGTGGTCCCCGACTATTGTTCCGCCGCGGACAGCAGAGATACCGATCTCCTGCCTGCGCCTCTTCTCACGCCTCTGACTCCTGTCATATGTGTATTCATAAGCCTCATCGAGCGACTCATTTATGCTGTCGGCCAGTGCAATGGCTGTTCCCGACGGAGCATCCAGCTTCTGGTTGTGGTGTTTCTCAACGATCTCGATATCAAATCCCGCCTCTGCAAACAGAGGGGATACTTCTTTTAAAACTTTTATAAGTGCATTGATGCCGACCGACATGTTGGCAGATTTCAGGATCGCGACATCCTTTGACACATCCCTGACCTTTTCAAGCTGCTCCTCTGAAAGTCCGGTCGAGCACAGAACCAGCGGGATTCTCTTTTCCCGGCAGAAATCAAGAAGGCCGTCCGCTGCCGATGCGTTTGAGAAATCAACGATCACATCCGCGCTCACATTGCACTCAGAGAGCGACTTAAACACAGGAAAAGAAAAGTTCCCCTCCCCGTATGCATCCACTCCTGCAACTATCTCAATTCCGTCATCCTCTGAAGCGAGATTCGCGATAACATGTCCCATACGGCCGTTGCAGCCGTGCATAATCATTCTGACCATCACTTAACCTCCAGTCCGTAGCGGATCATCTCTTCCCTCAGATGCGCCTTGTTCGCATCCTCCATCTCAGTTAAGGGAAGGCGAAGCGGGCCTGCACTGAATCCGACCATGTTGAGGGCTGCCTTAACAGGGATAGGATTGACCTCAGAGAAAAGAGCTTTTACAAGCGGATATGCCTTGAACTGAAGGAGCCTTGCAGCAGCAAAATCTCCGTCCAGACATTTCTGACAGATCTCATGTGTCTGCCTGGGCGCAATATTTGAAAGAACCGAGATAACGCCAAGTCCGCCAACCGACATGATGGGAACTATCTGGTCGTCATCTCCTGAGTAAAGATCTATGCATCCGTCTGAGAGTGACATCATCTTGATCGTCTGCGAGATATTGCCTGTCGCGTCCTTGATCCCCACGATGTTCTTATTCTCTTTGGCAAGTTTTACTGCTGTCTCAGGAAGGATATTGCAGCCCGTCCTCGAGGGAACATTGTAGAGAATGACCGGTATGTCCACAGCCTCAGCGATAGCTGAAAAGTGAGCAACAAGGCCGCCCTGGGTTGCCTTGTTATAATACGGAGTCACAGACAAAACTGCGTCGGCGCCATACTCTTTGGCCAGCTTTGTGAGCTCAATCGCTGTCTCTGTACAGTTTGAGCCTGTTCCTGCAATTACAGGAATCCTTTTATTTACCTTATCTATACAGTACTTCACCACTTCCATGTGCTCTTTCTCTGACATGGTAGCAGCTTCACCTGTTGTGCCGCAGACAATTATGGCGTCTGTTCCGTTCTCAACCTGAAAATCAATGAGCCTTCCGAACTCATCGTAATTAACAGATCCGTCTTCGTAAAAAGGAGTTGCGATCGCAACACCCGCTCCCTTGAAAATTGCCATGTGATCCTCCTCATTTTTTCAAAAAAGCGGCTTGGGCAATTTTACTGCAGCCGCATTTTCAAAGCCTTCTGACCCATTTTTTATTGTTTTAAATAGTAACGCAGCAGCGCTTTACTGTCAAGATATCAGTGTTTCCCTAATTTTGGGTTGAACAATAAAAAGACGCGTGATATACTCAGTTAGTTTGAGACGCTTTTTTCTACATATTATATGAGGTAAAAAATCTATGAGACAGACTAGAAATGATGTAAGAAACGTAGCTATTATCGCCCATGTTGACCACGGCAAGACAACCCTCGTGGACGGACTTCTTCGCCAGAGCGGGGTTTTCCGTCAGGGCGCAGATGTCGTTGAGCGTGTTATGGACTCAGGCGACATCGAGCGTGAACGTGGAATTACGATCATGTCAAAAAATACTGCTATTTCTTATAAGGATATCAAGATCAATATCATCGATACTCCCGGCCACGCTGATTTCGGCGGCGAGGTTGAGCGTGTGCTGAAAATGGTAAACGGCGTAATTCTGGTTGTAGACGCCTTTGAAGGCCCCATGCCGCAGACCAAGTTCGTTCTCGGAAAAGCTATGGATCTCGGGCTCCCCGTTATCGTCTGCATCAACAAGATTGACAGACCCGAGGCTCGCCCCAACGAAGTTATCGATGAAGTACTTGAGCTTCTGATGGATCTTGGCGCCGATGACAAGCAGCTCGACTGCCCTTTTGTTTTTGCATCCGCCAAGGCAGGAACCTCATCTCTTTCCCTCGACGAAACGGGAACTGACATGAAGCCTCTGCTTGATACCATCATCAACTACATCCCCGCGCCTGTGGGTGACCCCGACGCGAGCACACAGGTCCTCATCAGCACCATCGACTACAACGAGTACGTAGGCAGGATCGGCGTAGGTAAGGTTGACAACGGCTCCGTGAAGGTGAACCAGGAGGTTGTCGTAGTAAACCACCACGAGCCAAACAGACAGGTAAAGACCAAGATCAGCAAGCTCTACGAGTTTGACGGCCTTGAGAGGATCGAAGTCCAGGAAGCCAGGATCGGATCCATCGTCGCCATCTCAGGTATCGACGACCTCAAGATCGGTGACACACTCTGCTCCGTTGACAACCAGGTGGCTATTCCCTTCCAGAAAATATCAGAGCCCACCATCTCAATGAACTTCATAGTCAACGACTCTCCTCTTGCAGGTCAGGAGGGAAAATATGTAACGAGCCGCCACATCCGCGACAGGCTCTACAGAGAGCTCAACACCGATGTTTCGCTCAGGGTTGAGGACACAGACACCACCGAGACCTTCAAGGTATCGGGAAGAGGTGAACTTCACCTCTCAGTTCTCATCGAGACCATGAGACGTGAGGGATATGAATTTGCAGTCAGCAAGGCTGAGGTCATCTACCACACAGATGAAAACGGCCACAAGCTTGAGCCTATGGAGAGATGCTACATCGACGTGCCCGACGAGTTCTCAGGAAGCGTTATCCAGAAGCTCGGCGAGAGAAAGGGCGAGCTTGTAAACATGGGTGCCGGCAACGGCGGCTACACCAGGATTGAGTTTTTGATTCCCTCGAGAGGGCTTATCGGTTACAGAGGGGAATTTATGACAGATACCAAGGGCAACGGAATCCTCAACACGATATTTGAGGGCTACGCTCCCTACAAGGGCGATATGAACTACAGAAAGTCCGGCTCCGTAATCGCATTTGAGGCAGGTGAGGCTACAGCCTACGGTCTGTTCAACGCGCAGGACAGAGGACAGCTCTTTATAAAGACAGGCGACAAGGTATACTCAGGAATGGTGATCGGAACCAGCGGAAAGAGCGAGGACGTGGAGGTCAATGTATGCAAGACCAAGCACCTGACCAACACCAGAACATCAGCCTCAGACGAGGCACTGCGCCTTGTTCCTCCGAGGATCATGTCACTCGAGCAGTGCATTGAATTTATCGACAACGACGAGCTTTTGGAGGTTACTCCCACAAGCCTTCGTATACGCAAGAGGATACTTGATCCCACGCTCAGAAAGAGAGCCGGCTTTAAGGCAAAGCAGTAATGCAGCGTACGATAGAAAGGGTCGCTTCTTATAGCACGAAATAGCCTTCGTCACCATCTTCAATTTTAATTTTGCCGTCGCATTTGCCAGTGAGTTCTTCCTTTATGAGGGAGACATCAGAGTCACGCACCGTGATGTCAAACTGCACATCTGCGGCGTAGCGGGAGTCTTTTATGTTTATGCCCTTCTGGCCGAGGTAGTACCGGATTGTGTTGACTCTGCTGTAGTCCACAGTCAGGGTGAGCTTTTGGGCGTAGACAAGTTCTCCGACTACAGCACTAAAGAGCCCGGCCTGAGCTGCCTGGGTGTAAGCCCTGACAAGTCCTCCTGTTCCAAGGAGGACGCCTCCAAAGTATCTGGTGACAACGATGAGAACGTTGGTGATACCCGCTCCGGTTATCACCTCGAGAATGGGCTTGCCGGCTGTTCCCGAGGGTTCACCGTTGTCGCTGCACTTTGTCATCTCGCCGTTTTCACCTATCACATAGGCATAACAGTTGTGCCTCGCATCCCAGTACTTTTTGGATATCTCTGCAATTTTTTCATCGGCTGCGGAAACAGTCTCAACCGGAAATACATTCGCGATAAACCGGGATTTCTTTTCAACGATCTCGCCCGTTCCCTGTGAAGTTATGATCTTAATTGATTCTCTCTTATTCATACTGTTACTATAACATCTTGAATGAAACATTCAAGATGCCTTCTATTTGAAGTATTGCTTAAAAAGAAGTATAATATTATAGTTTTAGATATTTTTGTGAAAGAGGAAACACTATGAACTACGGTAAACGAGGTATCGTCCAGCAGGCAAGAAGCCTTAACTCCGGTACTGATAAATGGGGGAAAAAGATCTCCCTTTTCGGGTTTTACATACTGCTCTCTCTTATAATCGGAGTGGTCATCATCGGCGCAAGCGCCGGGATTGGAGTCTTTAACGGGATCAAGGACGACGCGCCCGACATCTCAAATATCGATGTCACACCGAGCGGTTTTTCGACCTTTGTGTACGACACTGACGGCAATCAGATCGCCAAGCTCGTATCCACGGATTCAAACAGGATCCCGGTGACCTGGGACATGATCCCCGAGAATCTAGCCCACGCCTTTGTTGCGGTCGAGGATGCGAGGTTCTATGAGCACAACGGAATCGACATTCAGGGTATCATCCGTGCCGGCGTTGTAGGTATAACCAGCGGCAATTTCTCCGAAGGTGCCAGCACCATAACCCAGCAGCTGCTGAAGAACAACGTCTTCTCAGGCTGGACCAACGAGTCATTCATCGACAGTGTCAAGCGTAAGATACAGGAGCAGTACCTTGCAGTCCAGCTCGAAAAGACAATGAGCAAAGAGGAGATACTCCTGAACTATATGAACACCATTAACCTCGGGTCAAACACCCTTGGCGTTCAGGCTGCTTCCCTCAGATACTTCAACAAGCCGGTCAGCGACCTTACGCTCTCTGAGTGTGCGGTAATCGCAGGCATCACCCAGAACCCGAGCAAGTTCAATCCTATCACCCACCCCGACAAGAACACGGAGAGGCGTGACAAGGTCCTTCGGAACATGCTTGAACAGGGCTATATAGGTCAGGCGGAGTACGACTCGGCAATGGCTGACGATGTCTACTCGAGGATCCAGAATATCAACCAGGAGACAGGCGGAGATACAACGATCAACTCCTACTTTGTGGACGCTCTGACTAACGATGTTTTGGACGATCTGATCGCAGCCGGCTACAATGAGACACAGGCCTACACTCTACTCTACAGCGGCGGACTCAAGATATACTCAACTCAGAATCCTCAGATACAGGGGATATGTGACGAGGTCTTCCAGGATGAGAGCAACTACCCCGAGGGCACCAAGTACCTGCTCTCCTATGAGCTCTCTGTCCAGTCGCCTGACGGGACAGTCACAAACCACAGCTCGGAGATGTTCCAGAGCTACTTCAAGCAGCAAAAAAGCTCTTTTAACATGCTGTTCGACTCACACGACGCCATAGACGAAGCCATCGCAGAGTACAAGGGCGTTGTCATGAACACAGACGACACTGAGCTTGGAGAGACCATAACAATAACCCCTCAGCCTCAGGTTTCCATAACAGTTGAGGAGCAGAGCACAGGCTACATCGTAGCCATGGTCGGCGGAAGGGGCCAGAAAACAGCCAGCAGGACTCTCAACAGGGCAACAGACACCTACCGTCAGCCCGGATCGACATTCAAGGTCCTCTCGACCTATGCTCCCGGAATAGACAGCGCAGGTCTCACACTTGCAACCGTTTTCAACGATGCGCCCTTCGCATACTCAAACGGCACTCTCGTCCGGAACTGGTGGGGTTCGTCCTACAGGGGACTCAACACAGTCAGAGCTGCCATCAGGGATTCGATGAACGTAATTGCCGTCGAGGCACTGACACTCATAACTCCCCAGCTGGGTTTTGACTACCTCAAGAACTTCGGTTTCACTACACTTGCAGAGAATGTGACGATAAACGGCCGGGTGTACTCCGACATCCAGCAGTCAACAGCACTCGGAGGACTGACCTACGGCGTCAAGAACATTGAGCTCAACGCAGCCTACGCTTCCATAGCAAACGGCGGTATCTACACAAAGCCCAAGCTTTACACCAAGGTTGTAGACCACGACGGAAATGTCGTCCTCGACAACACACAGGTTGAATCAAAAAGGATCATCAAGGAGACAACAGCTTTCCTTCTGACAAGCGCAATGCAGGATGTTGTAACGAGCGGCACCGGCGGCTCCGTCAATTTCGGAACAACCGCAATCGCAGGTAAGACAGGAACCACATCCGATTACAACGATGTCTGGTTCGCAGGTTACACCAACTACTACACAGCCACAACCTGGGCAGGATATGACAACAACGCCAAGATGACGGTCTCCGCCGAAAAGAATCTTGCCAAAACCATGTGGAGAAAGGTAATGGAGAGAGTTCACGAAAATCTCCCCTACTCCTCCTTCACCCAGCCGGCCGGAATAGTCTCCGGAACCGTCTGCGCAAGATCGGGAAAGCAGCCGATTGCAGGCCTCTGCGACGGAACGCTCCACTCTGAGTTCTTCGAGGAGGGAACGATTCCAACTGTCAGCTGCGATGTTCACTACGCAGGAACCATGTGTGCAATGGACCACAGGCCCGCAACTGAAGGATGCCCCTTCAAAGTCGGCGGAGTCTATGAGCTCTCTCCTGAGGTTCCGGCAGCGCTTCAGTCAGGATTTGTAAACTACACGCCGACTAACTCGGCATACACGACTGTAACAGATGAAAACGGCAACTCGGTCACAGTTCTCAACACCTGCCACCACACCGCAGAGTTTATGGCGCAGGAGGGCATTGAGGGCATAATCGCCGCCGAGCAGGAGCAGATGAACCAGGCCGCCGCGGCAGCAGCGGCTGCAGCAGCGGCAGCTGCCGGAGGTGAAGCACAGCCTGCAGCTCAGCCCGCAGAGGAAACTGTTGTCAGCACCGTCCCCGAGAATGTAGCAGCAGGCAACTGACGCAGCTCCGTCTCTGAGAACGTGGCAGCAGGCAGATGAGCAGCTCTGCCCCCGGGAACGTAGCAGCAGGCAACTGAGCAGCTGTCACACAACATTTTCAATATAGCTGTATTTTTGAAAAATCTTTTTGATTTTTCCCTGTTTTAGAGCACTTTTTCAGCCCTGATTTTCAATATATCAGCATAAGGAACTGTAGCGAAATAACTTGAACATTTTACTTGCCTGATTTCCCAAATGCTGCGTCAAGAGCCTTAACAATGCCCGCATTGTCTGCGTTTTCTTCCTTGCCTTTGAAAAATCATTCTGCGTAAAATGTTCAGTTA
>JAFUYO010000015.1 GCA_017470505.1 Butyrivibrio sp. | reverse complement strand
GACAGACATCTCGCATGTCTGAATAAACTGCATACAGATAATACTGAAGGAAAAGAATCCTCTGTGTACCACTATGTCTTTACATGGTGATTCACAGAGGATTCTTATTTTAATGCCTTGAATAAAAATTAAGGGTATCAGGTAAAAAAGAAAGGAGAAGGAAGTGAAAAAGAGAAGGGTACAAGCATTACTACTATCAATTGTGTTGGGGTTCAGTGTCATGTCCATGCCATCTGCCTCAGTATCAGCAGCTACTGCTGATATGACAGCTGCTTTGGAAATTTCCGGAGAACCTAAAGGGATGGATTCCGGGAATACGGAAGACTACGATGAAGAAAACACTGATGAGAAAACCGGTGAAGAGCCCGCGGGAGGAACTATAAACGATACAGATGAAAATGGAAAACATGCGGTCTCGGAAGAAACTGTGAACGACACGGGTAATAACCAGGCAAAAGACGAAACACAGGAGCATGAGGAGACTTCCGACGATTCAGAAAAGGAACCAAAGGAAGAGGAGCTCACAGAGAACGATGAAGGACTATCTGCGGATCCTGATTCTCAATCTGAAGAGACAAATGCCGTTTCGGATGAGAAAACAGAAAAGTCTGAGGAAGACATTTCTCTTGAGTCAACTACGACAAAAGGGGCAGTATCGCCTGCTTCAGATTTTGAATATACTACAGCCAATAACCAGATAACCATAAAAAAATACAAGGGAGCCGGCGGTGATGTTGTAATTCCGGACGCAATCGGTGATATACCGATCACTGCTATAGCAAGTAACGCTTTTAAAGATAACGACAATATCACCTCAGTAACTCTGTCGGCAGGGCTGTTGAGCATCGGTGAATATGCTTTTTTTGAGTGCAGTAAAATAAAGAGTATCAATTTCAACGAAGGTCTTAAAACCACTGCGAAATACTCTTTTGGATACTGCTCGTCTCTGGAAGAGATTATTTTGCCAAATACTTTGGAAGAGCTGGGAGATCAGGTCTTTGCCCACTGCACATCCGTGACGAAGGTATATATTCCAAAGTCAATAAATGATGTGGACCTTGGACCATTCACAAGCTGTACTTCCTTAAGGACAGTTGAGTTTGAAGAGGGGATAGAGAGGATCCCCGGTTGTAAAGCGAGCTATTTCTACGGGAAAAAAGGAATTTTTGGCGAATCGGGTATAGAGGAGATTGTAATTCCCGATTCCGTTACGACAATAGGCGGAAACGCTTTTTATAAGTGCAAGAGTCTTAAAAAGGTAACATTTGGTTCGGGACTAAAAACAATAGAAGGCGGAGCGTTCAGAGACTGTACGGCGCTTGAAAAGGCAATTTTGCCGCATGGATTGACAACCCTTGGAGACCAGAGCTTTGACGGATGTACGTCGCTTTCTGAAGTGTTTCTTCCAAATACCCTGACAGGCAGAAGCCCTGCAGCTTTTTGTGATACAACAGCCCTTAAAAAGCTGACATTCGAAGAAGGCACAACAAAGATTTACGGTGGCAATCCTGTATATGACAAGGAAGGAATGTTCAAAAATTGCGGCATAGAGGAGGTAGTTATTCCTGAGAGCGTTACTGAGATCGATGACTGCGCATTTGGCAACTGCCACGAACTGAAGAGAATAACTCTCACCGACAATATTACAAGTATAGGCCAAAGAGCTTTCTATAACTGCGAAAGTCTCCTTACCATTGATCTTCCGGATGATATTACAAATATAAGGCATCAAACATTCTTTGGATGCAGCAAGCTTGATAATGTTGTTATCCCTTCACAGGTGACAAACATTGGGAAAGGAGCTTTTCAGGGCTGTTCATCACTTCAAAGCGTCTATTATCCAAAGAGCGTGACAACAGTTGACGATGACGCGTACAGAGACTGTACGTCCTTAAAGAATGTTGAATTTGAGACTCACAATCAGTATACTTCGGAACAGAAACTCGGTGAGAACATCTTTATGGGATGTACTTCACTTGATAACGTTCAGCTCGGAAACCGTATTACGGCAATTCCCAAAGCTGCTTTTTCAGGCTGCACGTCACTTTACGAGATACAGATACCGCATGGAGTAAAGAGTATTCCGTCCGGAGCATTTGCTAAGTGTAACAAACTGGAGATCATGTTTGTTCCTGCGTCCGTGACAACCTTTGGAACGACAGACACTGAATTTGAGCGCTCCTATAATCACGTGCCTCTTGTATATGTCGAAAAAGGAGATGCAACTACTGCGGGGGTCAGCGCCAAAGCTATGGGCTGGGATGTTGAGACAGGCATCTGGAACATAGATTACAGTGACAGCGCGCACAACGAATTTCCTGATAAAAACTTCAATAATGAGCTCTATGAGAAAAACGTCGATATAAATATCGATACGCGCCTGACTCTCAGGGAAATAGAGGCTTTAACAACACTCGACATATCCGGAAAGCAGATTGAATCCATAAAGGGGCTGGAGCTGCTCACTTCCATTGAAGAACTTGATATTTCAGAAAACAGTATTGATACACTGTTTGTGACAGAAATAGCGCCGACGGATACTGCAGATGCGTACTTTGTGACAAAAAAGCTTAAAAACCTGAAGAAGTTTGACTTATCAGACAACCGTATTCCATTTCTTGATATGTCCCAAAACGCAGCTCTCACGGACATAAACTGCGAAAATAACGAAATCCTTGCGCTGGATCTTTCGGATAACAAAAATCTCAAAAATCTTGAAGTTGGAGAGCAGCTGCGGACATGTGAGATCACAAAAACCAACTATTTTGATAATCTTCTTGATATTGAGACTGAGTATGGGAAGCAGTATAAAAAGGAAGCTGTTCAGGATATTACTGATGACTATATTTTAAAGGGCGAAGAAGGGGAAGCTGTAAAAGAGGGGATAACCTTTGAAAAAGCATATTATGTGCCTGACGTACTTTACTATGAGTACAAAGTAGGATTCGGCGCAGGGAGCACCAAGACCATGAGCGTTACCGTACCGCTTACTAACGCGGGCCTTCCTGTGACTGATCCTGAGCTTTCAAAGGCTTACCCGGATGCAAATTTCAAGGCAGCTCTTTTTGCAAGACTTGATGAAAATGAAAACAACCTTCTGTCAAAGACAGAAGAGAGAAGAGCAAAAAAGCTTGATATCTCAGGCAGAGAAATCGCAGATGTGACGGGAATAGACAGATTATGGAATCTTGAAAAGCTCACCGCATCCCACAATGATATGAAGGCGCTTGACCTTAGTAAAAATACAAAACTTCAATATCTGCAGTGCGATAACAACAAAATAAAGACTCTTGATCTGAAAAGCCTGGCAGATCTTAAAGAGCTTTATGCCGGTGAGAATAACCTTGCTGCCATCGATGTGTCAGGATTAAAAAAGCTGGATACACTGCGGCTTGGAAACCAGACCATAACGCTTACAGGAGACATTGATGGGACAACAAGAAACATCGATATGACAGCCTACGATGCTGCCTTTGACAAGATGGCCTTAAGCTCGGCAAAGGCTTTCGACAGCGAGGGGAAAGAGACCGAAACAGGAGCGGTCATAACAGAAACAGGCTTTGAAGTATCCTATGAGGCTGTCTTCCTCGAATATGTCTGGACGACATCAAAAGGCAATATGAATGTCAAGGCGACAATTTCAAACGAGGGTGACCCGGATATTAAGCAGCCTGTATATGTGAGCAGTGTATCGCTTGATGTATACAGCCTCACTCTCAAAGAGGGTAAGAGCTATACTTTAAAGGCAACAGTTACTCCTGAAGATGCAGATATAACAGACGTTACTTTCTCAAGCAGCGATACCGAAGTCATTGCGATAGAGGGAGCAATGATTACAGCTCTTAAATCCGGAACTGCGATCGTTACTGCTGCTGCGGACGGTGCCAAAAAAGGAGAGACGGTTTCGGCCAGCTGCATAGTTACCGTAAAAGCTTCTGAAGTAGAGCCTGAAGATCAGCAGGAGAAGCCTTCAGAGCGCGGATTCTGGA
The DNA here is from genome assembly GCA_017470505.1 of Butyrivibrio sp. Taxonomy (GTDB): domain Bacteria; phylum Bacillota; class Clostridia; order Lachnospirales; family Lachnospiraceae; genus Butyrivibrio. The sequence continues at coordinate 212,950 of JAFUYO010000015.1, read as the reverse complement.
TTGCGGGATTAAACTCCGGATATACGTATACGGCTAACGCTATTATTCCTGCCTTCAGACTATACTATGATGACACTCTGCTCAGATCAGGAACAGATTACAGCGTAGTCTACAAAAACAACAAGTCTGTCAAGGCATCGACAACTGACAGCTCAAAGCTTCTTAACAGCGCATCAGCTCTTTTGGATAAGAAGGATCCGTATGTACAGATAACCTTAAAGGGTAATTACAAGGGAACTCTGATAAAGACCTTCAGTATAGATAAGAAGCCGCTAGGTGATAATGACATTACAGTTGTCAATGCCACAGCAGTATACACAGGAAAGGCACAAAAGCTCCAGCCAAGGCTCTACTGGAACGGAAAAGAAATATCTTCCAGAGAATATGAGATAACGGGCGATGACTGGAATGCCGGCGGTTACAAGGAAGTCGGAGTATATAACGTAACAATTAAGGGAAGAGACAGCTCCTTTACAGGAAGTGCAGACGCCGTGATCATAATAAAGGAAGAGGACAGCGGCATTTTAAATCTCTCAAAGCTTAAGTTCATATCCACAGCTCAGAAAGCCGATCTCATCTACGACGGAACGGAAAAAGAACCGCAGTATATCATCAAAAACGGAAATGCTGACGCAGGCCTTGCCCTTTCTGCAGATGGGGAAAACGGCGACTACAGGATAGTATATGAGAACAATGTAAATGTCGGAACTGCTACGGCAAGGTTTATTGCGCTCCCCGGTTCTTTGAAATGTGTCGGGACAAAGAGCATGACATTTAAGATAACAAAACCTGCTCCGACCGATCTTTCAAAAGCAGAGGATAAACTGAAAGTTTCACTTGTTGATGATAACGGCACCGAAATAGAGGAAACCGTATTTTCGAAGGGAGGAGTTAAACCAAAGGTAAAGGTTACACTGATTGTCGATGATGATAAAACTGTCGAGCTTTCAGAAAATACGGATTACAAGATAAGCTATAAGAACAACAAGGCCGCAGCGGCTAAAACTTCAGCAAAAGCTCCCCTTATCGTAATTAATGGAAAGGGTGATTATAAGGGTAAGGCTGAAATTCCGTTTACCATAAAGGCGCAGGATCTTAAGAATCTCGATCTTGTGGTTGATGACATCGTTTTGGGAGCAAAGGATAAGCAGAAGCCCTATGCCTACCAGAAGACATCATTTACACTTACAGACACAGATGGCACAGTCCTTAAGATGGGAACGGATTACAAGAGCGTAAAGAAAGGGGTAAAAGAGTCTCATACGGATAATATTTTCAAGGCAGATGATGTTACTCTTTCAGAGGGATCTGTTGTAACACTTACTCTCTATGCGAACGGAGGAAATTACACAGGAAAGATATCTGCCAGCTACCGTGTTATTTCAGCGGGAAAGAGCCTTAAGAAGGCGATTGTAACAATCAAAGACAGTGCGGTAAAAAAGCTTGTCTATGAGGACGGTAATCCTGTCAAGCTTGACGAGTCGGACCTTATTGTCAGATTGTCCAAAAATTCCGAGCCTCTTCCTGCTGATTGCTATGAGATAATCAGTTTTACAGGTAACACCTCGGCCGGAAACAAGGCAAAGCTGACCATTCGCGGCAAAAACGGCTATGGCAACATGAAAACAATAAATGTCACAATAAGGCCTGCCGGAAATGAATAATGAAAATGATAAGCCACCCGTTTGGGTGGCTTATTTTTGTAAAATGTATTATTATGATAGGGTATGTTTATTTTTTTGGAGGAGATTGTATGGGTAGGCTTTTCTGCGTTATCCCCTGTTACAACGAACAGGAGGTTCTGCCTGAAACATCAAAACGGATTCGTGAAAAACTCCGCGATTTAATTTCAAAAGGAAAGATAGATGCTGACAGCAGGGTACTGTTTGTAAACGATGGTTCTAAGGACGACACGTGGAAGATGATATCGGATCTTCACTCTGAGGACCCGATTTTTCAGGGCATCAATCTTTCGAGAAACAGGGGGCATCAGAACGCCCTTCTTGCGGGGCTCCTGACAGCCAAAGACTACTGCGACGTCTCGATTTCCATGGACGCAGACCTTCAGGATGACATAGATGCTATCGAAGCTATGATTGACAAGTACAACAACGAGGGGTGCGACATTGTCTACGGCGTCAGGTCCAAGCGTGCGACAGACACTTTTTTCAAGCGCGCAACAGCAGAGGGGTTCTACAAGATGATGAACAGCCTTGGGGCCAATACAGTCTACAACCACGCTGACTATCGCCTGATGTCGAGACGCGCTTTGGAGGGACTTTCTGAGTTTGGCGAGGTCAACCTCTTTCTAAGGGGCATAGTCCCGATGATCGGCTTTAAGAGCGACATAGTCTACTACGAGAGGGCTGAGAGATTTGCCGGTGAGAGCAAGTATCCTTTAGGCAAGATGATAAGCTTTGCGGTTGAGGGGATAACATCTCTTTCCACCAAGCCCATCAAGGTGATAACGAGCCTCGGCTTTTTCATATTCTTTGTCAGCTTCGTGGTGCTGATATATTCGCTTATCAGGTTCTTTACAGGACATACAGTTCAGGGCTGGACGACGACGGTTCTGTCAGTCTGGTCTATCGGAGGCCTCATGATGATATCGCTCGGAGTAATCGGCGAGTATATAGGTAAGATTTACTTAGAGACCAAGAACAGACCGAGGTACATAATTGAGTCGTACCTTGGAGATGATAAAAAATAAAACGAAACAATACCAAAGAGGCATGCAAGGCAGCAGGTGTGCGTTATGGAGATACCTTGTCAGATTATTGCCCCAAAATATCTACAAAAAGGAGATTTAGCATGGCAGACGGACACGGCAAGAAACCGGAAGATTTCAAGAAACAGATGGAGGACAGCATGAGGGCGAAGCTCTCGGAGTACTCCCATGTAAAAAAGGTTATAGGAATAGTCAGCGGAAAGGGAGGCGTCGGTAAGAGCCTTGTGACCGGCCTATCTGCAGTAGCGATGAACAAAAAAGGGTATAAAACCGCAGTTATGGATGCGGATATCACAGGCCCCTCGATCCCCAAGATGTTCGGCATAGGCAAGGCCAACTACGCGGATGAGACAGGGATGCTCCCCGCTGCAACAAGGGACGGGATCAAGGTCATGAGCCTTAATATGCTCATGGAGAACGAGACAGACCCTGTTATCTGGAGAGGCCCCGTTATCGCGGGAATTGTGAAGCAGTTCTGGTCGGATGTGAACTGGGGCGATGTGGATTTCATGTTTGTTGATATGCCTCCCGGAACAGGTGACGTTCCGCTTACCGTATTTCAGTCGCTTCCCTTAGATGGAATAATTGTTGTGGCAACGCCCCAGGAGCTTGTCGGCATGATAGTTGAGAAGGCGATCAACATGGCGACCATGATGAACATACCTGTTCTCGGCATTGTCGAGAACATGAGCTATATGACCTGCCCTCACTGCGGCGAGAAGCTCTACATATTCGGTGAGAGCAAGGTTGACGGATACGCGGCATCAAAGGGCATCAGCGTTCTTGGAAGGATTCCGATGGATCCTGCATTTGCCGCAAAGTGCGACGAGGGAAACGCTGAGGACATCGAGACCGACGCACTGGAGAGCCTTGTATATGTGCTTGACGGAATGCTTGGATGAACGTGGAGTTATCCCGGCCGTACACAGCGAAGAAATGCCGCATGCGGATATTTCTTTTTATAAAAATCATCAGAAATTTGGAGCTGTCAGATGAAGATCAGACCTGAAAAAAACCAGCTTACATGGGGAATAGTGTTATTTGGCGTAGTTGTCGCCTCGATGCTCGCGTTCTGCGTGATATTTGACTTTAGCAGCATCATAAAAGAATTAAGCAAGGTTATAAATGCAATATCAGGCATCATAATCGGAGTTATCATCGCATATATCCTGATTCCGATGCTTGACGGGATAGAGCAGAAGATACTCGTTCCCATCTACAAAAAGAACGGGTATGATATCTCTTTTGCCACGAGTGCAAACTGGAAAAAGAGAAAGCAGATGAGAGGGATTGCCGTTCTGTGCACAATGGTATTATTCCTTCTCATCATATATCTCCTTATCATGATAATCGTTCCGCAGCTGGTTTCGAGTGTGCGCGAGATTGTAAACAATCTCCCCGTATATATCAGGAACATCGACGAATACTCCAATCTTCTGCTTGAGAACAATCCGGAGCTTCAGGAGTTTATCGACTCGCAGCTGACGAGCTACTACGCGACATTGTCCAGCTTTGTCACACAGAATATCAGACCGTTCCTGCCTGAAGTCGGCACCATCGTAAAGGTGGCGTCCCAGAGCGTTTTCTCGGTTGTCGGAGTTGTCTTTGACCTGGTTGTAGGCATTATAGTCGCAATATACGTCCTCAATTCCAAGGAGCGATTCACAACAAGGGGCAAAAAGCTCGCCTACGCACTTTTCAGCGAGGGAGTAGCCAACGAGATCATCGGGGGCTTCAGATTTGTGCACAACACGTTTGAGGACTTCATCGGCGGAAAACTCCTCGACTCAGCCATTATCGGCGTTATCTGCTACATCGGGTGCCTTATTCTCTCAATCAACTACCCGGTGCTGATATCGGTTATCGTCGGAGTTACCAACATAATTCCCTTCTTTGGACCGTACATCGGCGGTATTGCGGGAGCTCTTTTGCTGGTACTCATCGATCCCGTGAAAGCTCTGATCTTTTTGGTATTCGTGATCATTCTGCAGCAGTTTGACGGAAATATCTTAGGACCGAGAATCCTTGGCGGATCAACCGGTCTTTCGAGCTTCTGGGTAATCTTTGCGATCACATTGTTCGGAGGAATGTGGGGCATTATCGGATTGCTTGTGGGAGTTCCGATATTTGCCTGCATCTACGCCTTTGTTTCGAGAGTTACAAACCATTTCCTGAGGAAAAAGAATCTCTCCACCAATACGGGCGATTACTATGACCTGGCCTACATTGAGAACAAGGAGTACAAGCTCCTGAGCAACAAGGAAAACACTAAATTCAACGCTGTGAAGCACACCTCCACGTTCAGGAAGATATTTACAAATGCTGAGAAAGGTCCAAAGAGTGGCGGGAAAGATACTTGACTCTGAAAAATAATGAATTATAATTGTTACTAATTAGTGCTTTGACGTGTTAAAGCAGGAAGGGGAATTAAAATGGCTAAAAAGAATTTGGATTGGGCAAACATTGGTTTTTCTTACATGGTGGCAGATAAGAGATATGTCTCCAACTACAAGGACGGAAAGTGGGACGACGGCGAGATAACAGAGAATTCCATGATCACCTTAAGTGAGGATGCCGGAGTTCTGCACTATGCGCAGGAGTGTTTTGAGGGACTTAAGGCTTATGAGACAGAGGACGGCAAGATTGTTACCTTCAGACCTGACCTCAATGCCGGCAGAATGGTTGACTCAGCTAAGAGACTTGAGATGCCTCCTTTTCCTGAGGATAGATTTTTGAAGGCTGTCGAGGAAGTTGTTGCAGCTAACGCTGACTGGGTTCCTCCCTACGGAAGCGGAGCAACACTCTATATCAGACCTGTTATGTTCGCAACAGGAAATGTAATCGGCGTTAAGCCCGCTGAGGAGTATCAGTTCAGGATTTTCGTAACACCTGTAGGACCATATTTCAAGGGCGGCGCAAAGCCCATCGTTGTAAAGATAAGTGACTTTGACAGGGCAGCTCCGCACGGAACAGGAAATATCAAGGCGGGACTCAACTACGCGATGAGTCTTCACGCAATCGTAACAGCGCACGAGGAAGGCTTTGCCGAGAACGTTTATCTCGATGCCGAGTCAAGGACCTACATCGAGGAGACAGGCGGAGCCAACATCATCTTTGTCACAAAGGACGGCGGACTTGTAGTTCCCAAGTCACATACCGATTCGATACTTCCCTCCATCACCAGAAGGTCGATCGTATATGTTGCAAGAGAAATCCTTGGCATGAACGTCGAGGAGAGACCTGTAAAGCTCTCTGAGGTCCCTGAGTTTGTAGAGATGGGACTTTGCGGAACAGCGGCAGTTATTTCACCTGTCGGCAAAATCAACGACCACGGCAAAGAGATATGCTTTGCAAGCGGTATGGACGACATGGGACCTGTCATCAAAAAGCTCTACGACACTCTCACAGGTATCCAGATGGGCACGGTAGAGGCTCCCAAGGGCTGGATCCACGAGATAAAGATCTGATCGTTTTTTGATAAAAGAAAACGCTTCGCCGGTTTAAAAATGCGGCGAAGCGTTTAATTATTTATTGCAGTTCTGTGAGTATTTCTTGGGGGATATTCCCACGGACTTGGTGAAGGCCTTTAAGAAATTGCTGTAGTCGGAGAAACCGCACCTCTCGCATACCTCGCTGACACCTATTCCTTCGGCCAGGAGCGACTTGGCAATCGATATGCGGCGCGCTGTCATGTATTTGTTAATGGTAGTCCCGGTCGCGGACTTGAAGATCCTGCAGATATAGGACTCGCTTATGTAGAACTGCCTGGACAGATCGCCGATGCTGATGGGATACTGGATGTTGTTGTTGATGTAGGAGAGTATGCTGTCCACCTGCTCGTTGTAGGTTGCGGGTCTGTCGGTCTCGGAATCCGACTCCCTGTCCTTGACGATCTTGTTTATCATGACAAAGAGCTCGGTAAAGGTTGCGCGCTCCAACAGATCGTGACCAAAACCGTTGCTGGTCACAATCTTATTAATAAAGTAAAGAAATCTCTTTTGCTGCTCGGGGGTCAGTGAAATCTTATGTGAAAAGGTGTCGCTCCTGTTCCGGAAGCAGGCGTCAAGATCTGTCTCCGGGCTCGAAATCGTCTTCATATACTCGGGATCAATCATAATGACGATCCTCTCGTGAAGCTCAGAGTCTATCTGCGTGAGGTAGTGGGAGTCAAACTGATTGATGATAAAAAGATCTCCCGGAGCAATGTCATAGACCTGATTGTCGATGAGGAACTGTTTGCCGCCCGATATTGAGAAATACACCTCATAACAGTCGTGGATGTGCATCTCCATCGCCTTCTCGTCCTTGTAGAGGTGAGCTACGCTGAAATAATGATTTTCTATGCTGTATGCCATTGCGGCCTTGCATGAGTTGAGTTCTTTCATAAAATAATGTCTCCTGAAAAATATGGATATATAAATAATAGCGTTTTACTTCAATATTTTCAATATTTTCACAAAAAATTAAGAATTATCGGATTTTATCAAATAATTCCGTTCAGAAAATGGGCGGAAAATGTTTAAAATCCTGTTGACAAATATAAAAGGCATGAGTAAAATAACAAGGTATGCTAATGAATAAACGTAAATGAGTGCCTTTTTTAAGGCAGTTAATTATACGGCTACGGTAAGGAGGTGTTATTAAATGTCAATCTGCCCAAAGAATAAATCATCTAAAGGACACAGAGATCAGAGAAGAGCTAACTGGAAAATGACAGCTCCTACTTTGGTTAAGTGCAGTCATTGTGGAGCTCTTATGCAGCCACATTGCGCATGCAAGAAGTGCGGTTATTACAACAAGAAGAGCATTGTAGAAGTCGATGCTTAATTTTTTGTAACACAGATGGTCTGTTGAATTTAAGGCTTTCCGGCTCAGGTCGGAAAGCCTTGATTTTTGTAGAGGCTTTTAGTACACTAAGAACTGTTATATATTTATAGATGTGGAGGACGATCAATGTCTGAACTGGTGAGAGTAGCGGTCGATGCTATGGGTGGAGACAATGCTCCTTTTGTCACGGTAAAGGGTGCGGTCAGCGCCGTAAAGGAAAGCAATGAACTCAAGGTTTTTCTGGTTGGCAGGAAGGCTGACGTAAGCGCCGAGCTTTCAAAATATGATTACGACAAGAGCAGGATAGAGGTTGTGGACGCAACTGAAGTCATAGAGATGGCAGAGCCGCCTGTAATGGCTATCCGCAAAAAGAAGGATTCATCAATCGTCAAGGCCATGTACATGGTGAATCACGGCGAGGCCGATGCATATGTCTCAGCAGGCAGCACAGGTGCCACACTCGTAGGCGGACAGGTCATAGTCGGAAGGCTGAAAGGCGTCGACAGAGCGCCGCTGGCACCGCTCATCCCCACCGAGAAAGGCAGCTCTCTCCTTATCGACTGCGGGGCGAATGTGGACGCCAGGAGTAATCACCTTGTTCAGTTTGCCAAGATGGGAACCGTCTACATGGAGAACGTAATGGGAGTTAATAACCCGACAGTCGCCATCGTCAATATAGGAGCAGAGGAGGAGAAGGGCAACGCCCTTGTAAAAGAGACCTTCCCGCTCTTGAAGAACTGCCCCGACATCAACTTTATAGGCAGTATCGAGGCAAGGGACATCCCTGCCGGAGGAGCTGACGTAATAGTCTGCGAAGCCTTTACGGGCAACGTCATCCTCAAGATGTATGAGGGAGTTGCAAAGAGCATGCTGCACGTTGTCAAGAAGGGTCTGATGAGCAACCTGAAGACCAAGATCGGAGCTCTCCTTATCAAGGACGACCTGAAGAAGTCACTTGCCGATTACAGTATGGACAAATACGGCGGTGCTCCCATGCTGGGACTTAAAGGCCTTGTAGTAAAGACTCACGGCTCGGCGAATGATATAGAGATCAAAAATTCTATTTTGCAATGTGTGACCTTTACAAGACAGAGAATAAGTGAGAAGATTAGCGCAAAGATTTCTGAATGATCTTTGGAGCTGATTTATAAATCGATTAAACGAAAGATTGGAGATATGGTATGGAATTTGAAAAGATGAAAGAGGTCATTGCAAATGTCCTCAATGTTGATCCCGAAGAGATCACGCCTGATACTACATTTACAGAGGATCTTGGAGCTGATTCACTCGACCTTTTCCAGATCATCATGGGCCTCGAGGATGAATTTGATGTTCAGATAGATCCTGAGAAGACAGAGAACATCACGACAGTAGGTGAAGCTGTTGAGCTTCTTAAGAGCGCTATCTCAAATAAGTAATTGTTTATGAGGCAGCAGGAGCTGCCTCATCTTTGTATTATGGAGCAGTTTGTATGTTAACAGATGAGCAGATAAAAAAGTTTGAAGATATCATTGGATATGAGTTCAAGAACAAGGCACTTATTACACAGGCCTTTACCCACTCATCCTTTGTAAACGAGCAGAAGATAAACAAAAAACCGGACTACGAGAGACTCGAGTTTTTGGGAGATGCTGTGCTTGAGATGATATCGAGCGCATATCTCTTTAAATCTTTTCCCGACAAAAAGGAGGGAGAGATGTCCAAGATAAGGGCGACATTAGTCTGTGAGGGGGCTCTTGCCTATGACGCGGAGGCTCTCGATATCCGAAGCTACATCCAGTTTGGCAAGGGCGAAGAGGCGACAGGCGGACGGAACAAGGAGTCGATAATCGCCGACGTGATGGAGGCGATCATCGGAGCGCTCTACCTTGATGGGGGAGTCAGGCAGTCAAAGCGCTTTATAGATAAGTATGTTCTGTCGAACATAGAAGCTGTGCAGATTTTTGTGGACAGCAAGTCAAGGCTCCAGGAGATTGTCCAGGGCCAAAATTTGGGCGAGATAAGGTATGAAATTTGTGGCGAAAGTGGACCCGAGCATGATAAAATATTTGATGTCCGCGTGTTCGTCGGAGGAAATAATCTGGGAGAGGGGTCAGGAAAGACCAAGAAGGCAGCTGAGCAGAAGGCTGCCTATGAGGCTGTTCTTGCACTTAAGAATAATCAGTAATGTATTTAAAGAGTATTGAGATACATGGCTTTAAGTCTTTTGCCAATAAGATAAAATTTGATTTTCATAACGGTATCACCGGGATAGTAGGTCCCAACGGCTCAGGAAAGAGCAATGTCGCAGACGCCGTCAGGTGGGTTCTCGGTGAGCAGCGTATCAAACAGCTGCGTGGCGGGTCCATGCAGGATGTTATTTTCTCGGGCACAGAGCTGCGTAAACCGCTTGGTTACGCCTATGTTGCCATCACCTTAGACAATTCAGACCACTCACTTTCAATTGACTACGATGAAGTAACTGTCTCCAGGCGGCTCTACAGGTCCGGAGAGAGTGAATATATGATAAACGGCTCTGCCTGCAGACTTAAGGATGTAAACGAGCTGTTCATGGACACCGGTATCGGTAAAGAGGGCTACTCCATTATCGGACAGGGTCAGATCGACCAGATCCTCTCAAGTAAGCCTGAGGACCGCAGAAACCTATTTGATGAGGCGGCAGGTATTGTCAAGTTCAAGGCTCGCAAGGAGACGGCGATCAAGAAACTCGAGGAGGAAAAGATAAACTTAACGAGACTATCGGACATCCTCTCCGAACTCGAAAAGCAGATAGGCCCTTTGGAGAAGCAGTCGGAAGTTGCAAGGGAGTACCTTAAGTACAAGGAGAGACTCAAAACTCTCGATGTAAATATGTTCCTCGTCGAGAACAGACTCCAGAAGGAGCAGTTAAAAGAAGCCGAGGAAAATCACAAGATAGCATCAGAGGCGCTAAAAGAGGCAAGAGAAAACTACGACAGGACTAAAGAGGAATACGAGAGCATCCAGAAGGTCATCGAGGAGCTTGACAGAGAGATTGAAGATGCGAGAGCCAGGATAACCGATTCGTCCGTCCAGAAGGAAAAGCTCGAGGGACAGATCGGAATTCTTAAGGAAAAGATAAAGTCCGCGACAGAGAACGATACTCACTTCAGAAAACGTGAGAAGGACGAGAGAGAAAAGCTAAAGCAAAAGAACGATGAGAGGGAACGCTATCTTTTAGAGAAGGAAGAGATCGACAAAGAGGCACAGAGCCTTTCGCTTGACAGAGACAAAGCGAGGAAGGAACTCGACCAGGTCCTTCTGCAGATAGAGAACATCAACGAAGAGATTGAGAGCTGCAAGGAGACAATAATCAAGACCCTTGACACAAGGGCCAACATCAAGTCCAAGCTAAGTTCCCTCGACACGATGAAGGAGCAGGTCAACATCAGGAAGGCAGAGCTGACCAGCAAGCTCGTCAGGGCCAGGAGCGATGAGTCGAAGCAGGAGGAGACGCTGAAAAAGCTGACCGATGAGTTCGACAGCATAACCGCCGAGATCTCGGAGATGAACAAAAAGCAGAAGGACGCGGAGGCAGAGGTCACAGCTATCCGCGAGAACATGCACAGTCTCGACAGCGAGCTTCGAAAGACGCAGGAGCTCTATCAGCAGGAGAAGGCAAGGCTCGAGTCGCTGCGCAACTTAACCGAGAGATATGACGGCTACGGCGGATCAGTCAAGAAGGTCATGGAGCGCAGGGATGACACCAGGGGCATTATCGGTGTCGTTGCGGATATCATCAAGACAGAGCCCAAATACGAGACTGCCATCGAGGTTGCTCTGGGCGGCAACATTCAGAATATAGTAACGGACAACGAGGATACGGCCAAGAAGATGATCGCCTACTTAAAGAGCAGCAAGGCAGGCCGTGCAACCTTCCTTCCGCTTACATCCCTTGACAATCCTCCGGAGCTGAAGGCCAAAGAGGTCCTGAATGAGACGGGCGTACTCGGGATGGCGGATGAACTTGTAAACACCGATCCCAAGTACAAAAGCGTTGCAAAGGCAATGCTCGGAAGGATCGTTGCCGTTGATAACATAGACAATGCGGTAAAAATCGCAAAGAAATACAGATACACCATACGTATGGTGACCCTGGAGGGTGAACTGCTCGTTCCCGGCGGCGCCATAAGCGGCGGCGCTTTCAAAAACAACTCCAATCTCCTCGGCAGAAGACGTGAGATGGAGGAGATGGAGAAGAACGTCAAAAAGTACAGGGAGCGCATGGACGAGCTTCAAAGTGAGATAGATGAGTCAAAGAAGAAGAGAAATGAACTTCGAACCCTCTCTGAGGAAATAAGGACAAAGCTTCAGGATAAGTTCATCGCGCAGAACACTGCCAGGATAAATGTTGAGAACGAGAAAAAGAGGCAGGAGGAGCAGAAGGGCAATTACACCGACTTAAAGGTTGAAAACAGCGAGATTGAGAAGCAGATATCAGATATCGCGAGCCAGAGAGAGGATGCACTCAAGCAGCTCGATATTTCTGTAGCCACAGAGAAGGAGTGCTCCGAAAAGGTCACAAAGTACCAGGGACAGCTCGAGGAGCTTCACAAGGTAGAAGAAGAGAAGAACATAAATGTATCAAAATGGGATATCCAGTACGAGAAGATAGCGCAGAGACAGGAGTTCCAGAAGGCCAACCTCACCCGTATCGAGGACGACATAAGGGCAGAGGAGCAGTCTTTAAAAGAGATACTTGACAGTATCGAGAAGAACACCGAGGTTCTGAGCTACTCCAAAAATGACATCGAACAGATCCGTCTCACGATCGAGGCATCGACCGATGTACAGACAGGTGCAGCAAAGGAACTCGAAGAGAAGAAGGAGAAGAAGAACGAATTCTCCCTCTCACAGAAGGAGTTTTTTGCAAAGACTGAGGAGCTGAACAAGCAGATGTCAGAGCTCGACAAAGAGGTAGTCAGACTCTCCGGAAAGAGGGAGAAGTGCCAGGAGGCGATCGAGTCCCAGATCAACTACATGTGGAATGAGTACGAGATAACCCTGACGGACGCTTCCTCCATGAGAGACGAGGAGATGACCGATGTCCCTGCCATGAGGAAGGAGACAAATCAGCTCAAGGACTCCATCAGGAAGCTGGGCGATGTCAATGTAAATGCCATCGAGGACTACAAGAACCTGATGGAGAGATATACCTTCATGAAGACTCAGCATGACGACCTCATCACCGCTGAGCAGCAGCTCAAGGAGATAATAAAGGATCTCGATGAGTCCATGCGCAGACAGTTTATGGAACAGTTTGCCCTCATAAACACCGAGTTTGACAAGGTCTTCAAGGAGATGTTCGGCGGCGGAAAGGGCTCTTTGGAGCTTTCCGAGGACGAGGACGTTCTCGAGGCAGGAATCAGGATCAACGCACAGCCGCCCGGCAAAAAGCTTGTCAACATGATGCAGATGTCCGGCGGAGAGAAGGCTCTGACAGCCATAGCGCTGTTGTTCGCAATCCAGAACTTAAAGCCATCGCCGTTCTGTCTTTTGGATGAGATCGAGGCGGCGCTTGATGAGAACAACGTCGTGCGATTTGCCAGATATCTGCACAAGCTTAAAAATACACAGTTTATTGTTATCACACACCGTAGAGGAACCATGGAGAGCGCGGACAGACTCTATGGTATCACCATGCAGGAGAAGGGTGTTTCAACACTCGTCAGTGTTAACCTGATCGACAAGGAGCTTACAAACTAATGGCCGGTTTTTTTGAGAAACTTCAGCAGGGTCTTTCGAAGACCAGAGACAGCATAGTCAGGGGGATAGACAGTGTTTTTAACGGCTATTCCGTGATCGACGACGAATTCTATGAGGAGCTTGAGGAGACCCTTATAATGGGAGATCTGGGTATCAACGCAACCAGCAGGATACTCGACACATTAAAGGAGCAGGTCAGGGAGAAGCATATCACCGACCCCGCTTCCTGCAGGGCGCTTCTTGTTCAGGACATATGGCAGCAGATGAGGATAGATGAGCACGCCTATGATTTTGAAAACCAGAAGAGCATCATCTTCGTCATCGGCGTCAACGGCGTCGGCAAGACGACATCGGTCGGAAAGCTTGCGTCGATTTTCCGCAAAAAGGGCAAAAAGGTCATAATTGCAGCTGCCGACACATACAGGGCCGCGGCTACAGAACAGCTCGAGGAGTGGGCGAAAAGAGCCGATACGCCTATCATAACGGGGCGCGAGGGCGGAGATCCCGCAAGCGTTATCTATGATGCAGCATCGTCCTTCAAAGCCAGGGACTGCGACATCATGATAGTCGATACCGCAGGGAGACTTCACAACAAAAAGAATCTCATGGAAGAGCTTGCCAAGATGAACAGGATAATTGACAAGGAGCTTCCGGGCATCTACAGGGAGAACTTCATTGTTCTGGACGGAACTACAGGACAGAACGCTATCATGCAGGCGAGGGAGTTCGGCGAGGCGGCGAAGCTGACCGGTATAGTCCTCACCAAGCTCGACGGAACCTCCAAGGGAGGGATTGCCGTTGCTATCGTCTCGGAGCTCAATATACCCGTCAAATATGTGGGTGTCGGAGAGGGAATAGACGACCTTGAGAGATTTAATCCGGCAGAGTTTGTGGACGCAATCTTTGGGTGATTACAGGAGGATAAGTATTGTTATGGGAAACGAAAAAATGACACTTGAGAAATTTGAAGAGGCCTATGAGGATGTCAAAAAGGTCACGCTTGACACCAAGCTGATATACAGCGACTACTGGAGCGGCGCAACGGGCAACAGGGTTTACCTTAAGCCTGAGAACCTCCAGAGAACCGGAGCCTACAAGGTAAGAGGCGCCTACTACAAGATAACCACTTTATCTGACGAGGAGAGGTCTAAGGGACTTATCACTGCATCGGCGGGGAACCACGCTCAGGGCGTAGCCTACGCCGCAAGGCAGTACGGGATAAAGGCAACCATCTGTATGCCTACCTCAACGCCTCTTATAAAAGTGAACAGGACCAAGGCCCTCGGCGCTGAGGTGGTTCTCCATGGTGATGTGTACGACGAGGCATACGAAAAAGCACTTGAACTTGCCGGGGAACACGGATACACGCTGGTTCACCCCTTTGACGACCTTGACGTCGCAACAGGCCAGGGGACAATAGCCATGGAGATCATAAAAGAGCTCCCGACGGTTGACATCATCCTCGTTCCCATAGGAGGAGGCGGACTTGCCACAGGTGTATCGACACTTGCCAAGCTCCTCAATCCCAAGATAAAGGTTATAGGCGTTGAGCCTGCGGGTGCCAACTGCATGCAGGAATCGCTAAAGGCAGGTCACGTCGTGACGATTGGGACTGTCAACACGATCGCTGACGGAACTGCAGTCAAGACTCCAGGAGAGCATATTTTCCCATACCTTCAGAAGAACCTTGACGACATCATCACGGTTCCCGATGAGGACCTTGTTGTGTCGTTCCTCGATATGGTTGAAAATCACAAGATGGTGGTCGAAAACTCAGGGCTTTTATCAGTCGCTGCCCTGAAACAGATAAATGTTAAGAACAAAAAGATCGCCTGCGTATTATCTGGCGGAAACATGGATATTATAACCATGTCCTCGGTAGTTCAGCAGGGTCTTATCATGAGAGACAGGATATTCACCGTATCCGTTCTTCTGCCTGACAAGCCCGGAGAACTCTCAAGAGTATCCGGCATCATCGCAGGTGTCAGCGGCAATGTCATAAAGCTCGAGCACAACCAGTTCGTGTCTATCAACAGAAACGCTGCTGTTGAACTGCGCATAACACTTGAGGCCTTCGGTTCGGAGCACAAGGAGCAGATACTCTCAGCCCTTACAGAAAATGGCTACAAGCCACGGATTGTGAGGACCAATATCTGATGAAGTCAAAAAAAGTAAGTGCAAAGGTGCGGGTAAGGGAGTACCTCATCATCACCTTAGCTTCACTGCTGTACGGAGTGGGAACGGCTCTTTTGATCGATCCCAACAATATTGCCCCCGGAGGAATGACGGGTCTTTCCATAGTGTTGAACAGGGTTTCGCCTATAGGAGTAGGAAGGTGGTTTGCGCTTCTCAACATCCCCATTCTTATTCTTGCGATATTTTTTTTCGGGATGAGATTCACCATTTCCACCATCTACGCCACGGTCATGATATCTGTTTTCACTGACCTGACGACAGAGTATTTCGGTCAGTACGCAATACATGACATGTTTCTTGCGGTGACGATAGGAAGTGCCATGACTGCGGTTGCAATCGGACTGATTTTCAAATGCCATGCAACAAGCGGCGGAACCGATGTTATAATTAAACTGTTGAGACTTAAATATCCGCATATCAAGACAGGTATCCTGTATATCCTGACTGATGTGGTGGTGCTCGTTATAGCGGCCATCGTATTCAACGACCTTGCTGCAGCACTATATTCATTTATCTCGGTCGTTGTGACCAGCTTTGTCATCGATTATGTTTTGTACGGCCGCGACGGAGCAAAGCTTATATTCATAATCTCAGAGCGCCCGGACATAATCACGGCAAGGCTCCTTACGGAGCTCGATGTCGGGGCAACCCACGTATTTGCACAGGGTGCGTACTCAAGAGAGAAAAAGAAGGTCATTATGTGCGCCATCAAGAAGAGGCTCTCACCAATGGCCGAGGACATTGTCAGGGAGGAAGACCCTGACGCCTTTATGATAGTATCCAGCGCCAGCGAGATTTTCGGCGAGGGATACAAAAGCTATTTTGATGAGAGAATGTAAAATATGAACAGTAACCTGGAGATGAGAGAACGCCGCGGCGTCAGAAATACACACAACGTAATATCCATTATTTTCCTGAGCCTCGTTGCACTCATGGGGCTGTCTCTTTCTATTGTCCTTCTGATAAAGAACGCATCTCTTAAGAGGGAGGAAGATGCGGTGCAGTCTGAGCTTGACTCGCTGAATGCGGAAGGCTACTACACCAAGGCGGAGGCTGAAAAACTCGTCGAGAGCGTCAGGATAGAGACAGAGGAAAAAACGAAAAATTCCATAAGGGAAATGATACAGCAAAAGCTTGAAAACGGGGACGGAACCACATCGGCAATACGGGCTCTTTTCCCGGACCAGATGGTTGTGGCGAGCGGCGGCAGGTACTACTTCTTCCCGATAACGGATGAGATTGAGCACCACAGCTTTGAACCCGACGATTTCGAGGAGGGTGAGAACGGCTTTTTAACCTATGTCGGCGATGACCCTTCTGTCAAGATCAGAAACGGCATCGATGTCTCCAGATTCCAGGGCAGCATTGACTGGAAGGCCGTCAGTGAAGCAGGCATAGATTTTGCCATTGTCCGCGCAGGACTCAGGGGAACCACAGAAGGCAAGATGCTGGTCGACGACTACTTTGAGGACAACGTCGAGGGAGCCATCAAAAACGGCATAGATGTGGGCGTTTATTTCTACTCACAGGCCCTTGATGAAGTAGAGGCCGCAGAGGAGGTTCAGATGATACTGGATCTCATTGAGCCCTACGACATCACCTTCCCTGTTGTCATCGACGTTGAGTCGGCCGAGTCTGACACGGCAAGGACCGCTAAGATGAGCTCAGACGAGTACGAGGTCGTGGTCAAAACCTTCTGCGACACCGTGAAAAATGCCGGCTATACCCCAATGATCTACGGCAATGTAAAGAGCTTCACGCTCCTGATGGACGCAGTAGATGTAGACGATTACAATATCTGGATCGCATACTACGGACTGCCCCTGTACTACCCGTATCACTTCGATATCTGGCAGTACACCTCAACAGGACATGTCGACGGCATCGTAGGAGACGTCGACCTGAACATCTGCATTACAGACTACAGATGAACGAGTGTTAAATGTATTTGTTTTTTCACTTTCTGATACCCAGGTCAGGACAGACATAAATTCCTATGCGAATCATGTCGACGAGGAGATGATTTATCGGATGAAAAAAAGAATGGTTCACGACTGCTCCGAATAACATGAGAGGAGTGAACCATTCTTTTTTTGAATCCTGATAAATCACGACACAGTCGAAGTGAGCAGAGGAATATATGTCTGCCCTGACCGGACTACAGCAAAGCTGTCAAGAAAAAATACTTGACACCTCTGCTTCTTTTGTCTATTATATACTTTGTGTTTAAGAAGACGAGGTGGCGTATCGTATGGAAAAGATCGTAGAACAGGGACTTCTATATGACTTCTACGGTGAGCTTCTGACGGATCATCAGAAACAGATCTATGAAGCTGCTGTTTACGAGGATATGTCACTAACTGAGATTGCCGATGAATACGGTATCAGCAAGCAGGGCGTGTCGGACCTCATCAAGAGATGCACCGGAACGCTTCAGAAATACGAGGACAAGCTCCACATGATACGGAGGTTCGAGGCGATAAAGGCTGATGCCGAGGAACTTTTGAGCATTTCTCGCAGATGCACATCAGAACAGGAACTAAGAGAGCAGACAATGCGTTTGTCTGAGAAGATTATAGAGGAACTCACTTAATGGCTTTTGAGAGCTTATCAGAAAAACTACAGAATGCGTTTAGGAGCCTTCGCAGCAAGGGCAAGCTCACTGAGGACGATGTTAAGACCGCCCTCAGGGAAGTGAAGATGGCTCTGCTTGAAGCCGATGTCAGCTTCAAGGTGGTCAAGCAGTTCATAGGAAGCGTCCAGGAGAGAGCCATAGGCGAGGATGTCTTAAACGGCCTCAATCCCGGGCAGATGGTCATAAAGATAGTCAATGAGGAGATGATATCCCTCATGGGTTCTGAGACCACCGAGATCAGATTCCAGCCGATCAATGAGATAACGGTTCTCATGATGTGCGGACTTCAGGGTGCAGGTAAGACGACGACCGCTGCCAAGCTCGCGGGCAAGATCAAGATGAAGGGCAGAAAGCCTCTCCTTGTTGCATGTGACGTGTACAGACCGGCTGCTATTGACCAGCTCGAGATCAATGCCAAAAAGCAGGAAGTTGAGTTCTTTTCAATGGGAACCGGGGTTTCTCCTGTTGAGATAGCAAGGACTTCAATAGAAGAGGCCAAAAAGAGGGGCTTAAACGTAGTTATCATAGATACGGCCGGACGACTTCAGATCGATGAAGACATGATGACAGAGCTCGTCAGGATAAAAGAAGCCGTGACAGTTCACCAGACGCTTCTCGTGGTCGATGCGATGACCGGTCAGGAGGCCGTAAATGTGGCTTCCGAGTTCAACGACAAGGTGGGCATCGACGGAATAATCCTCTCCAAGATGGACGGTGATTCACGGGGCGGTGCAGCTCTTTCAACCAAGTCCGTCACTGGAAAGCCGATCCTCTATGTGGGTATGGGCGAGAAGTTATCTGACCTCGAGCAGTTCTATCCGGACAGAATGGCGAGCAGGATCCTTGGAATGGGCGATGTCCTGAGCCTCATCGACAAGGCGGTAGAAGCCCAGGCCGAGCGCGATGCCGAGCAGGACCGCGAGATGGCCAAAAAGATCAAGAAGGGCAAGATGGACTTCGAGATGTACCTCGAGAGCATGAAGGCCATGCGCAAGATGGGAGGCCTCGGATCAATCCTTGGAATGCTTCCCGGACTTGGCGGCAGGATAAGCGAGGATCAGCTCCCCGATGAGAAGGAGCTTGCCAGAGTAGAGGCGATCGTCCTCTCTATGACGCCTGAGGAGCGCAGAAACCCCAAGCTCATGAGCCCGCAGCGCAAGTTCAGGATCGCAAAGGGATCAGGCAATGACATCGCAGCCGTAAACAGATTCATCAAACAGTTTGAACAGATGAACAAGATGATGAAACAGATGCCCGGGCTTATGGGCGGAAAGAGGGGCGGCCTTTCGGCTCTCCAGGGACTTATGGGCGGCAAAAGAGGCGGCGGAAAGTTCTTTTAAAGACGTAACTATTCAGGCAGGTTCGGCTCTGAATTTTTACATATAAAACAAATCATTTTTTTATAATCAAATGGAGGAAAATCAAAATGGCAGTAAAGATCAGATTAAAGAGAATTGGTAAGAAAAAGGTTCCTTTCTACAGGATCATCGTTTCAGATTCCAAGTTCCCTGTACAGGGTAAGTTCATCGAGGAAATCGGAACATACGATCCCAACACGGATCCCAGCACTGTAAAGGTAAACGAGGAGCTCGCAAAGAAGTGGCTCTCAAACGGCGCTCAGCCCACAGAGTCAGTAGCAAAGCTTCTTAAACAGGCCGGCATCCAGAAATAAGTTATATTTTGCAACTTACAAATATTGCCGGAGGTGAACCGTGAAAGAATTAGTAGAGGTTATTGCAAAGGCGCTTGTTGATAACCCGGAAGAGGTTGTTGTTTCCGAAAAGAAAGACGGGCGCAATATTATGATCGAGCTACATGTTGCACCTTCTGACATGGGCAAGGTAATAGGCAAGCAGGGACGAATTGCCAAGGCAATCCGTGCCGTTGTCAAGGCAGCATCGACCAGAGAGAACATCAAGGTGGATGTTGAAATAAGGTGATTTTTGAGCCGGATAAGGCATAATGCTTTATTCGGCTTGTTTTTCTTATTTTACAGATTTCAAAGGAAGAATATGAATTTTCATATAATGACTCTTTTCCCGGAGATGATAACGTCGGGCCTTGGGACAAGTATAACAGGAAGAGCTGCAGACAACGGGCTCATAGGCTTTGATGCGGTCAACATAAGGGATTACACCAATGACAAAAAGCATCACAAGGTTGATGATTATACATACGGGGGCGGGGCAGGGATGCTGATGCAGGCGCAGCCGATCTACGACTGTTTTCTCGCCATACGGGATAAGATTTTTTCAAAAAGAGATGGGGAAAGCAGCGGCCAAAACCATCTTCGCGTTGTCTATGTGACGCCGCAGGGGCGCGTCTTTGATCAGGAGCTTGCAAAGGAGCTGTCAAAAGAAAGCGACATTGTGTTTCTCTGCGGCCACTACGAGGGCGTCGATGAGAGAGTTTTGGAGGAGATCGTCACCGACTATGTCTCAATCGGGGATTATGTGCTGACAGGGGGCGAGCTTCCTGCCATGGTGATGATTGATGCAATATCAAGGCTCGTTCCGGGGGTCCTTAATAACGATGAGTCGGCATCTACTGAGAGCTTTAACAATAATCTTCTCGAGTATCCGCAGTACTCAAGACCTGAGGAGTGGATGGGGAAAAAGGTCCCGGAGATACTCCTGTCTGGAGATCACAAAAAGGTCGACGAGTGGCGCCTTGAGCAGTCGATTTTGCGGACAAAAGAGCGCAGACCCGATCTGTACGAGAAATACATTTTGGAGAACCCGCCAAAGCCGGAAAAGAAAAAGCGCAGAAAGAAAAAGATATCAGATGAGGAGATGACATGAAAGCAGACAGATTTCAGGTTGGGGTCATAGCTTCGACACACGGACTTGCCGGCGAAGTAAACGTATTTCCCACGACCGAGGACCCGCAGAGATTCAAAAAACTTAAAAAAGTGATCCTGCACACAAACAGGGGCGAAGAGATGGTGCTTGATATAGTCTCTGCCCGCTTTTTCAAGAAATTTGTGATAGTGAAGTTCAGGCAGTTCGACAGCATTAACGATGTGGAGAAGTTTAGAGGGTGCGAGCTTACGATCGACAGAAAAGATGCGATACAGCTAAAGCCCGGGGAGTATTACTGCGCTGATCTCATAGGCCTTTTGATAGTCGATGAAGAGGGGAAGGAGCTGGGGACGCTCACAGAGATCCTTCAGAACGGAGCCAATGATGTCTATGAGATGACAATGAAGGAAAGAGATGAAAAGGTCTATATACCCGCCATAGGCGAGTGTATAAAGCAGATAGACCCCGATGGCGGCAAAATCGTCATCCATGTAATGGACGGACTTTTATAACATAGTGAAACATGCTGAATTAATCGCTGAATTATTCGGCGTTACCATAGTGACTTTTAGGGATAAATGAATTATAATATGTGCGTAAATATTATGTGTATTTGATCTGAAAGACACAATATGTTGGGGTGATTTTCATTATGGTAGATTATACAGAGGGTGCTGGTTACCAGTATCATACGCATGTAAAACCCGGAGATGTGGGCAGGTATGTTCTTCTGACAGGTGATCCCGGGAGATGTGAATCTATTTCAAAGTTTTTTGACAATCCTGAATTTGTAGCTTATAACAGAGAATATAACTGCTACACCGGAACGCTTGACGGTGAGAAGGTTTCTGTGATTTCACACGGTATAGGAGGTGCCTCAACAGCTATCTGTGTTGAGGAGCTCTACAAGTGCGGCGCGGATACCTTTATCCGCATGGGCACTTCAGGAGGAATGCAGACAGATGTCATCGGCGGCGATATCGTTATTGCCTCCGGAGCCATCCGCGCAGAGGGAACCTCCAGGGAGTATGCGCCCATTGAGTATCCGGCTGTGGCGACTTTTGATGTTGTGAACGCCCTTGTATGCGGAGCCAAAAAGAACGGCGCGAGATATCACGTCGGCGTCTGCCAGTGCAAGGACTCCTTTTTTGGACAGCACGAGCCTGAGACCAAGCCTGTGGGGCAGGACCTTCTGTACAAGTGGGATGCCTGGATAAAGTGCGGGTGCCTCTGCTCTGAGATGGAGAGCTCAACGCTCTTTGTTGTTGGGGACTACCTTCGTGCGAGAACAGGAGCGGTGCTTTTGGTTGTAGCCAATCAGGAGAGGGCGAAACAGGGACTGTCAAATCCCCAGGTTCACGATATGGATATAGTTTTCAGGACGACAGTTGATGCTGTCAGGCAGCTCATCAAACAGGATAAAGCCGGAAAATGATTTTCGGTTTTATTATAAATGTTTCTATCAATTATTTTTATAACGGAGGGAAATTATGAAAAAGAAACTTCTGGCAGTTCTTATGACTGCAACAATGGTATGCTCTCTTGCAGCATGTGGCTCTACAAGCGCACCTGCAGAGACTGCTGACACACAGACAGCAGAGGCTCCTGCTGAAGCACCCGCTGAGGCACCGGCAGAGACAGCTGCTGAGGCACCCGCTGAGGCTCCTGCTGAGAATGCAGAAGCAAGCGACATGAAGGTTGCTATGATCACTGACTACGGTGACATCACAGACCAGTCCTTCAACCAGTCAACTTACGAGGCCTGCAAGGCTTTCGGTGAGTCAAACGGAGTCGATTTCACATACTACAAGCCCGAGGGCGACTCAGACGCTGAGAGAGTAGCCATGATCGACAAGGCTGTAGCAGATGGCTACAACGTAGTAGTAATGCCCGGTTACGCTTTTGCCGGCGCTATCAAAGAGACAGCAGAGATGTATCCCGATATCAAGTTCGTAGCTCTTGACGTTTCCGAGTACGACCTTGAGGGAGATTCTTCAGATTTCAACAATCAGACATATTCAAACGTATTCTCAGCTGTATACCAGGAAGAACTTCCCGGATACATGGCAGGATACGCTGCAGTTAAGATGGGCTACACAAAGCTTGGTTTCCTCGGCGGAATGGCAGTTCCCGCTGTTATCCGTTACGGTTACGGTTTCGTTCAGGGCGCTGATGCAGCAGCTGCTGAGGCCGGAACAGATGTAGAGATCAACTACGCTTACGGTAACCAGTTCTTCGGCGATGCTGATATCACAGCTGCTATGGACACATGGTACCAGGGCGGCACAGAGGTTGTATTCGCATGCGGCGGCGGTATCTTCACATCAGCTGCTGAGGCTGCTGCAAAGGTTGGCGGTAAGGTTATCGGTGTTGACACAGATCAGGCTCCTGTAATCGATGGTTCTTACGGCAAGGGCATGACTATCACATCAGCCATGAAGGGCCTTCAGGCAACAGTTAACACACTTCTCACAGCCATCAAGGATGGTCAGTGGAATTCTTATGCAGGACAGATCCAGAACCTTGGTCTTGTATCAGGCGATGATCTTACACTCAACTATGTAGGTCTTGCAGATTCTTCAGTCTGGACAGACACATTCACAGCTGATGATTACAAGCAGCTCGTTGCTGACATGGTAAGCGGCAAGATCAACGTTTCCAACGATTCTTCAGCTGCAGAGCCTTCAGCTGCAACAGCTAAGATCAATTTCCAGGGCAACATCAAATAAAAGGTCTATCAAGGACTTTCAAGGGCCGGCGGATTCATAGTCTTCCGGCCTTTTTTCTGAAATTATCAATATGATGGGGTACGGAGGGAATTACATGGCAGAAAACAGTCAATATGCAATTGAAATGCTGAATATCACCAAGAGATTTCCCGGTATCATTGCCAATGACAATGTCACTGTTCAGCTGAAAAAAGGAGAGATTCATGCTCTTTTGGGGGAAAACGGTGCCGGAAAGTCAACTCTTATGAGTGTTCTCTTTGGTCTGTATCAGGCTGAGGAGGGTGTCATCAAAAAGGATGGAAAGGTTGTGACCATCAACAATCCCAATGATGCCAACGATCTGGGAATCGGAATGGTGCACCAGCATTTCAAGCTGGTTCAGTGTTTTACCGTTCTTGACAATATCATTCTTGGGGTAGAGACGGTCAAAAACGGATTTTTACAGAAGGACGAAGCCAGGAAAAAGGTCATGGCTCTGTCCGACAAATATGGACTTAAGGTCGATCCCGATGCCAAAATAGAGGATATCACAGTCGGAATGCAGCAGAGGACAGAGATCCTCAAGATGCTCTACAGGGACAACGAGATCCTCATCTTCGACGAGCCCACGGCAGTTCTGACACCCGCTGAGATCGACGAACTCATGGAGATCATGAAGAACCTCGCCAAAGAGGGCAAGTCAATTCTGTTCATTTCGCACAAGCTTGCCGAGATCATGGCTGTAGCTGACAGGTGCACGGTTCTTAGAAGAGGTAAGTACATAGGAACTGTAGATATCAAGGACACCAATCAGGATGAGCTCAGCCGCATGATGGTAGGGCGCGATGTTCAGCTTGTTGCCACCAAGGAGGACAAGACTCCGGGAGATGTGATTCTCCATGTGGAGAACATGACGGTTCCCAGTAAGCTCCACCACAACAATGCGGTAAAGAACGTATCCTTTGATGTAAGGGAAGGAGAGATAGTCTGCATCGCAGGTATCGACGGAAACGGTCAGACAGAGCTGGTATACGGTCTCTCAGGACTTGAAAGCTGCACAAGCGGTAAGATAACACTCTGCGGAAAGGACATAACCCACGCCTCGATAAGGGAGCGCAACACGAGCGGCCTCAGCCATATTCCCGAGGACAGACACAAGCACGGACTTGTGATGGACTACTCGCTGGCCTACAATCTTGTGCTTCAGAGATACTTTGAGCCGGAGTTTTCAGGTAAACTCGGTTTCCTCAAAAAGAAAGAAATCTTTGACTATGCCGACAAGCTGATCGAGCAGTACGATATCAGGTCCGGTCAGGGCGCACCCACGATTGCAAGGTCAATGTCGGGCGGCAATCAGCAGAAGGCGATAATTGCCCGTGAGATTGACAAGAATCCCGACCTTCTCATAGCTGTTCAGCCCACAAGAGGACTTGACGTAGGAGCTATTGAGTACATCCACAAGCAGCTGATCGCAAGGCGGGATGAGGGACATGCAGTTCTTCTGGTATCTCTTGAGCTGGAAGAGGTTATGAGCATTTCAGACAGGATCCTCGTCATGTACGAAGGAGAGATTGTGGGAGAGTTCGATCCGGGGAAGACTACACCCGAAGAGCTCGGTCTGTACATGGCAGGAGCTAAGAGAAAGGAGGCAAGTGCATAATGGCTTCAAACAAAACCAAAGCTAAAGAAAGCTTTCTTTCAAAGCCCGCTGTCCAGTCAATACTGGCAGCCCTTCTGTGTATCGTGCTCGGCCTTCTTCTGGGCTACATAGCTCTTCTCATAATTGAGCCAAAGGGCGCAACAGAAGCGATAATAACAATCCTCAAGAATTATTTCACCTACCCGACCAAGGCGGCTGCGATGAAGTATCTCGGCAACACTCTGGTCAAGGCGGCACCACTTCTTATGTGTGCGCTTTCAATCCAGTTCTGCTATCAGGCGGGCCTGTTTAACATCGGAGCTGCAGGGCAGTATGTTGCAGGTGCGGGGGCTGCACTTTTCTGTGCGCTCAAGCTGGGACTTCCCTGGATTATATGTCTTCTTGCGGCTTTTGTTGCGGGCGGACTGTTCGGAATTATAGTAGGATTTTTGAAGTCCTACCTCAATGTAAATGAAGTTATTTCAGGTATCATGCTCAACTGGATAGGGCTCTACTCAGTCAATATGCTTCTCTCAGGAGTAAAAGAGACGGCTTCACCCTACACGGTTTCGGTTGCAAGCGTGAACCCTTCAGCTATCCTTCCTTCACTTGGAATGGAGAAGCTCTTTTCAAATAATAAATATGTGACAATAGCTATTCCCCTCGCTATCCTCATCGCGATACTGCTCAAGGTCGTTCTGAGTAAGACCGTCTTTGGATATGAGATAAAGGCGACAGGTATGGCCAAGGACGCAGCCAGGTACAGCGGAATGAAGGAGAAGAGAAACGTCATCATAACTCTTTTTATCGGCGGTGCACTGGCAGGACTTGGAGCAGCATTTTTGTTCCTAACAGGATACGAGCAGTGGTCAGTGACGCAGTCATCCGTTCCAAGCATGGGCTTCAACGGAATCGCCGCTTCATTCCTGGGAGGTCTTGACCCCATCGGAACAATATTTGCCTCATACTTCATTCAGCACATAACAAGTGGCGGATCATATCTGGACAAGAATATCTATCCCTCACAGATATCGGATTTCATATCTGCGATCATCATCTATCTGTGCGGATTTGTGCTGTTCTTTAAGCTCTATTTAAACGGATATCTTCGGAAGCTTAAAGAAAAGGAAAAAGAGGAAGGAGGTAAGAAATAATGGTACTGCTTCTTCAATACACACTTTTATTTGCTTCGGTTCTTATTCTTGTCGCTTTGGGCGGATGCTTTTCAGAGCACTCAGGTGTCATCAACCTGGGACTTGAGGGAATAATGGTAATAGGTGCCCTCGGCGGTGCGCTTACGCTCAAGTACTTATCGTCTGATGCGCCGGCCTTTCTGATTGTTTTGGCAGTTATAATAGCATCCACGATCTGCGGCGTGCTATATTCGGTTCTTCTGGCTTTTGCCTGCATCAACTTAAAAGCTGACCAGACTCTTGTCGGAACAGCGCTCAACATGCTCGCTGCAGCTGCAGCAACTGTTATTGTCAAGTCCATAAATATGGCGGAGAACCCTGACAACGTATCCTCGACGGTGCAGTACGTGAACACCAAGAAGGCACTTGTCATGAATATCGGGTCCTTTCAGTTCAACTGGTTCATGCTGGTAGCCCTGCTTGCGCTTATCATGGCATATGTTGTACTCTACAAGACCAGGTTCGGACTTCGTCTCATGGCCTGCGGTGAGCATCCCCAGGCTGCTGACAGTGTCGGCATCAATGTCTACACAATGAGATGGGCAGGCGTACTGATTTCCGGTATGCTCGGCGGAATAGGAGGGATCGTCTACATCACTGCCGGAGTCAGCGAGTGGAAGTTCGAGGTTGGAGTTGCGGGCTTTGGTTTCCTGGCACTGGCCGTTATGATCTTTGGTCAGTGGAAGCCGCTCAACATCGGACTTGCAGCACTTTTATTCGGCTTCTTCAGAGCTCTTTCAAATGTCTATTCGGGCTTTGATTTCCTTGCAGCCCTGAATATTCCGGGATCTGTTTACAACATGATGCCATACATCATTTCCCTCATCGTCCTTGCCTTTACATCCTCCAATTCGAGGGCACCCAAGGCAGAGGGTATCCCTTATGACAAGGGATCAAGATAAAAATAGAAGCGAGACTGTTATATGGAAATAAATTATCAGGAACTTATAAAATATGCGCTCTCTATGAGAAAGATGAGTTACACCCCTTACACACACTTCAATGTCGGCGCGGCACTTCTTTCTGCGGACGGCAGGGTGTTCACGGGATGCAATATTGAGAACGCGGCGCTCACTCCTTCAAACTGTGCCGAGAGAACGGCTTTTTTCAAGGCGGTCAGCGAGGGAGTCAAAGATTTTGCTGCAATCGCCGTTGTCGGGGGACCTGAAGGGGCAGATGAGCTTTTATACTGTTCGCCCTGCGGAGTATGCAGGCAGGTCATGAGCGAGTTCTGCCACGACGATTTCAAGATAATCATGGCGAAGTCAGAGGATGAGTACAAGGTATATACGCTTCCCGAGATACTGCCTGAGAGGTTCGGACCATCAGATCTTTTGTCTTGACGCGCACCAGTCTTTGTGATAAACTAGAGTGCGTTGTGATAATCAGACGGTCCTCTGTCACAGGAGTTGTGTTAAGAACGTCCATTAGAATAGGAGACAGAAATGAGTACAATTATTGAAGAGCTCGAGAAAGAGCAGCTGAACGCCAATGCGCCTGTATTCAACACAGGAGACACTGTAAGGGTACACGCCAAGATCAAAGAAGGAAACCGTGAGAGAGTCCAGGTTTTCGAGGGAACTGTTAAGAAGATCCAGGGCGGCAGCAACCGCACAACTTTCACAGTAAGAAAAGAGTCTTACGGTGTTGGAGTTGAGAAGACATGGCCCCTTCACTCACCTATCGTTGAGAAGGTTGAGGTTGTCAGAAGAGGTAAGGTAAGAAGAGCTAAGCTGAACTACCTTAAGGGACTTACAGGTAAGAAGGCTAAGGTTAAGGAGCTTGTTACCAGATAAAGTGTTATTAAAAAGGCAGTTACCTCAGCGGTAATTGCCTTTTTGTCAATGTTTTAAAAGTATGAGATCAAGGAAGAATACATTAACCTTTCATCAAAAGAAAAAAATCATAACGCCCAGACTCATAAGAGAGATCTTAAGCTGGGTTATTGTAACTGTCATCGCTGTCGTGACAGCCGGATTTTTGATGTTCGCCTTCGGAATGAAGGTCTCAGTCATCGGCGAGTCCATGGAGGAGCAGCTCTTTAACGGGGACAGTGTTCTTGTGGACCGGATTCTGTCTAAGATATTCAGTCCTGTAAGGGGAGACATAATTGTATTTCTGCCAAACGGAAATGTCAATTCACACTACTATGTAAAGCGCATTGTAGCCCAGAGCGGCGATACTGTTCAGATTGTCGACGGAACTCTCTATATCAATGACGTTCCGGAGGAGTCAAGGGTGGATTTTGACAAGATAGAGGATGCAGGTATCGCCTCAAACAAGATAAGGCTTGGCAGCGGCGAGTATTTTGTACTTGGAGATAACAGAAACAGCAGCGAGGACTCCAGAAGCGCCAATATAGGCGTTGTCGGGAGCAATATGATAATCGGCAGGGCGTGGTTTGTGTTTGGAGGCGAGGGACATGAAACAGGACCTGTGCTTAACACGTACTGAGGAAGGACAGTTCGCGCGGCATCAGCATTTTTAAATGCGTTCGACAGGCTTAATATTTACAGGTTGGTGATAATATGAATTTGCAGTGGTACCCCGGGCATATGACCAAGGCTATCAGAATGATGCAGGAGAACATCAAACTGATAGACATAATAATTGAACTGACTGACGCCAGAATACCCGCATCAGGCAGAAACCCGGACATAGATGAACTGGGAAAGAACAAGTACAGGCTGATAATCCTGAATAAGGCCGATCTGGCGGATCCCTCGGTGACGAATATGTGGAAGAGCTTCTACGAAAAAGAGGGCTCTTTAGTTATTGAGTTAAATTCCAGGA
Organism: Butyrivibrio sp.; assembly: GCA_017470505.1. Lineage (GTDB taxonomy): Bacteria > Bacillota > Clostridia > Lachnospirales > Lachnospiraceae > Butyrivibrio. The sequence continues at coordinate 183,706 of JAFUYO010000015.1, read as the reverse complement.
CCGGAGGCGAAGCGGGAAAGGTAAAAGACCTTGTGCAGAATGCCTGCGCTGAAAAAACGGAGAGGGACAAAAAGAGGGGCATCGTAGGAAGACCCATAAGGGCGATGGTCGCCGGTATCCCCAATGTCGGAAAGTCTACCCTCATAAATAAGCTCGCAGGGCGCGCCTCGGCAAAGACAGGCAACAAGCCCGGAGTTACAAAGGGAAAGCAGTGGATTTCTCTCGGAAAGAACATGCAGCTTCTTGATACGCCGGGTATACTCTGGCCGAAATTTGAGGATGAAACTACAGGGCTGCACCTGGCTCTCATAGGCTCCATGAACGATGACAACCTGGACATCACAGAGCTGTGCGGTGAGTTGATAAAACTTTTGGACGAGTACTATCCCGGAATTATCAAAGAGAAGTATAATATTGATGATGAGCTCATTGATAAGTACAGGGGTCTGGAGGGGGCAACATATTTAAGCAGTGTGTTGTCGGCTGTGGCAGATACAAGGAAACTCATAAAGCAGGGAGCAGAACCTGATATGGACAGGGCTGCAGCTCTTATCCTGGATGATTTCAGGAACGGGAGAATGGGGCGCATCTCTTTAGAAAGACCAAAGTCCTGAAAATTTGAGGAGTTAGTTATGAAAGAAGCATTGAAGGAAGTATTACATACTGTCATCTACCTCGTAGTTGTCTTCGCACTGACGTATCTCTTTATCACCTTTGTGGCGCAGAGGACGGTTGTTTCGGGGCAGTCCATGGAGCACACTCTGCAGGACGGAGACTCGGTTTTGGTGGACAAGCTCTCGTACAGGTTCAGAGAGCCCAAGAGGTTCGAGATCATCATCTTCCCCTACCAGTACGGAAACAATGAGTATTTCATAAAGCGCATCATAGGGCTTCCCGGTGAGACGGTCAGGATTGATTACGACGGTCACATCTACATAAACGGGGAGGTGCTCGATGAGAATTACGGAGCTGAGGTTATTGAAAATCCCTACAGGGCCGCAACTGACATCTATTTGGGTGAAGACGAGTACTTCGTCATGGGAGATAACCGCAACAACAGCATGGACAGCAGAGATACGTCTGTCGGCAACATTCACAAAAAGGACATTTTAGGCAAGGCTTTTTTGCGCGTTTATCCTTTTTCAAAGTTCGGGGGAGTAAATTGATGGAATCTGTTGCTGACATCAAAAATAAGCTCGCAGGGAGAGGCAGTGAGGACGAGCTTTTATCATTTATCAGAGCATATGATGCTGATGAGAGAGCCGGGGTAAAAAAGCTAGTGCTTTCCGCTATCAAAAAAACAGAAGATCTGAGAGCAGAAAAAGCCCGCACAAAAGAGATGTACAGGTTCGAGGAGCAGTACTTGGAATATGGTTTTCTGTGCGGCATCGATGAAGTCGGGAGAGGACCTCTTGCAGGTCCCGTCTATGCAGCTGCCGTTATCTTGCCGGCAGATGAAAAGCTGTTATATCTAAATGATTCCAAGAAATTATCCGAAAAAAAGAGAGAAGAGCTCTATGATATTATCATGGACAGAGCTGTTGCTGTCGGCATCGGAAGCGTATCCCACACAAGGATTGACGAGATAAATATTCTGCAGGCGACTTACGAAGCCATGACAGAGGCGGTAAAAAATCTTTCGGTAAAGCCCGGAGCTCTTTTGATAGATGCTGTTCATATACCGCAGCTTGAAGAGTTCAAGCAGATATCGATCATAAAGGGCGATGCAAAGAGCGCATCCATTGCAGCTGCCAGCATAGTTGCAAAGGTCACCAGGGACAGAGTCATGAAGGAGCTCTCTTCCAAATATCCCGAGTACAGCTTTGATAAAAACAAGGGATACGGGAGCGAAGCTCACATCGAAGCCATCAGAAAATGCGGACCGTGTGAGATACACAGAAGATCGTTTATAGGGAACTTTATATGAATATCCAAGGTTTAACACAACCCAATAAGCCCCTTGTGACTGACGCAGGCACTGCCCGCGATGCTTCCGTAATAAAGAGCACAGGTGCAGAACTGAAAAACGGCTCTACGATACAGGGGACAGTTGTGTCGATCACCGATACAGAGGGAGGAAAGATTGCAAACTTAAGTGTCGGCGATTCGGTCATCTCTGCAAAGCTTCAGGACGGAATGGGGCTCAGGGAGGGTCAGACCTTGAATTTTGCCGTCAAGAGCGGCGGCTCTTTGGTTTCTATAACGCCGCTTTATGAGAACACGTCAGTTGATCAGACAACCCTGCGGGCCCTTACAGCAGCAGGCATTCCAATAAACAATGACACTGTAAATATGGTAAAGAGCATGATGGAGGCCTCTCTTCCCATAGGGAAAGATGCCCTCACGCAGATGAGCAAAAACCTTTCAGCTTTTCCAAATTCTTCGATCGCCACCATGGTGGAGATGAAGAGTCTTAACATACCGATCAACAATACCAATATCTCCCAGTTTGAGAGCTACAAAAACTATGAGCACCAGGTAACCTCCGCAATGGAAGACATAATGGCGGAGCTTCCGGAGGCTTTTAATGCTCTTTCAGAGAGCGGAAACACAAAGGCAGCTCTGAACCTGTACGGCTCTGTCCTCAAGCTCTTTTCAGAGGGTCCGGAGCCGGGAACGGAGGTGGCAGCGCACCTTGAAGGCGATTTGCAACAGAATGCAGATATTACGCCTCTCAAGGAAGGAGATCTGCAGCAGAATGCAAATATTGCGCCTCTCAAGGAAGGAGATCTGCAGCAGAATGCAGCTACAGGTCAGACCCCCGCGGGGGAGGGCGCCTTGCAGACCGAGCAGGCTCCTGATAGCGCTAAGGCTCTTAACGGCGAAGCGGGCGTACAGTCGTCTTCAGATCCGCAAACTCCAAAGGCTTCTGCAGGATCTTTAAATGTCCTATCTGACAGCTTCATTGAGACGGCAAAAAGCCTTGGTATATCAGAGGAAAGTATAGATAACTATGTCTCAGCGCAGAAGGCGGCAAATTTAAGTGCCGGCGAAGAGAGTGATGCCGCAAAGGCTGCCGGAAAAGCTCTGGAGAGTGCGCAGAAGAACCTCCTAAAAGAGCTGGCAGGTGCTTTTGAGAGCTCGGATCTAAATAACCTGCAGGAGAGCGCCTCCTGGAAAAAACTCTTTGCAAGCGATGACTACAACAAGCTCCTCAAGGACAACATCACTTCACAGTGGCTTTTAAAGCCCACAGACGTCGAAAAGAAGGAAAACATAGATAATCTCTATCAGAGGCTTGGAAGTCAGATAAAAGAACTGACAAATGCGATAACTCAGAACCTGGGAGCAGAAAATAAGCTGTCCCAGACGGCGAATAATCTTCAGAACAATCTCGATTTCATGAACCAGCTCAATCAGATGTTCCAGTATATTCAGCTGCCTCTCCAGATGACAGGGCAGAATGTGCACGGAGATCTTTTTGTGTACAAAAACAAGCACAAAAAGGTCAGCGAGGACGGCTCGGTAAGTGCGGTTCTTCACCTGGACATGGAAAACTTAGGCCCCCTTGACTGCTATGTCAAGATGAAGGACAACAGGGTTTCGACCAATTTCTATGTGGCGGATGAAAGCGTTCTTGATCTCATAAATGAAAATATCCATATTCTGAATGAGCGGCTTGAAAAGCGCGGCTATACAATGAATGTCAGGATGGCGCTTCACGATGATAAGGACAGCCAGGATGCAGCTGTGGACGAGATGCTGGATGTTGCAAGGACACCTGTCATGAGCGTAAATTCTTTTGATGCCAGGGCGTAATAAATATGGCTGAAAACAAAAAAGAAAAGATAAAAACCGCGGTCGCTCTCGGGTACGACCCGAATGAGGACGGAGCGCCCAAGGTCATAGCATCAGGAAAAGGTGCACTGGCAGAGAGGATCATCGAGGAGGCCAGGGAGAACAAAATCCCTGTCCACGAGGATGACAAGCTGGCAGATACCTTATCGCGCCTTGAGATCGGAAAGATGATCCCGCCTGAGCTGTACGAGGTTGTCGCTGAGATACTGGTATTCGTGGATGCTATGGACAAGATTAAAGCCAAACAACGATAAAAAATGGGCTGGACACAATTTATAGACCTTTTACCGATGGATAAATCAAGGCCAAGGATAATTCGCGAAGATAATAACCAGGGGAGGAAATATGTTGAACAAGAGAGTTCTGGGGGGAGTGCTTGAGAGCCGTGCCTGCGAGTTCCTTGCGCAGAACGGAGCAAAGATAATAGAGCGGAATTACAGATGCAAAAGCGGTGAGATTGATATAATTGCCCGGGATGGAAAATACCTGTGTTTTATTGAAGTCAAGTACCGCTCGGGAGACAGGTTCGGATCCGGCGAGGATGCAGTTGGAATAAACAAGCAGAGAAAGATTTGCAAAGTTTCTGAATTCTATTTATATTCTAAGTATAAGTCTATAGACCTTCCGGTCAGATACGATGTTGTCGCAATTTCCCAAACAGACAGTATATATACATTTGATTGGATAAAGAACGCGTTTGAATACATATATTGAGTATTGGACAAGGAGAAGCAAATATGTTAAAGATGGCTTCAAAGGAGAATACAACAAAACTTAATGAATACAAGGGACTTAAATATCTGACTTTTCCCTATCTTGATGAGCTTGGAGTTGTGGACCACATGTTCAGCACCAGGATAGGCGGAGTGTCAAAAGGTCCTTTTTCTGAGTGTAATTTGAGCTATACCAGGGGGGATGACCCTGAGGCTGTAAACGAGAATTTCAGAAGGATTTCCGAGGCGATGGGGCACGGAAGGAGTCTTTCGGATTTTGTGCTCACCTTTCAGACACATACTACAAATATCCGTGTCGTCACAGAGGATGACAGGGGAAAGGGACCTGCAAAGAAAAGGGACTATACCGATATCGACGGACTTATAACCGATGTCCCCGGGATAATCTTAGGGACCTTTCATGCGGACTGCCCGCCCATATATTTTGTCGACAAAAAGGGCAGGGCGATAGGGCTTTCGCACTCAGGATGGAAGGGAACGCAGGGAAAGATTGCTAAAAAGACCGTTCAGGCGCTTTATTCAAATTACGGGGTAGAGGCAGGTGACCTTGTCTGCGCGATCGGGCCGTCCATCTGCGGCGACTGTTATGAAATCGGAAGCGATGTGGCTGATGAGTTTTCGAAAGCTTTTTCGGAAAAAGAGCTAAGGGATTATCACATACTGATCCCTTACCCGGAGGGGAAATACAGGCTCTTTTTGTGGAATGCGATCAAGCTGACTCTCATTCAGGCAGGAGTAAAGGAGAGCGACATAATCGTAACGGATCTGTGTACAAGGTGTAATCCTGACATTTTCTTTTCACACAGGGTACACGGCGAAAAGAGAGGAAATCTATGTGCATTTTTGTCTCTGAAACATAAATAAACGAAAAATAGTTAATTTCTTAAGAAATCTTAAGAAATTTCGACGGTAAATCTTAAGAATTATCTGATTTAATAGAAAACAGGAACGGTGAGAGGACGCTATGGAAAATATTTTAGTTTGTGATGACGACAGAGAAATCGTGGAAGCTATCGAGATCTATCTCGAGCAGGAGGGTTTTGTTGTTTACAAGGCCTATGACGGAAAAGAGGGATTGTCCATCCTAAGGAGGAACAAGATACAGCTAGCCATCATTGATATCATGATGCCGGAGCTCGACGGAATCCACCTTGTGAAAGAACTGCGCACCTTCAGTACGATTCCCGTCATATTTTTGTCAGCAAAGTCCGAGGATTCAGACAAGATATTGGGGCTTAATATCGGCGCCGATGACTATGTGACCAAACCCTTTAATCCGCTTGAGCTGGTGGCAAGGGTCAAGTCAAACGTCAGACGGTACACGACTCTCGGACAGGCAGTTGACAGGGAGAATGTCTACACCTCAGGCGGTCTTGTGATCGATGACAACTCCAAGGAGGTTACAGTCTACGGAGAAGAGATCAGGCTGACACCTATTGAGTACAAGATCCTTGCTTTTCTTGCGAGAAACAAGGGGAAGGTCTATTCCATCGAGCAGATCTACGAGAATATCTGGGGAGACGTCTCCGGGCGCGTAGATAATACCATAGCAGTCCACATCAGACATATCAGAGAAAAAATAGAAGTGGATCCGCGTGAACCCAAGTTCCTGAAAGTTGTCTGGGGGGTAGGATACAAGATTGAGGAAGATGTAAGATGAAAAAGAAAGCAGGTAAACTAAAGGGCTTGAGGGTGCTGCAGCACATGCTCGCAGCGCTGGTTGCGTTTGTCATCGTCTACACGGTAGTCGGCAGCAATATCATGATAAAGGGGCTAAACGGAGACCTCTCCTACAACCTCTATGAGTCAGACAGGACCAGGAACTACGAGGATTCGTATCTTTTCAACAATATTCTCGGAAACAACGTCTCAGACGTATTAAGACTCGTTGCAGTCAGGACCCAGCTCGAGACGGACGGCGCCTACGACAGCCGCAAAAAGGTTGACGTCACAGCATATGTCAACAGGGGGACGACACTCTCAGGCGATTACGTAACAGCCGTCTATTACCTCTCTGACCTCCTGAAATGGTCCCAGAGCGGATTCAAATATGAGACCAGGTATTTTACCGACGATGAGTCTGAGTCTTTTCTCTCATCGGCAACCACATACACACACTTAAAGAGCAATGTCTACTCCGGCGGAATGAACTCCTACCTCAATTCGCAGATAGACGGAAATGCGCTCAAATTTGCTATTTCCGGAAACTCTGTGCACGATGGCGGAGAGCACACAGTCCTTCTGAACAGGTACCAGACCGTTGACGGCAGGAATATAGAACAGATTGTTTCAAGCTGGGATGAGTACAGCGCTCTTTGCAGATATGTCGAGGAGGCAGCAAAAGATCTTCTGTCCAATTATGACGAGTATCTATCCGCGGCATCTTACTACGACTACTCAAGTTCCAACCTCAGGTACTATATCACGAGGACAATAGACGGAAAGACTGATGTCTATACCAATGTGACGGAGCTTTTGGGAGAGACCACGGGCAAGGATATCAAAGACATATTTATGGATATGGGCAAATACCTGTATTACTGTCCTTATGAGCTTACCTTTGAGACCAACACGCTGCTTAAGGAAAATGTGATCAGGAGCATTGTAAAGACCTACAGCTACGCTTACCCTGACCAGATCAAGATATACATAGGAGTCGATACGGCTTCCTACGGCGCATCTGACTCTTTTACCGAGGGCAAATCGAGTTTCTCGAAGTACATGCCCTACAAGACGCAGTTCTATATACTTGGCATTATCGCGGCATTTCTGTACGTTCTGATAGCTGTCATATATATCAGAAACCTTCCGCTTGAAAGTGCGTTCGTTGAGGACGAAAAGAATAATACTCCCGCGGATACGGTAAGGACCTCAATATATACAGAGGCCGTTTTCCTTGTGGGACTACTTGTAATGGTCCTTCCGTTTGCCTTTGTATATATCCTCTCGTCACTTGGCAGATGGTCTCTGAGCACAGGAAGGGTGTATCTGCCTGCCGTTAGCGCAGCCATGGCCTTTATTGTCAGCATAGGATTTCTGTTCATGCTCTACGGCCTTGCACAGAAGGCAAAGAGCGGCAGACTATGGAAGGACTCTTTTTTGAGGTTCATAGTCCTCTCAGTCAAAGGTGTGATAACCGGGGCAACTGACAACGGCAATGTCATTATAAGGACCTGGGTTCCTTATATATTCTTCATAGCCATGAATATACTCCTGTTCAGGCTCGGAATCGCGGGAGCGTTTGTTGCTCTTTTACTCGATGTTCTGGTAGGCATATATATGTACAGGCAGAACCTTGACAGGGACAGGATAATTCACGTTATAGAGAATATCAAAAACGGAGATGTAAAGGCCAAGGTCGATACAACAGACCTTCACTCTGACAACATAAGTCTTGCTGACGCGGTGAACTCCATCGGTGAGGGAATTGACAGGGCAGTAAACACCAGTATGAAGGATGAAAAGCTCAAGGCAGACCTCATAACGAATGTGTCCCACGATATCAAGACCCCGCTCACATCAATAATCAACTATGTTGATCTCATAAAGAGAGAGGACATAGACAACGACAAAGTTAAGGGGTATGTCGAGGTGCTTGATGCCAAGAGCCAGAGACTCAAGCAGCTGACTGAGGACCTTGTGGAGGCGTCGAAAATCAGCAGCGGAAACATCAGCCTGCAGCCCATAAAGATAAACTTTGTCGAGCTGGTGAACCAGACTATGGGTGAGTTCTATGAGAAGCTCGAAAAGAACTCGCTTACAGCCATATTTAAGAGCGATGAGCCCTCGATGTATATAGAGGCAGATGCAAGAGGAATGTTCAGGGTTGTGGAGAATCTTTTAAACAACGTCTGCAAATATGCCCTGAGCGGCACCAGGGTTTACCTTGATATGAAGTTTGAAAATGCAGATGATAAGGAGTATATTGCTTTTTCCATCAAGAACATCTCGGCAACTGAGCTAAACATTGACGCATCAGAGCTTACAGAGAGATTTATCAGGGGAGATGAATCAAGGACAACAGAAGGTAGCGGACTTGGTCTTTCAATTGCCAAAAACCTCACTATAGCCCAAGGCGGAACCTTTGACATAAGGCTGGACGGAGACCTGTTCAAGGTCATAATAAGATTTGAATCTGTAAAGTAAGGAATGAGTCCCGGAGCTGACCGGAAATACAGATTTAGCAAAAAAACAGATACCCTAAAGGATAGGGTATCTGTTTTTTACTCGTAGAGCTCCGGTGCAATCTGACCGTTGTTGTATTTTTCGACAATCTCGTGGATCTTGTCGGTGGGCATGTTGACCGTCGACATAGACGCGTCGTGGTTTAAGAAGTCGATGATGGTTGCGAGGAATTTGCCCATGTCTGCAATGAAGAGGTAATCCCTGCTCTTGACATCATCGTTCATGTATGTGAGATTCGTCGTGATCACGGCGTCAAAGTATCCCTTTTCGTAGCCGTCGTCAAATCGTGACATTCCGTCTGTAAAAAGGCCAAAGGTGGTGCAGATGAAGACCCTCTTTGCCCCCATGTTCTTGAGCTGGCCGGCTGTGTCTATCATGCTGGATCCCGACGATATCATGTCGTCTATGATGATAACGTCTCTTCCGGATATGTCGGAGCCCAAAAACTCGTGAGCCACGATAGGATTCGTTCCGTTCACCACATGGGCGTAGTCGCGGCGTTTATAGAACATTCCGGTATCTGCTCCAATTACGTTAGCAAAGTACACGGCTCTGTCCAGAGCGCCCTCATCGGGACTAATCACAGTCAGGTGGTCCTTGTCGACAGTGAGGTCGTCTATGTGGGAGAGGAGAGCCTTCATAAACTGGTAGGAGGCAAGGAAGTTGTCAAAGCCGCCGAGGGGCTTGGCATTGGATATTCTCGGGTCGTGAGCGTCAAAGGTTATGAAGTTGGATATGCCCATGTCGTGCAGCTCCTTGAACATCAGGGCCGCATCGAGGGATTCCATCTGATTTCTCTTGTGCTGTCTTCCCTCGTACAAAAAGGGCATTATGACATTTATTCTCTTTGCCTTACCTGTTATGGCGCCGATGACTCTCTTTAAGTCCTGGTAGTGATCGTCGGGGGATTTGTGGTTCTCGTATCCGTACATCTTGTAAGTGATGCTGTAATTGCAGACATCCGTCAGTATATATACATCGCCCCCCCTGACGCTCTCGTTTATGGTTGCCTTGGCCTCGCCGCTGGCAAACCTGTCCAAAGAGTACGAGATCAGGAAAGAATCTTTTACATATCCGTGGAATGCCGGATCCTCGTCAGGCATCTTGTAGAGATTGTGTCTGAACTCAGAAATATAGTGGTCCACGCTCTCTCCGAGTTCCCTGGCAGACTCCATAACGATGAGATTTAAGGGAGCAACGGGAATAAGTGATTCAAGTTGATGAAAATCAGGCATAATTAACCTCTTTTCTTTTTATGATTATATCCGGTCTGTTTCATCATAATCTTTATGCGGCTGACACGTCAAGGAATTTAATGTATAATCACATTATGAAAAAAGAAAAGAGCCACGTCATCGGCAAGGTCATCCAGGGGAGCATCGCCATGGAGATGGGGATAGAGCCCGGCGACCTTCTGCTTAGGATAAATGACAACAAAATAGAGGATATCTTTGACTATCAGTATCTGGTACAGGATGAGCATCTTGACGTCCTGGTACGGAAAAAGAGCGGAGAAGAGTGGCTTCTGGACATAGACAAGGATTTTGACGAGGATCTCGGGATTGAGTTTGAGAACGGGCTCATGGATGACTACAGATCCTGCAGCAACAAGTGCATCTTCTGCTTTATAGACCAGATGCCGAAGGGTATGCGTAAAACCCTCTATTTCAAGGATGACGACTCAAGACTTTCTTTTCTTCAGGGCAATTACGTCACGCTCACGAATATGTCTGATGACGACATCGACAGGATACTCAGATACCATTTGTCGCCTATCAATATTTCTTTTCAGACGACCAATCCGTCTCTCCGCTGCAAGATGCTGGGAAACCGCTTTGCGGGAGAAGCCCTCAAAAAGGTTGACAGGCTCTGCCGGGACGGCTCAGGAATTGAGCTAAACGGCCAGATAGTTCTGTGTAAGGGCGTAAATGACGGCACAGAGCTTGAGCGTTCGATCAGGGATCTGACCAGGTATATTCCCAATCTTCAGAGCGTATCGGTTGTGCCTGTGGGTCTGTCCAGGTTTCGGGACGGACTTTATCCGCTTGAGCCGTTTGAGGTATCAGATGCGGGAGAAGTGATAGACCTGATTGAAGCCTGGCAGAAAAAAATATATTCCGAACACGGATATCACTTCATCCATGCAAGCGATGAGTGGTATTTTCTTGCGGGGAGGGATTTTCCCGAGGCCGATAGATACGATGGATATCTGCAGCTTGAAAACGGCGTTGGCATGATGCGGCTTCTTATCGATGAGTTCAAGGAGGGGATAAGGGATATCTCAAAAGAGCGTTTAAAGGAGCTTCCTAAGATTAAGAGGGAATTTTCCATTGCGACCGGGAGGCTTGTTTTTCCGTGTATAATGGATATGGCGAATAAGGTAATGAAGCTTGCTCCTGGTATTACGATTCATGTCCATGAGATAATCAACAATTTCTTTGGGGAGAGAATAACGGTTTCAGGGCTCCTTACGGGAGGAGACATAATAGGACAGCTGAAGGGGAAAGAGCTCGGAGACTTTCTGTATCTTCCCGAAAATCTCCTGAGGAGCGGCGAGGATTATCTTCTCGACGACGTGACAGTAGGCGATATTGAAAAAGCTCTGGGGGTAGAGGTCAGGATCTCGCCTGATAGCGGCTATGATCTTGCCCGCGAGCTTTTTGGAATTAAATAAAAAGAAAAAAGGGTTATATATGAGCAGAAAAAATATAGTTGCGGTGGTCGGCCGGCCAAATGTCGGTAAATCCACCCTCTTTAACGCACTTGCCGGGAGCAGGATAGCCATAGTGCAGGACACCCCCGGTGTGACCAGAGACAGGATCTACGCGGATGTCTCATGGCTCAATCACAATTTCACACTTATCGACACAGGCGGAATAGAGCCCGATTCCAGGGACATCATTCTCTCGCAGATGAGGGAGCAGGCCCAGATAGCAATTGACACTGCTGATGTGATCATATTTATGGTCGATGTCAAGCAGGGGCTTACGGACGCTGACTCGAAGGTCGCAGATATGCTAAGGCGCTCGTCAAAGCCGATTGTCCTATGCGTTAACAAGGTCGACAATTTTAACAGGGATTCACTGGATGTCTATGAGTTCTATAACCTTGGCATCGGAGAGCCATTCCCAATATCGGCTGCGGGCAAGCAGGGGATAGGCGACCTTCTTGAGGAGGTTGTGAGCCACTTCACAAGAAACTCGACTGACGAGGAAAAGGACGACTCTGTCAAGGTAGCCATCATCGGAAAGCCAAACGTCGGTAAATCCTCCATCATCAACAAGCTGATCGGTGAGAACAGACTCATTGTGTCCGACATAGCGGGAACAACCAGGGATGCCATAGACACAGAGGTCATTCACAACGGCAAAAAGTACGTGTTTATCGACACTGCGGGACTAAGGCGAAAGAGTAAGGTAAAGGACGCCTTGGAGCACTACATGATCGTCAGGACAGTGAGCGCGGTTGAGAGAGCCGACATTGCAGTTCTTGTGATAAACGCAGAGGACGGCGTGACCGAGCAGGATGCCAAGATAGCAGGAATCGCGCACGAGAGTGGCAAGGCCGTTATCATAGCCGTAAATAAATGGGATCTTATCGAGAAGGACAATCACTCGGTCAGGGAGTTTACCAAAAACATCAGAAACACCCTTGCCTTCATGAACTACGCGGAGATCATGTTCATATCGGCAGAGACAGGACAGCGCCTGGTAAAGCTCTATGATATGATAGATATCGTGTCGGAGAACCACGCCCTGAGGGTTGCAACGGGGGTTCTCAATGAGATCATGACGCAGGCGGTCGTAATGCAGCAGCCTCCGAGCGACAAAGGCAAGATACTAAAGCTCTTTTACATAACGCAGGCATCTGTCAAGCCGCCGACCTTTGTCATCTTTGTAAATGACAAGAACCTGATGCATTTTTCCTACACCAGATATATTGAGAATCAGATAAGGGAGGCCTTTGGATTTAAGGGTACACCTTTGAGATTTATAATAAGGGAGAGAAAAGAGGGGAAGTAGTATGGAAAGAATTATCTGTTTGCTAATCGGCTATGTTTTCGGACTTTTTCAGACGGCGGTCTTGTACTGCAAGATGAAGGGCGTTGACATCAAAAGTGTCGGGAGCGGAAATGCGGGGACAACTAATACGCTGCGCGTCATGGGCCCCAAGGCCGGCGGAATTGTTCTTCTCGGCGATATGTTAAAATGCATGGTGGCAATCTTCATCACAAATATGCTCTTTGGGAGGAACAACCCGGACTATATCATTCTCTACATGACATATACTGCCGCGGGGTGCATATTGGGGCACGATTTCCCTATCCATCTGAAATTCAAGGGAGGAAAGGGAATTGCCTGTACTGCGGGTTATACCATATATCTCGGTCTGCAGTTCAACTGGCTGTTCATACTGATGGGCGTTGTATCGTTTTTCCTTCCCTTCAATCTCTTTCATATAGTATCTGTATGCAGCCTCTGCTACTACTCGGCTCTCTTTATCATGTGCATCTGCTACGGGCAGATGGGGCTGTTTGGAGCAATCCCGCAGGGGGCTCTTATTGAGGTATATGTGATACTGGCTCTTCTAACGGCTCTTGCTTTTTATCAGCACAGAGGAAATATCAAAAAGCTCATTGAGGGAAAAGAGCGCAAGACCTACGTATTCAAGAAAAATAAAGTTGATTAAAGGTTACTATTCAGTCGGCAACTGAACAGTAACGATTAAAGGAGTAAATAGTGGCCGGTAAAACAGGCGTGATCGGAGCGGGAAGCTGGGGAATTGCCCTTGCGTTTCTGCTTGCAAATAATGGACATGAAACAACAGTCTGGTCGAGGAGCGAAGACTCGGTAGAGAGACTTAAAAGCTACCACGGAAATGAAAAAAAGCTGCCGGGAGTTTTTTTGCCGGATACTGTAGTTTACACAAGCAGCATGGAGGAAGCAGTAAAAGATAAGGACGTTTTAGTCCTCGTCGTTCCCTCGGCGCACATCAGAGAGACGGTAAAGCTCATGGCTCCCTACATCGATAATACTGCAGAAAGTGAACAGATCATCGTAAACTGCACGAAGGGAATTGAGGAGGATACGCTGATGCTGATGAGCGATGTCATCCTCGATGAAATCCCGGGTAGCAGGGTGTGTGTGCTCTCAGGCCCCTCACACGCGGAGGAGGTTGGGAGGAAGCTTCCCACAACCATTGTTGTCGGAGCTTTTGACAAGGACACAGCCAAAAAGGTTCAGAACATCTTTATGAACGATGTTTTCAGGGTGTATATAAGCCCTGATATGCTCGGAATAGAGATAGGAGCTGCGCTAAAGAATGTAATAGCGCTCGCCGCAGGAATGGCTGACGGGTTCGGCCTTGGGGACAACACAAAGGCTGCACTTATCACCAGAGGCATTGCCGAGATCGCAAGGCTCGGAATAGCAATGGGCGGCAAGTTTGAGACCTTTGCAGGGCTGTCAGGAATTGGAGACCTTGTCGTCACCTGCGCCTCCATGCACTCAAGAAACCGCCGCGCCGGAATCCTCATCGGAGAGGGCAAGACTTATAAAGAGGCCATGGATGAGGTTCAGATGGTTGTCGAGGGCGTCTACAGCGCAAAAGCTGCCCTACAACTGGCTGAGAAATATGAGGTGGACATGCCCATTGTAAAGGGCGTAAATGAGATACTCTTTGAGGGCAAGTCAGTCGGAGAGGGCATCCACGAACTCATGATGCGTGAGAGGAGAAACGAGAGCTCTGCCCTCGACTGGTAAATCAGAATCAAAAACCCTGTTCATATCAAACTGATCTGAACGGGGTTTTTGATTTTCAAAATGTGGGATTAATTGAAATAGGGCTTTATCACTTTGTTCACAACCTGCAGAAGGGCGTATGTGATAACAGTGTCGATCGGGAGCATTACCGCGTTTGAAACAATCCTTCCGGGGAGGATCGCCGCGATCGCCTGTCCGTACAACAGGTTGAGCCAGAGCGTGTTGAGAATAAGGTTACATAGGGCCTTGACCATCACCTGGGATGCAATTATTCTCCAGAGCTTCACGGGCTTGTTAAAAGTAAAGAACCCGTAGATTATGGCGCCGAGCATTGCGGTTATCGTAAATCCGGGGAAGAAGTTCCCGTCGCCCGATGCGAACCACTTGATGACGTCCATGGCACCGCCAAATATTGCGCCGATCCATGGTCCGAAGAGATAGTCGACAACCTGGTTTGGAAGTCCCGAAAAACCGATCCTGATGTACTGACCGAATCTGATTGTCGCAACGTACCCGAGGATGATCGCGAGGGCTCCCATCATTCCGCAGAATGTCAGAACCTTAGTCTCTTTTAGGCGGTAGAGTGAAGAAATCTCAGCCTTGTTTGCAACTGATTTTAAATTGGAATTATTTGATGACATAAAAACACCTCCTTTGCAGTTTCCTTTAACCACATCGGAGGATATGTACACGATGCAGCAGCGGGATGCGACAATAGAACCGCGGAAAAACCTTCGTCCAGGTGACAACTCCCTGTTCACCGGGCACTTAACGCTCTAAAGTCTACTCTGCGTAAACTCAATTTGTTACGTATAAAATGGTACTACCAAACTACATTTTATACAACAGGTATTATTGACAAATATACAAACGGGCAATAAAATCAAAAAGTGCTTTAAAATAAGAAGAATGCCCAATTTGGAGGTGCTTTATGCAGATATTTGAAGAATTAAAGGCAAGAGGGCTGATAGCTCAGGTAACAGATGAGGAGCATATAAGAGACCTTGTCAACAACGGAAAGGCAACTTTTTACATCGGGTTTGATTGTACGGCTGATTCTCTTACAGCCGGTCACTTCATGGCGCTGACCCTCATGAAGAGGCTTCAGGAGGCAGGAAATAAGCCTATCGCCCTTATTGGTGGCGGTACAACCATGATAGGCGACCCCTCAGGCAGAACCGACATGCGCAAGATGCTCACAAGAGAGGACATCGACCACAATGCGGAGTGCTTTAAGAGACAGATGGAGAAATTCATAGACTTCTCTGACGGCAAGGCCCTCATGGTCAACAACGCAGACTGGCTTCTTAACCTGAACTACATCGAGCTTCTGCGCGAAGTCGGCGCATGCTTTTCAGTGAACAACATGCTCCGCGCTGAGTGCTACAGGCAGAGAATGGAGAAGGGACTTTCCTTCCTTGAGTTCAACTACATGATAATGCAGTCATACGACTTCTACTACATGTTCCAGAAGTACAACTGCAATCTTGAGTTCGGCGGAGACGACCAGTGGAGCAACATGCTCGGCGGCACGGAGCTCATCAGAAAAAAGCTTGGAAAAGACGCCCACGCCATGACAATCACGCTCCTCACCGACTCAAACGGCAACAAGATGGGCAAGACAGCAGGAAACGCCGTCTGGCTCGATCCCAACAAGACATCACCCTTTGACTTCTACCAGTATTGGAGAAATGTTGGAGACGCAGATGTCGATAAGTGCATCAAGATGCTCACCTTCATCCCGATCGAAGAGATACAGGAGATGGAGAAGTGGCCTTCAGAGCGCATAAATGAGAAAAAAGAAATCCTTGCCTTCGAGCTCACAAGCCTTGTACACGGCAAAGAGGAAGCGCAGAAAGCGCAGGAAGCGGCGAGAGCGCTCTTTGCAGGTGGCGGCGACATGTCAAACGTTCCTTCCGTAGCACTTAAGGACGAGGACTTCAGGGACGGCTCCATCGACATCCTTCAGGTACTTGTGTCAGCAGGACTTTGCAGCACCAGGAGCGAAGCCAGAAGAGCCGTAGAGCAGGGCGGCGTAACCTTCGCCGATGAGAAAGTAACCGATGTTAAGGCAACCTACACAAAGGACACCTTCTTAGGCGACGTCATGGTGCGCAAAGGCAAGAAATCCTTCAAAAAGGTTACCGCATAAAATCAAAAAAATAAAGGAGCGCCATATTTCATGTTATTCAGGGAAATAGGCGCTCTTTGTTTTTTGCATATCTTATTTTACTCGCCGAAAACTTTCCTATAGTCGTCCTGGAATTTCTGAATGCCGGCATCGGTAAGAGGGTGGTGTGTCATCTGCTCGATTACCTTGTAGGGAACCGTTGCGATGTCAGCACCTGCAAGTGCGCAGTCTGTAACGTGCATAGGGTTGCGGATCGAGGCGGCGATTATCTCGGTAGGGATGTTGTGAATGTTGAATATCTCTGCAACTTCTGAGATGAGATCTGTTCCTCTTACGCTGATGTCATCAAGCCTTCCGAGGAAGGGGCTCACAAATGCTGCGCCTGATCTTGCTGCGAGAAGTGCCTGGTTTGCCGTGAAGATAAGTGTCATGTTGACCTTGATGCCCTCTGATGAGAGGACGTGGCAGGCTTTTAACCCCTCGATCGTCATGGGAATCTTAACAACCATATTCTTGTGAAGCTTGGCAATTTCTCTGCCTTCTGCGATCATTCCCTCAGCGTCTGTAGTTGTTGCCTTTACTTCTCCGCTGATAGGTCCGTCTACGATAGAAGCAATCTCTTTGACAACTTCATACACGTCGCGACCCTCTTTGGCAATAAGTGAAGGGTTTGTTGTTACGCCGCAGATAACTCCCATATCGTTGGCTTTTCTGATCTCTTCAATGTTGGCTGTATCGACGAATAATTTCATAGTATACTCCTTTTTCTTAAGTACTTTTGGAAAAATAATACAATACAATCAGCTATTTACAAATACCCCCTGGGGGTATATTATTGTAATGGTGTCGCGGAAAAATCCGTGACATCACTTTTAAATTTCACATCGTTTTGACGAGGAGTGACTATGGCCTGTAAAAAGTGCGAGGAAAATATGAGGACCAAGGTTCGTGATGACAGTGAACACAGGGATCTCATCAACAGACTAAGGAGAATAGAGGGACAGATAAGAGGTATCGAGGGGATGATCGACAATGACGCCTACTGTACCGATGTTCTGACTCAGGTTGTCGCTGTCAGGAGCGCGATGGGGAGCTTTGCAAGGGTTCTTCTGTCCAAGCATATTAAGAGCTGTGTCTGCGACGACATCAGACAGGGCAATGATGAGACAGTGGACGAACTTGTTGAGCTTTTGGGCAAGATGATAAAGTGAGGAGACTATGGAAAAATATGTGATCACCGGCATGAGCTGTGCTGCGTGCCAGGCGAGGGTTGAGAAGGCCGTGGGGAGCCTTGAAAATGTAGACGAGTGCAGCGTAAATCTTCTGACTAACTCGATGATTGTTGAGGGAAGTGCCGGGAGCAGCGATATCATAAGGGCTGTTGAGAATGCAGGATACGGCGCATCTCTCATGGGCGAAGGTAAAGAAAACGATGGAGCCTCGTCAAAAAGTGCATATGACTTTTCTGAGGAGGAAGAGGCTCTCAGGGACAAGGAGACGCCGCTCCTAAAAAAAAGACTGGTTTACTCGGCATTTTTTCTGCTGATCCTCATGTACTTCTCGATGGGACACATGATGCTTGGGCTGCCGCTCCCAGGGTTTTTTGTCGGCAATCACGTGGCTATGGGTATGATACAGATGCTGCTGGCCATAGTGATAATGATAATAAACAAAAAGTTTTTTGTGAGCGGCTTTAAGGGACTTATACACTTATCGCCCAACATGGATACGCTGGTTGCCCTGGGAAGCGTCGCCTCGTTTGCTTACAGCGTTGTCTATCTGTTTGTCATGTCGGGGGCTGTTGCCAAAAACGGTGCAGAGGCAGGTGCGCCCTACATGGATGAGTTTTATTTTGAATCCGCTGCGATGATCCTGACTCTCATAACTGTGGGCAAGATGCTCGAAGCCATGAGTAAGGGCAGGACGACAGATGCGATAAAGAGCCTGATGAAGCTGGCTCCAAAGACAGCTGTCATCATAGATAAGTACGACAAGGAAAAGATTGTTCCTATAGAGAATATTGGTGTCGGGGATATTTTTGTCGTAAGACCCGGAGAGAACATTCCCGTGGACGGCCTTGTGATCGAGGGGAACAGCGCCGTCAACGAGTCGGCACTCACTGGCGAGAGTATTCCTGTGAGCAAGAACATCGGCGACAGCGTCTGTGCTGCGACGATAAACACCTCAGGCTATATCAAGTGCAAGGCGACAAAGGTCGGCAGGGACACGACCCTTTCCCAGATAATACAGATGGTGTCTGACGCATCCGCGACCAAGGCGCCGATAGCCAAGATCGCTGACAGGGTATCCGGAGTGTTCGTTCCGGCGGTAATTGGGATTTCTGTCATAACTTTCATTATCTGGATAGCCGTTACCCGTGATGTTGGCTTTTCGCTCTCGCGCGCTATCGCAGTACTCGTTATCAGCTGTCCCTGCGCGCTAGGACTTGCAACTCCCGTCGCCATCATGGTGGGAAACGGTGTCGGCGCCAAAAACGGAATAATGTTCAAGAGTGCTGCTTCACTTGAAAATGCAGGAAAGACGCAGATCGTCGCCCTCGACAAGACAGGCACTATCACAAAGGGAGAGCCTCAGGTTACTGATGTTTTCACTGCTGATTCGATTGAAAAGAGCGGGTATGCCCTTATCAACACATCTGAGAATGAACTCTTAAAGCTCGCGGGACTTCTTGAAAAGAGAAGTGAACATCCCCTTGCAAAGGCGGTTGTTGCTTATGTGGGAGATCCGGACACATATTCTGATGACCCGTACGAAGAAGAAGGAGAGGTTCTGACAGATTTTGAGGTTCTTCCCGGCCACGGACTTAAGGCAAAATACAAGGGAGTTGAGATAACAGGAGCGAGCCTTAAATACATAAGCGGTATCTGTCAGATCCAGCCGGAAGTCAGGGAGAAGGCTGCCGCCCTTGCCGCTCAGGGAAAGACGCCTCTGTGCTTTTCCAAAGGAAACAGGCTCCTTGGCATAATAGCTGTGGCGGACACGATAAAAGAGGACTCCGCCGATGCGATTTGGGAGCTCAGGAACATGGGTATCCACACCGTTATGATAACAGGTGATAATGAGAGGACTGCCATGGCTATAGCCGATCAGGCAGGCGTAGATGAGGTTGTCGCTGAGGTCCTTCCTCAGGGCAAGGAGGATATCATCAAAAAGCTTCAGGATCACGGCAGGGTGGCAATGGTTGGAGACGGTATCAACGATGCGCCGGCTCTCACAAGGGCAGACACCGGCATTGCGATCGGAGCAGGGACCGATGTGGCGATAGACGCCGCGGACGTAGTGCTCTTAAAGAACTCGCTTAAGGATGTTTCGGGTGCCATCAGGCTGTCAAGAGCTACCCTCAGAAACATCCACCAGAATCTGTTCTGGGCGTTCTTTTACAATGTTATCGGAATCCCGCTAGCTGCAGGAGCCTACATCCATGCATTCGGTCTGACGCTGAATCCCATGTTCGGCGCTGCGGCAATGAGTCTGTCGAGCTTCTTTGTTGTGACGAATGCGCTCAGGCTCAACCTTGTAAATATCCACGACAGCTCAAAAGACACTCCTATAAAAGGCGCTGTCAGTGGAGAGTTAATAAATAACCATGAAAGGAAGGAAACAAAAATGGCGACAAAGACAATGAATATCGAGGGAATGATGTGCGCTCACTGTGAGGCAACCGTTAAAAAAGCGCTTGAGGCTCTTGACGGGGTATCTGCCGCAGAAGTCAGCCACGAGAAAGGAACAGCAGTTGTCACACTTTCTGAGGGCGTTTCGGACGACGACCTCAAGAAGGCTGTTGAGGAAAAGGACTATAAAGTTAACTCGATTTCTTAAATTCTTTGACCTTTGTGAAAATTGTGGTATCATGTATATTCGTCAGTACTTATTAGGCAGACAGGTAATATGAGTTCTTGGAGGACAGAATGGAAAAGAAGATCAGGATCAGGTACTTTAACGACGATCTTATAAAACTTGAGTACGTAGGTGGCAAATCCGACTGGATCGATCTAAGGAGTGCCGAGGATGTTGATCTTAAAGAGGGCGAGTTCCATCTGATACCGCTCGGTGTCGCGATGGAGATACCAGAGGGGTATGAGGCCCATGTTGTTCCCAGAAGCTCAACCTACAAGAACTTCGGGATCATACAGGCCAATCACATGGGCGTTATCGATCACTCCTATTGCGGTGACAATGACCAGTGGTTCGTTCCGGTCATCGCCATGCGTGATACCCACATCAGCTTTAACGACCGCATCTGCCAGTTCAGGATAATGGAGAATCAGCCTTCGATCATCTTTGAGGAGACTGACCACCTTGATGGGCAGGACAGAGGCGGTTTCGGTTCCACGGGAACCAGATAAAACAAGAGGAGCAAACAATGGTTAAGATTCGTACCAGATACGCACCAAGTCCAACAGGTCGTATGCATGTTGGCAATTTAAGGACAGCTCTTTATGCATATCTTATTTCCAAGCATGAGGGCGGCGACTATATTCTCAGGATTGAGGACACAGATCAGGAGCGCTATGTTGAGGGCGCAACGGAGATAATCTACAACACCCTTAAGGAGACGGGACTTATTCACGACGAGGGTCCCGATATCGGCGGAGATGTCGGCCCCTATGTTCAGAGCGAGAGGCAGAAGGCCGGAATATACATGAAGTACGCCAAAGAGCTGATCGACAAGGGTCAGGCCTATTACTGCTTCTGCGACGAGGAGAGACTTAAGAGCCTTGTTCAGAAGATAGAGGTAGACGACGAGGTCAAGGAGATCAGCGTCTACGACAAGCACTGCCTCCACCTTGGCAAAGAAGAGATCGAAAAAAATCTCGCTGAGGGAAAGCCCTTCGTTATAAGACAGAACAATCCCACAGAGGGCACCACAACCTTCCACGATGAGCTCTACGGCGACGTAAGTGTTGAGAACAAGGAACTCGATGACATGATACTCATCAAGTCAGACGGATATCCCACATACAACTTTGCGAACGTTGTTGATGACCACCTCATGGGTATTACCCATGTCGTCAGGGGAAATGAGTACATCTCTTCATCGCCCAAGTACAACAGGCTCTATGACGCCTTTGGCTGGGAAGTGCCGAAGTACATTCACTGCCCGCTGATAACCGACGAGGAGCATCACAAGCTATCGAAGAGGTCGGGGCACTCATCCTTTGAGGACCTTATCGAGCAGGGCTTTGTTCCCGAGGCAGTTGTCAACTTTGTTGCACTTCTTGGATGGTCGCCGGATGACAACACCGAGATCATGAGTCTTGAGGAGCTTGTCCGGAAGTTTGACTACAGAAGGATCAACAAGTCGCCTGCGGTCTTCGACTACACCAAGCTCAAATGGATGAACGGCGAGTACCTTAAGAAGATGGATGACGATGCGTTCTATGCACAGGCTGAGAGCTATTTAAAGAAAACCATTACAAAGCCTCTTGACCTTAGGAAGATTGCCAAAATGGTAAAGACCAGGATTGAGATCTGGCCCGACATCCCGGAGATGGTAGATTTCTTTGAGGCTCTTCCAGAGTACAACACAGACATCTACTGCCACAAGAAGATGAAGACTGACAAGGAGTCATCCTTAAAGGTCTTAAAAGAGGTCCTTCCTCTTCTTGAAAAACATGAAGACTATACAAACGACTCTCTCTTTGCACTGCTTTCAGACTATATCAAGGGCAGCGGCTACAAGAACGGATATGTCCTGTGGCCTGTCAGGATTGCAGTCACAGGAAAAGAGATGACTCCCTGCGGCGCGACAGAGGCCATGGAGGTTCTCGGCAAAGAAGAGACAATACAAAGAATAAAAAAAGGAATTGAGTTACTTGAAAAATAATAAACTTTCAGGTGATGGCTTTTTACCAAATTCCGCTCAGATAAAGGCTATATGCCATGTAGACGGTCCCGCCATGGTGCTGGCGGGGCCCGGGAGCGGGAAGACCAAGGTCATTGTCGAGAGGACAAGGCGCCTTATTGAAAATGAGGGCGCGTCCCCTGATGCGATACTGGTCATCACCTTTACCAAAGCTGCAGCCATTGAGATGCAGGTAAGATTTTTAAAGATCACGGATAATTCATATCCGGAAGTTTCTTTTGGAACATTTCATTCCATCTTTTATCAGATTATCAAGCACAGCGTTTCCGGCAAAGAAACCCCGATAGAGATAGCAGATGACAGATTCAAATACAATATCATTAAGGATGCCATCACAACCTTAAAGGCAGACGGCGCTTTGACGAGCGATAAATACGATGATGCCGTTTCAAGGATACCGGACATAATCTCAGAGATATCCAGGATAAAGAACTGCAGCCTTGTCCCTGAGATGTGCCATGAGACTATCATGCAGGCGGACCTCTTTAAATATGTGTACGAGAGGTACAACAAAGAGCTCAAGGGCTTTGGGAAGATCGACTTTGACGATATGCTGTCAAGATGCCGGGAGGTTCTCTTAGAGAACGAAAATGAGCAAAAGTTCTGGCAGGAGAGGTTTAAGTACATTTTGATCGATGAGTACCAGGACATAAATCCCGTGCAGTATGATGTTGTGAGGCTCCTTTTAGGGGATCGAAAGAACATTTTTGCTGTGGGTGATGACGATCAGTCGATATACGGCTTTCGAGGCTCTGACCCTGGTATAATGCTGAGGTTCATGGAGGACTTTAAGGAAAACAATCCGGTTCTCATTGTCCTTGACACCAACTACAGGTGCGATAGGAGCATACTTGACGCGTCTCTTAAGGTGATAGATGTAAATACCGTGAGGTTTAAAAAGGACATACACTCATCCAAAGAGGACGGATACGGAAATGTGTATGTGAGGCGCTATGAAAGCAGGGCAAGGCAGAACAGGGCGATAGCTTTTTTCCTTGGAAAAAACATGGACAGGCTCTCTGATATAGCGGTCCTGTTCAGGACAAATTCCGAGGCAAAAGCTCTTGCTGCGCTTCTTGAGAGCGAGGGGATAATGAGTAATCTATCAGGCACCCAAAAAAACTACTTAGACGATAAAGCTGTGGAGCTGTGCCTTTTATACCTGTCTTTTGCTGACGGCGGAAGGAAGAGGAGTGATTTCCTGAAAATAATAAATACGCCGCAGCGCTACATCTCGAGGGAGAGCGCTTTTAAGGATACGGTAAACGAGGCTGATATACTTAATTTTTATAGGGGAAACAGGGACAGACAAAAGGAAGTAAAAAAGTTCTTCACGCTTATAAATACGCTATCACACCTTAGGCCGTCACTGTCGGTGAGCTTTGTTCAAAAGATGCTTGAGCTTGATAAAATGTATCCAAACAGCAGAGAGAACTTTGAAATCCTGAAAGCGATGGCATCAAAATGCAGGACTAACAGGGAGCTTTTGGAGCTTGCCAAAAAGGAGAGGGAGAAGATGAGTAAGACTCCCTCAAAGAAAAATGTGTGCGACGGCCCCTTTGTAAGGCTGCTCACCATGCACGCATCAAAAGGGCTTGAGTTTGACACCGTCTGGATACCTGACTTAAACGAGGGAATTATTCCGTCAAGGAGCGCTGTGACTTTGGAAGAGACAGAAGAAGAGCGCCGGATGCTCTATGTCGCCATGACAAGGGCAAGGCGGGCGCTCATAATGTCATATATAACAGGCAGCAAAGAAAATCCAATGCTGCCTACAAGATTTCTAAGACCTGTAAAGAATCTCTGGGATGAGACCTATGGGGAGATAAATCAGACATCCTCAGAGCCTTCTTCCGGAAGTTCAACGAGCTCGTCAAACTCGGCATCGTCGAGGTACTCGTCAAAGGCATCGGCTACCGCCTCGTACTCATCGTCATCTGAGATGTAGCCGAGCTCAGGCTCCTTGTCTGTATCCGGCCAGATAAATTCGTAGAACCACACGTTGCCGTCGTTGTTCTGTCCGTTCTCATCGAGGGGGAGAAGAACAATATAATCCTTGGAATCTACGGTCAGAACAATCATCGGAGCACAGTTTACAATCTGCTCTTTTCCCTCGATATCGAGCTCAAGCTCGACATTGCCCTGCTCTCCGTTTTCAATCCTGGTGTTCATTTCGATGGCATTCTTAGAAAAATCCATAAAAATCTCCTTTTCTTGCTTTTTTCCATTGTACCACAATTCTAAGCTCGAAAAAACCTCGCTAAGAATTGTGGCATCCGTATCGCTAAGCTCGAAAAAGCCTCGCTAAGCGAGACCGTAACCACAATTCTAAGCATAATTGATGCATATTGAAGGTAAATGTGATAAAATGTAATGACTAATGGTTATTGTTCAGTAATTGAACGGTAGTACCTGAAACGAGAGATGATATAAGACCAGGGAACTAAGAAATCAGGTAGAAAATGACAGAAAACTTATGCATCTGCAAAGAAAAACCATATCCGCTTGGCTGCTATATTGACTATGACAGAAGTCTTGTGGTCAGGGCGGTCTTTTCTGATGCTCAAAAATGCGGGATAACGCTGTATCCCGGGGAGAGTGATGCGGGGGCTTCGCCTCTTAAGATTGAGCTTCCTGTTTCGCTAAAAAGAGGTGCGATATACTCGGCGAGGATAAGCGGCATTGACAATATTGCACGCTACGAATCCTACAACTACTATGCAGATGATGAGTGTTTTTGTGACCCTTACGCAAAGCATATACATGGACTCGAAGTTTTCGGCAAGGATGTACCTGACTCGGAGATAAGGGCCAAGCTCGACAACAAGGCTGATTTTAAGACGAGCAGCCACATCTTTGACTGGGGAGGAGACGTATCTTTGCAGACTCCCTATGAGGATTCTTTAATATACCTTCTGCATGTGAGAGGCTTTACAAAGAGTCCCTCGAGCCAGGTTGAGGCTTCAAAGCGAGGCACTTTTTCAGGGATCATTGAGAAGATCCCATACCTTAAGTCCCTTGGTGTTACGGCTGTTGAGCTGATGCCGGCCTATGAGATGAACGAGGTCGAGGACCTCTACAAAAAGTCAGACAGAAGGAGCATAAGTGCTCCGAATAACGGAGGCAGGCAGATCTTTTCCAAGGACGGGAGCATATCCAGCAAAAATGCCAGGAGTCTTCGCCTGAACTACTGGGGCTACAAGAAGGGCTATTATTTCGCGCCGAGGACAGCCTACTGCGAGAATCCGTTTGATGCAGAGAACGAGTTCAAGAGATTTGTTAAGACCATGCATGAAAATGGCATCGAAGTCATCATGCAGTTCTACTTTGACGATGATGAGAACGGGACTCTTATCATAGATGCCCTGAGATTCTGGAGATGCACCTACCACGTGGACGGCTTCCACTTAAAGGGCAGCATCATACCCCACAGGCTGGTCACGGATGAGCCGCTTTTTACGGACGTCAAGATCTGGTACGAGTGGCTTGACTACGGAAGTATATATAAGGGCAGGATCCCGGCTGAGAGGCGCTTTGCCGATTATAACGATGCGTTTCTCTTCAATGTGAGGCGCTTTTTAAAGAGCGATGACAACACTGCCCAGGATTTCTTAAAGAGCATGACCAGCAACAGCTCTGACCACGGTATAATAAATTACCTGTGCAACTACGAGGGCTTCAGGCTGATGGACCTTGTCAGCTACGAGCACAAGCACAATGAGGAGAACGGCGAGAACAACAAGGACGGATCAGACAATAACCTGAGCTGGAACTGCGGAATTGAGGGCAGGACCCGCAAGCACGACATTCTGACCCTCCGCAACAAGCAGATCAAAAATGCGCTCACCATGCTCTTTTTGGCACAGGGTACGCCCATGATATTCAGCGGCGACGAGTTCGGAAACAGCCAGGGCGGCAACAACAACCCGTACTGTCAGGACAATGAGACAGGCTGGGTCGACTGGAAGGCTATGGAGAGAAATCCGGATATTTTGGAATATGTCAGATTCCTTTCAGGGTTCAGATTCAGCCACAGGATTCTCCATGAGAAGGAGTCGTTTAAACTCATGGACCATATTTCCTGCGGATACCCCGATTTTTCCTGTCATGGGAAGGAAGCATGGAGACCTGATCTGACGGGCCAAAGCCACCTTCTTGGAATGCTGTTCTGCGGCCTTTATGAAAAGGATGAACCCTTCATATATGTGACCTTCAACATGCACTGGACCAGCCAGGCACTGGCTCTTCCCAAGCTTCCCGACGGCCTTAAGTGGGAGCTTTTAAAGGACACGGACCCCAGAGATATCAGGATAGAAGTTCTGCGCCCAAGGCTCAGGGAAAACAATGAGACAGAGGTTTTCACAGAGCTCATGGCCGACAGGTCGGTCAGGATCTATGTGAGCCGCCCGGCAAAGAAGGAGGGCGAAAATAAAACTCCTGATAAAAAGCTAAAGGCGCGTGAAATACCTGCAAGGAGAAGCACAAAAGGAAAAAAAAATGGAAAAAGCTGATGTAATAGAGAAATTTTTGAGATATGTAAAGGTTGATACGCAGTCGGACTCCTCTACGGGAACCTCGCCCTCGACCATGAAGCAGCACGACCTCGCAAAGCTCCTTAGAGATGAGCTCATTGAAATCGGAGCGAGTGACATATTCTACGATTCTGAGCACTGCTACGTCTATGCAAGGATTCCTGCAAACAGCGGAAATGAAGATGCGCCTGCAATCGGATTTATTTCACATATGGACACCTCGGACGAGGTATCGGGCAAGGATGTAAAGCCCGGGATCGTAGAAAACTACGACGGCGGAGACATAGTTTTATCTTCAGACAGTAAGGTAGTGTTATCGCCCGTAGATTTCCCGGAGCTTAAAAACCACATCGGCGAGGACCTTATCGTAACTGACGGGACGACGCTGCTTGGAGCAGATGACAAGGCAGGAGTCGCAGAGATCATGACGATGGCGGAGATCCTTTTAAAGAATCCGGACATCAGGCACGGCGAGATTGAGATTGCCTTTACTCCTGATGAGGAGATCGGCGAGGGAACCGCGTTTTTTGATATCGAGAGGTTCGGCGCAAAGTACGCCTATACCGTTGACGGAGGTAAGCTCGGAGAGCTTGAGTATGAGAACTTCAATGCCGCAGAGGGGATTGTCAAGGTAAACGGGCGCTCGGTGCATCCCGGTGATGCCAAGATGAAGATGGTAAACGCATCCCTCATTCTTTTTGAGTTTCACGCGCTCCTTCCCGTGTTCCAGAATCCCATGTACACCGAGAAGAGGGAGGGCTTTTTCCACCTCGGGGAGATTAAGGGGACTACCGAATCCGCGACTTCAACCTATATAATCCGCGACCACAACGAAGAGCTTTTTAACGAAAAGAAGGAGCTGTTCAAGGCTGCCGGAGATTTCCTTAACAGGAAGTACGGAGAGGGAACCGTAGAGATAACTCTTCGCGACCAGTACTACAATATGATTGAAAAGATCCGTCCACACATGCACCTTGTTGAAAATGCCAAAAAGGCGATGACAGATCTTGGAATAACACCTATCGATGTGCCAATTAGGGGCGGCACGGACGGCGCGGCGCTGTCCTACAAGGGGTTGCCATGCCCGAACCTCTGCACGGGAGGCTACAACTACCACGGCAAATACGAATACGCTTCAGTTCAGGAGATGCGGCGGACTGTTGATATTCTCCTTGGAATCGTAGATGCCTACAAGTAAAAGGAAAATGTTTTTTGATGAATGGAAATATACTCAACAGCAATATAAATGATATTAAGGACGAGGAGAGCTCAAGGGCTCTTAAATATATAGAGCTTGCCAAGGAAAAGGTTACTGCTCTTGAAAAAGAACTCGGAAGAAAGATGAGAGCCTGTGTTGTCACCTTCGGGTGCCAGATGAACGCCAGGGACTCCGAAAAGCTCCTGGCAACCCTCTCTCTTGCGGGATATGAGGAGACTGACTCAGAGGATGCGGATTTTGTCATCTACAACACCTGCACGGTCAGGGATAACGCGGACCAGAGAGTATACGGCAGGCTCGGGCAGCTCGGAAACTTAAAGAAAAACAACCCCCATATGAAGGTCGCCATCTGCGGATGTATGATGCAGGAGACTTCTTCAGTCGAGAAGATACAAAAGAGCTACAGATTTGTTGATCTTATATTCGGCACGCACAATATCTATAAATTTGCGGAGCTTTTAAACACTACACTTGAGTCTGACAGAATGATCATCGATATCTGGAAGGATACGGACAAGATCGTCGAGGACCTTCCGGTCAAGAGAAAATATTCCTTTAAATCCGGTGTGAATATCATGTACGGCTGCAACAACTTCTGCACCTACTGCATCGTTCCCTATGTCAGGGGACGCGAGAGGAGCCGCTCTCCCAGGGAGATCATCAGAGAGTGCGAAAAGCTCTCCGGAGACGGAGTAAAAGAGGTAATGCTCCTTGGTCAGAACGTAAACTCCTACGGGCTAGACTTTGCAGATAATGACCCTGACAGGATCAGCTTTGCGCTTCTTCTTGAGGAGGTATGCAAGGTTGACGGAATAAAGAGAGTCAGGTTCATGACTCCGCACCCCAAGGACTTTTCCGACGAGCTCTTAGATGTCATTGAGAGAAATCCCAAGATTGCAAGACATATCCACCTTCCTCTCCAGGCCGGCAACAATGAGATACTTCGCCGAATGAACAGGAAGTACACAAAAGAGCAGTACCTTGCCCTTGTGGACAAAATAAGGAAAAAGCTCCCCGATGTCGCGATAACGACGGATATCATCGTGGGCTTTCCCGGGGAGACGAGTGAGATGCTTGACGACACCATAGATGTTGTGAGGAAGGCTTCGTTTGACAACGCCTTTACCTTCATTTACTCCAAGAGGACAGGTACGCCCGCTGCAGGGTTTGAGGACCAGGTCCCGGAGGATGTGGTTAAGGAGAATTTTGACAGGCTCTTAAAGGTGGTCCAGGACACTGCAAAAGAACAGGCTCTAAAGCTCTCCGGGAGAGTTGAAGAGGTCCTTGTGGAGGGCCGGAACGACCACGATGAGAGGCTCCTTACGGGGAGAATGTCAAACAACACACTCGTCCACTTTGAGGCAGATGAGAGCCTTATCGGGAGCTTTGTCAATGTGAGGCTGGATGAGTGCCACGGCTTCTACTACATGGGCAGGATGGTGTGAATATCGGACCATATATTTTTTAGAACAGGGGAATAGTTTTGTGGAAAAAACCACGCTGATAGATAACATTGAAATAGAGAAAGTTTCTCCCATGATGCAGCATTACATACAGACCAAAAAGGAGTACGGTGACTGCATTCTCTTTTACAGATTAGGAGATTTTTACGAGATATTTTTTGACGATGCACTTGTTGTATCAAAAGAACTGGAACTGACACTGACAGGTAAGGCCTGTGGACTTGAAGAGAGGGCTCCGATGTGCGGAGTTCCTTTTCATGCTGTGGACACTTACCTGAACAGACTTATCTCGAAGGGGTACAAGGTCGCTATCTGCGAGCAGATGGAGGATCCCAAGCTTGCAAAGGGCATTGTAAAAAGAGAAGTGACAAGGGTTGTTACACCCGGCACGAATCTCAACACCATGGCCATGGACGAGGGCAAAAACAACTATATAATGAGTATCTTTTACTCACCTGACAGTATAGGCATATCTGTTGCGGACCTCTCAACCGGAGACTACTATCTGACAGAGGTTGACTCGCTCCGCGCCGTGGTGGATGAGATCAGCAAGTATTCACCGACAGAGATCATCTGTAACAACGCCTTTGAGCTCTCAGGGGTCGGCCTCGATGAGCTAAGGAGCAGGCAGGGCATATTTATCAGCTCCATCGAGGAGAAATACTTTGATGATGACCGCTGCAGGAAGCTTATCATGAAGCACTTTAAGGTCTCATCGCTCATAGCGCTCGGGATTGATGATTTTCCGAACGGAACGGTATCGAGCGGGGCTCTGCTTCAGTATCTCATCGATATGCAGAAGTCTGATATCAGCAATATCACTCATATTTATCCCTACCTCACATCCAAATACATGCTCCTCGACTCATCAACGAGGCGAAACCTTGAGCTATCGGAGACGATGCGCGACAAGCAGAAGAGGGGGACACTACTGTGGGTCCTCGACAAGACCAGGACTGCTATGGGAGCAAGGCTTCTGCGCAATTACATAGAGCAGCCCCTTATCGATAAAAATGAGATAGAGCTCAGGCAGAATGCAGTCCAGGCTCTGGTAAAAAATGTTGTGACAAGGGAGGAGATAAGGGAGTACTTAAATCCCGTCTACGACCTTGAGAGGCTCCTGTCAAGGATAATCTTTAAGACGGCAAACCCCAGGGACCTTCTCGCATTCAGAAACTCTATTAAAATGATACCCGCTGTCATAACCGCTCTTTCAGATGTGAAGGAAAACGCCGGGCTTGAGAGTATCTACTCATCCCTTGACCCTCTTAGTGACATCTGCGGCCTTATCGATGCCTCGATCGTCGAGGAGCCGCCTCTTGCGATTAAGGAGAGCGGCATAATCAAGGACGGCTTTGACAAGGATATAGACCACTTCAGAGAGGCAGGGACAAACGGCAAGCAGTGGCTTGCGCAGCTCGAGGAAGAGGAGCGCGAAAAGACGGGCATCAAGAATCTGAGGATCAAGTACAGCAATGTATTTGGCTATTCCTTTGAAGTCACCAATTCCTTCAAGGACATGGTGCCTGACTACTTCATAAGAAAGCAGACGCTGACCAACTGTGAGAGATATACCACCACAAAGCTGAAAGAACTCGAGGATACCATCTTAAATGCGCAGGATAAGCTCAATAACTTAGAGTATGAGATGTTTTGCAGGATAAGGGACTCGATTGCTCTTGAGATAGACAGGATACAGTCTACGGCAAAGGCGATAGCTCTTTTGGATGTATATGCATCCCTTGCCTATGTCGCTGAGAGAAATCACTACGTAAAGCCAACACTTAACGAAAAAGGGCTCATCAGCATAAAGGACGGGCGGCATCCCGTCGTTGAGCAGATGCTCGACACCTCGGATATGTTCATATCCAATGACACACTGCTCGACAACAAAAAGCACTGCATATCGATAATAACAGGGCCGAACATGGCGGGAAAGTCAACCTATATGAGGCAGGTTGCACTCATAGTCCTGATGAGCCAGATAGGAAGCTTTGTTCCGGCACAAGAAGCCGATATCTGTGTTGTCGACAGGATTTTTACAAGAGTCGGGGCATCCGACGATCTGGGGAGCGGTCAGTCAACCTTTATGGTCGAGATGAATGAGGTTGCAAATATATTGAGGAACGCGACCCCTGACTCACTTCTCATACTCGATGAGATAGGCAGAGGAACTTCGACCTATGACGGTCTTGCCATAGCCTGGGCTGTCACGGAGCACATCTCAAACCGCAAGATACTCGGTGCCAAGACGCTCTTTGCTACCCATTACCACGAGCTGACTGAGCTCGAGGGCAAGATGGACAACGTCAACAACTACTGCATAGCGGTCAAGGAAAACGGCGATGACATCGTTTTCCTTCGAAAAATCATAAAGGGCGGAGCCGACAAGAGCTACGGCATACAGGTTGCAAAGCTCGCGGGAGTGCCCGACATGGTGATAGACAGGGCCAAGGAGATCGTCTCTGAGCTCACCGACAACGATATCACGGACAAGGTCCAGGCGATTGCAAGGGACAACAGAGGGGACAAAAAGGGTAAGGTTACGCACTACGACGAAGTCGACATCGATCAGATGTCTCTGTTTGACACAGTCACGGACGAGGATGTACTGCGGCGCCTTCAGGAGATCGACATCACGGCCCTGACTCCCATGGATGCTCTCAACACTCTGTACAAGCTGCAGAGCGATCTAAAGAACAGGTGGAAAAACTGATGGCATTTATCAATGAGCTTGATAAAAACACAATAGACCAGATTGCTGCCGGAGAGGTGGTGGAGAGACCCTCCAGCGTCGTCAAGGAGCTTGTGGAGAACGCTATTGACAGCGGGGCAAGTGCGATCACTGTCGAGATAAAGGGCGGGGGCATTGATATGATAAGGGTCACGGACAACGGCTCGGGAATTGAGAAGAGCCAGATCCGCAAGGCCTTTAAGAGACATGCAACCAGTAAGCTCAAGGATATATCCGACCTCTTCACCATACATTCACTTGGCTTTCGCGGTGAGGCCTTATCGAGCATATCAGCTGTTGCCCAGGTTGACCTCATAACCAAGACGAAGGATGAGCTTGTGGGGAGCAGGTACTGCATAAACGGAGGCGAGGAGGCGGCTTTTGACGACATTGGAGCTCCAGAGGGCACTACCCTCATAGTCAGAAATCTCTTTTACAACACCCCGGCAAGGAAAAAGTTCCTGAAGACTCCCCAGACAGAAGGGAGCTATGTCGGTGACGTCATGGAGCACCTTGCCCTCGATAATCCGACAGTTTCTTTTCACTACATAAACAACAAGGATGACAAATTTTCAACCTCGGGAAACGGGGATCTGAAGGAAATTATCTACAAGATCTACGGGCGTGACATTTCCGTTAGTCTGATACCGATAAATGTAACTGAGAACGGAGTGACACTCGAGGGGTATCTCGGAGAGCCCGTGCTCAACAGATCCAACAGAAATTTCGAGATATTCTTTGTCAACGGAAGATATATAAAGGACAAGGTCATCAGCAAGGCCCTGGAGGAGGGGTACAAGCAGTACCTGATGATGCACAAGTTCCCGTTTGCGGTGCTGCACCTTCGCCTTGACCCGTCGGATGTCGATGTCAACGTACATCCCGCCAAGCTGGAAGTCAGATTTACCAACCAGATAGCTCTCTCTGAGTTCATCAGGGTAAATGTCGAGAACACCTTAAGGCAGCACGAGATGATACCGGACGCACTTTTGGGTGAGACTGACGACAAAAAAAACTCATTCCCTTCAGATGAGCCTTCCAAAGGCTCGCCTGCTTCAGATACACCCACTCCTCAGAAGGCCCCGCAGCCCTTTGAGAAGGTCAGGTTTGAGGAGAACAGGAACAATGAAGATGAGCCCGTATTTGCCCTCGGTGTTGCGGCTGAGCCTATCAGAATAGAGGACTCAAATAAAACAGCCGTGTGGACCAGGATATTCGGCGATACGTCCGGCAAGAGCGCAGACAAAAGCGAAAGGATAAATCCCATCATCAAATCCGAGGAGACTGTTGTGGTTGAGAAGCCTGTGCAGCTGAACCTCTTTGATGAGAAGGTTCTCACAAAGGAGAACGTAAAGGACTACGAGATCCTCGGCCAGGTCTTCGCTACCTACTGGATAATTGCCTACAAGGACAAGATGCTCCTTGTTGACCAGCACGCTGCTCACGAGAAGGTTAACTATGAGCGCATGATAAAGAGATTTAAATCAGGTGAGATGCTCTCGCAGATGGTAAATCCCCCCGTCATAGTCGCTCTGACAAGCGCAGAGGAGGAGCTTTTTTTAAACTACAGGCAGTATTTTGAAAAACTGGGATTTAATATTGAAAATTTCGGCGGCAGAGAGTATGCCATGAGAGCTATTCCGATTGATCTTTTCGGGTGCGACTCGGAAAAGGATATGTTTATCGAGATCCTGGATGAATTGTCACACGAGACAAGCCTCGACAGAACACCTGATGTGATCAATTACAAGATTGCCTCAATGGCGTGCAAGGCGTCAGTAAAGGGCAATACCAATATGACTACCCTCGAGATGGAAGCTCTTCTGGATGAGCTTCTGACACTTGATAATCCGTACAACTGTCCTCATGGGAGACCTACGATAATCTCCATGACGAAGTATGAACTGGACAAGAAATTTAAGAGAGTTGTTGAGTGATGGATAAGAACAGACTCATAGTTTTAACAGGCCCAACTGCTGTGGGCAAGACAAAACTGTCAATAGAGCTTGCAAAGAAAATCGGCGGAGAGATCATCTCCGCTGATTCTATGCAGGTGTATAAATACATGGACATCGGAACTGATAAGATAACGCCCGAAAAGATGGACGGTGTTCCCCATCATCTGATCGATTTTCTTGACCCGCACGAGGACTTTAACGTCTTTACCTTCCAGAAGCTTGCAAGGAAGGCGATTCATGATATTTCATCCCGCGGAAAAGTCCCCATTATTGTCGGCGGGACAGGCTTTTACATTCAGGCAGTTATCTACGACATTGACTTTACCGAGACGGATGAGGATGACACCTACAGGCGTGAGCTTGAGGAAAGAGTAAGACAGGGAGAGGCTCATGCTCTTTTTGAAGAGCTTAAGAGGATCGACCCCGAGTCGGCTCTTTTAATACATGAGAACAACTCTAAGCGCGTGATACGAGCCCTTGAGTACTACCAAAAGACAAAGCGGCCGATATCAGAGCACAACAAAGAGCAGCGCGCAAAAGCTTCAGCTTATGATTTTATCTATTTTGTGCTCACCGATGACAGAAACCTTATCTACAAGAGGATAGAGACGAGGGTTGATCAGATGATAAAAGAGGGGCTTGTGAGAGAAGTAAAGACGCTTCTTGATATGAACATTGACAGGAGCGCAACCTCTATGCAGGGCCTCGGCTACAGGGAGGTCATAGGCTACCTTGACGGCGAGTACGATCTTGAAAGGGCAGTCTATCTCATTAAGAGAAACACGCGTCACTTTGCCAAGAGGCAGCTGACATGGTTTAAGAGAGAGAAGGATGTGACCTGGATAGACCAAAAAGCCTTTTTAGGCGATGACGAAAAAACACTGAAAGAGATAATGAGGATTTATGAAGACAAATATTTATAAGGAAATGGGAATCTCCGATGAGGTTTTTTCATTCGGAGATGAGATATTAAACAGCTTAAAGGATAGATTTCAGAGAATTGATGAAACCGCCGAATACAACCAGATGAAGGTCTTAAAGGCGATGCAGGAAAATCAGGTCTCTGAGGCATGCCTTCTCGGGACAACGGGCTACGGCTACAACGACATCGGAAGAGACAAGCTCGAAAAAGTCTATGCTTCGATCTTTCACACAGAGGATGCCCTTGTGAGGCCACAGATAACCTGCGGGACCCACGCCCTTGCGCTTTCTCTTATGAGTAACCTGCGCCCCGGCGACATGCTCTTTTCACCGGTAGGAAAGCCGTACGACACATTGGAAGAGGTTATTGGCATAAGGCCCTCAAAGGGCTCACTTGCAGAATACGGGATAACCTACACTCAGGTTGACCTTCTCCCCGACGGTAGTTTTGACTTCGACGGCATAAAAAAGACCCTTTTGGATAATCCCAATATCCGTCTTGCCACCATTCAGAGGTCCAAGGGCTACCAGACAAGGCCCACCCTGTCTGTTGAGAGGATAGGGGAACTTATTAAGTTCATAAAGGACATCAGAAGCGATGTGATATGCATGGTGGACAACTGCTACGGCGAGTTTGTTGAGACAATAGAGCCCACAGATCTTGGCGCCGACATGGTTGTGGGATCACTTATCAAGAACCCCGGCGGCGGACTTGCCCCGATAGGAGGCTACATCGCAGGGAAAAAAGCCTGCGTTGAGAACGCGGCATACAGACTGACATCTCCGGGACTTGGCAAGGAGGTTGGAGCTTCACTCGGAATACTTCCACAGTTCTATCAGGGACTGTTCCTCGCTCCGACTGTGACAGCTTCTGCGCTAAAGGGCGCTGTATTTGCCGCAAATATCTACGAAAAACTGGGATTTTCGGTGCATCCTTCAGCTACAGAGGAGCGCTTCGACATCATACAGGCAGTTACGTTTGGAAAGAGCGAAGGCGTAATTGCTTTCTGCGAGGGAGTGCAGGAGGCGGCACCTGTAGACAGCTTTGTAACGCCCAAGCCCTGGGATATGCCCGGGTACGACGCGCAGGTGATAATGGCTGCGGGAGCCTTTGTATCGGGCTCTTCCATAGAACTGTCAGCTGACGGTCCGATAAAGGAGCCCTACACAGTATTTTTCCAGGGGGGACTGACCTTTCCTCACGCCAAATTCGGAATACTTAAAACTTTGCAAAAGCTTGTAGATAGAGGGCTTGTTGTGTTATAGTAAAGATTAGACGACTTGCGACATTTGTCTTAAAAAGGAGGCTGCTTTGGCTAATATATTCGGAATAGATCTTGGTACCAGCAACATCAAGATTTACAATAGAGATGAAGATGGACTGACAGTAGAAAAGAACATGATCGCCATAGAGAACAAGGTTAGTGTCTTTGCCTATGGCAATTCTGCATACGAGATGTACGAGAAGGCACCCGACAGGATCAGCATTTCATATCCTCTTAACAGCGGTGTTATAGCTGATATTGAGCACATGGAGACGCTTATCAAGCTCTTTATCACTGATCAGATGAAGGGCTCGGTAAAGCCCTGCGAAGTGTATATCGCAGTTCCCAAGGATGTTACTGATGTGGAGAGAAGAGCTTTCCACGATCTTATAAATGATGCAGGCATCAAGGCCAAGAAGATCATGATGGTCAAAAAGCCGCTCGCTGACGGTCTTGGAATGAATGTGGATGTCATGAACTCACAGGGTGTACTCGTTGTCGATGTAGGATATGACACAACCGAGATTTCAATTCTGTCTCTTCGCGGCATCGTTGTCAGCAAGCTCATAAAGGTCGGAGGCAAGAAGTTCGACGAGTCTATCAGAAACGTTATCCGCAAGGAGTTTGGCCTTCTCATCGGAGAGAAGTCATCAGAGACTGTCAAGATTTCTCTGAAAGAGCTCGAAAAAGAGGGGAAGGATGCAGTTGTCTACGGAAGAGATATCGTTACCGGACTTCCTGTAGAGAGACAGATTCCCACAGATCTCATAAATCAGTCACTTATCGAGAACTTTGACGTTATACTTGACAACATCAAGGCTGCGCTTGAGAAGACTCCTCCGGAGCTATCGGCAGATATCTTCAAGAACGGTATCTATTTAACAGGTGGTGCTTCACAGGTTGTCCACCTTGCTCAGAGACTTTCAAACGGCGTAGGCCTCAATGTCAACATTGCAGAAAATCCTGTTGGTTCTGTTGCTATGGGTCTTGCCAAGATCATCAGGGAAGACCAATACAAACCTCTTGCGTATGGAATTGAAGAGGATAGATAAATGAGTCCCGTTATCAGAAGAAGAGGAGAAGAATTTACGCTTCCAAGTAAATATCTCCTCTTTATTTTAACAGTTCTTTGTGTTGGGATGATCGTGATCACCTTCAACACGAATATATTCACCGGCCCGTTAAACACCTTTGCCGGTGTTTTTGTCGTGCCGTTCCAAAAGGGGATAACGGCTGTCGGATCCTTTCTTGAGAACACCACAGAAAAGCTAACGTCAATCACAAAGCTTATCGATGAAAATGAGAGATTAAAGCAGCAGATAGATGAGCTCACAATAGCAAACACCAATCTCGAGCAGGAGAAGTATGAGCTTACTGAGCTTAGAAATCTCTACGAGCTGGATGCCCAGTACGAGGATTACAAAAAGACCGGCGCAAGAATCATAGGTAAGGACGCCGGAAACTGGTATCACTCCTTTGTGATAGACAAGGGTACCGATGAAGGAATTGCAATTGATATGAATGTCATTGCTGGCGGAGGACTTGTAGGGAGAGTTACGGATGTTGGCCCCGACTGGGCCAAGGTTCAGTCAATCATTGCGGACAACGCATCTGTGAGCGGAATGGTGCTCTCATCCTCAGATAACCTTATTGTCTCAGGAGACCTTGAGCTGTACAGGCAGGGGTATCTTAGCTTTTCCAAGCTCGTCGATGACGCTGACAAGGTCAGGATAGGAGATAAGATCGTAACCTCCAATATCAGTGACAAGTACCTGCCGGGGATCCTGATCGGATATATATCGACGATTGACGATGACTCCAACAACCTGACAAAGTCGGGAAGGCTAACCCCTGCAGTTGATTTTGAGCACATGAACGAGGTACTTGTACTGCTTGATCTCAAAAAGAATATTGGAGCCGGGGACCGTTAGCGCCTGTTGTGCAGGCGGTTACGGCCCCCGTATCCGACCGGGCATTGTCAGATACAAACATGTGTTTATAGAGGAGACTGATACTTTATGAATTTTCTGAGATTTATTGTGAACTTCATATTTATGATTGTCTCTTTTATCCTTCAGACCACGGTATTTCGGGTGCTGGATTTTGGCGGAGTAACTCCGAACCTTCTCATGATCTTCATGATCTCAACGGCATTCATAAAAGGGGAGAAACCGGGACTTGTGATAGGTTTTTTCAGCGGCCTGTTGGTTGACATTTTCTTCGGCACCTATATCGGGTTCTTTGCGCTTATCTACATGTATATAGGGTATGTCTTCGGCAAACTCCATGACATGTTTTTTACCCAGAACCTTGCGATACCTATATTTCTCATCTCTTTGGGAGATTTTATTTTCGGATTTATCTGCTATGTCCTCATGTTTCTATTCAGGACCAAGTTTGACATAGGCTATTACATGACGGCCATCATCGTGCCGGAGGTGGTCTACACCGCGATCATCGCGATTTTTTACTACCCGTTTATACTCCGGGTCAATAATCTTATCGATGAGAGAGAGTTAAGGAGCGCTAAAAAGTTTGTTTGACATTTTTAAAGAGGAATTTAAAAAGTTCATAACATCGAGAGCTGTAGTTGTAAGTGCTGTTCTCATTGCCCTGTCATGCATTTTAGTGTACAGGCTCTTTTTTCTGCAGATAATTAATGGTGAGTACTACCTTGATTCCTTCAAACTCAAGATCAAGAAGGAGAAGACCATTTATGCGGCAAGAGGTAATATCTATGACCGGAACGGGAATCTTCTTGCCTACAATGAGCTGGCCAATTCCGTGACAATTGAGGACGTCTACAAGTCGGGCTCAGGCAAGAACAAGGCGATAAACACCACTCTTGAAGCGCTTATCGACATAATCGAGAAAAACGGCGACAGCGTCGATCAGGACTTTAAGATAATCGTAAATGACAGCGGAAACTACGAGTTTACGGTTGAGGGAAATCAGCTTCTGCGCTTTCTTGCGGACGTATACGGGCACAGCTCTGTAAACGACCTCAAGTACGAGGAGAAGACCAAGACCGCCGATGAAGTTGTGGATGACCTCTGCAAAACCTTCAGGATAGGTGAAAATGAGGATCCTGAGGACTCATCGTCCGAGTTTATTGTCAGGAAGGGCTACACCAAAAAAAAGGCCTTAAAGATCCTGAACATCAGATACAACATGAACCAGAACAGCTACCAGAAGTACATTGACACCACCGTTGCCTCTGACGTCAGCGAGCAGACCGTTGCAGATGTCATGGAAAATGCTGACGTTTTAGAGGGCGTGTCGATCGAGGAGAGCACTGCTAGAAAGTATGTCGATTCTTATTATTTCTCTCAGCTTCTGGGATATACGGGCAAGATTTCAGAGGATGAGCTCGCTGAACTGATCCAGCAAAACCCAAGCTACGGCATGAATGATACTGTCGGAAAATCAGGTATTGAGCAGGCCATGGAGAGCGTTCTGCAGGGGACAAAGGGGTCTGAGACCGTGTACGTCGATAACACCGGTCAGGTCATTGAGACCAGCAACTATGTGGACTCTGTTGCGGGAAACGATGTGTACCTGACTATCGACAAGGACCTGACGGAAGCCTGCTATAACATAATTGAGCAGTCCCTTGCGGGAATTCTTGTCTCCAAGATACAGAATGTAAAGAGCTACACATTTTCTTCGACATCGAGCTCAAGCAATATCGTTATCCCAATCTATGACGTGTACTTTGCTGTTTTTGACAACGATATCCTCGACATCAGGCACTTTGCCGAGAGCGGCGCAAAGGAGACGGAGAGGGCCATCTACGAGCAGTTTCTGTCAAAGAACAGCACTGTGATAGCCGAGATACGGTCTGAACTTACGGACAAAAAGACGCCATATGAGAATCTCACCAGGGAATATCAGTGGTATATGAGCCACATCGCATCTATGCTTTATTCTGAAGGTATCCTGGACTCATCGCTCGTTGACAGGGAGGACTCTGTGTATATCGCATGGACCAAGGATGAGACCATTTCTCTCTCCGAGTACCTGAGGTATGCGATTGCCATGAACTGGATAGATGTTTCAAAGCTCAGTATTGAGAATCAGTACGCGGATTCGGAGGAAATTTTCAACCAGATAGTAGACGTTGTTGAGGAATCGCTATCAGAGGATTTTGATTTTCAGACAAGGCTTTACAAGTACCTGCTTCTGGACGGATATATCTCAGGAGCACAGGTCTGCAAAGCTCTCCTGGAGCAGGGAGCTGTAAATGTGGATGAGGAGGAGCGCTCACTCTTTGAGAGAGGAGGAGAGTCGTCCTACACATT
This sequence comes from Butyrivibrio sp., assembly GCA_017470505.1. Classification (GTDB taxonomy): domain Bacteria; phylum Bacillota; class Clostridia; order Lachnospirales; family Lachnospiraceae; genus Butyrivibrio. The sequence goes on along the minus strand of JAFUYO010000015.1, from coordinate 142,816 downwards.
TATGATAAACAGGATATCGAACCTCGATATCACACCTGCACAGCTGGCGCTCGACCCCTGCACGGGCTCGATGGTCGTAACAGATGTTAATTCAGGTGACGTTCTGGCTCTTGTCTCTTATCCGGGGTATGATAATAACCTCATGGCAAACGGAGTAGATGCAGCATATTATGCAAAGCTACGTAGTGACAAGTCCAATCCTCTGTACAATTATGCGACGCAGCAGAGAACTGCTCCCGGTTCTACCTTCAAGATGGTATCGGCAACTGCAGGACTCTCTGAGGGGGTTATCACCACAGATTCCGTGATCTACTGCGGCGGAAGGTTTGACAAACTGAATCCGGGGCCCAAGTGCTGGATATCACCGAGTGGCCACGGGGGCTTAAATGTGACAGGCGGTATTAGAAATTCCTGCAACGTATTTTTCTATGAGGTTGGCTGGAGACTGGGACTGGTCGGAAACACATATGTGGCAGATACCGGTCTTGAAAAGCTTAAAACCTACGCGGATATGTACGGCCTCACCGAGAAATCAGGCATCGAGATAGTAGAGACTGACCCCTCTGTTTCCAATCAGGACGCAGTCCGTTCAGCGATCGGTCAGGGCACACACTCATATACGACCGTGGCTCTTGCAAGGTATGTGACAACTGTTGCAAACAGCGGTATCTGTTATAACCTGACGCTCATAGATAAGGCGACAGACTCAAACGGAAACCTTTTGGAGGACTACAGTGCAAAGATCAGAAATACGATCGATATGCCTTCATCCTACTGGAACGCGATCCACACCGGTATGAGACAGGTTGTACAGGACAAGTCCTATTACGCAAATCTCGGAGTAGCTGTTGCCGGCAAGACCGGAACGGCACAGGAGTCTGTCAGCAGGCCAAACCACTCGCTCTTTGTCTGCTATGCGCCGTATGAAAGACCGGAGATTGCAATTGCAACAAGGATCGCCTACGGATATACATCAAGCTACGCGGCTCAGATCACCAAGGAAGCTCTCTCGTATTATTTTGAACTCAGGGATGAGGACGAAATCATCTCAGGAACAGCGCAGACTCTTCAGGACGGAGCAACCAACGCGGATTAAGGAAAAAGATGGAATATTTAAAGAAATATAAACTGATAGATTATGACATAGCCCTTGTGGCGATGGTAATATCACTGACCGTTATCGGGATCATGGCCATAGGCTCCGCAGACCCGGGCTCTAGTTCGAAGCAGATATTCGGTATGGGTCTGGGTATTGGGCTCATGGTGTTTGTCTCTGTTCTTGACTACAATTTTCTGCTAAAGCTCTATATCCTGGGCTATATTGCCAATATAGTTATGCTCGCGCTGGTGCTGTCCCCGCTTGGCAGTAGTGTCAATGGAGCGCAGAGGTGGATAAACCTCTTCGGGCTTACGTTTCAGCCCTCGGAATCGGCTAAATTATTATTGATTTTATTTTTTGCTCAGTTTATTATGAAATATAAGGATAGAGTCAGGAATTTCGGCTTTATCGTTATTTGTCTGCTTCTTTTGGCAGTGCCTCTGGGGCTGGTTGCCTCGCAGCCTGATCTTTCAACCTGCATTATGATGATGATAATTTTTGCATCTATTATATTCGTAGCAGGTATAAATATTAAAATTGTTGTGGCGGTTCTCGGAACTTCAATTCCACTGGCAATATTTATAATCTATAACGCGATCCAGGGCGAGAGCAGTATTCTGCACGATTATCAGCAGCGAAGGATCCTGGCCTAGCTTCATCCGGAGGATTATGCCAATTCCGAAGCCTATCAGACGCTCAACTCGATGATGGCAATCGGCTCGGGGCAGCTTTACGGCAAGGGCTACAACACCAATGAGATCAGCTCGGTTCTGAACGGCGGATTTATTTCCGAGTCGCAGACGGACTTTATCTTTACGGTCATCGGCGAGGAATTTGGCTTTGTGGGTGCATGTCTGGTTGTTGCACTTATCCTTTTTATATCAGTCAGATGTTTTATGATTTCACTGCGCGCACGGAACAAGGCCGGTGAGGTGATCGCAGCAGGCGTTGGGGCATGGATCGGCTTTCAGGGGTTTCTGAACATGGGCGTTGCCACGGGGGTTATGCCCAACACAGGTATCCCGCTTCCTTTTGTCAGCTATGGTCTGACTTCGCTTGTGAGTATTTATATAGGTGTCGGGTTTGTTTTAAATGTTCGCTTACAGGGGAACAGGTACATTACAGGGAGGGTATAAGTTAAATGAATATCGCACTTATAGCACATGACGCAAAAAAGAAACTTATGCAAAATTTCTGTATCGCTTACAGGGGGATCCTGAGCAAAAACGATCTTTATGCAACAGGGACAACGGGAAGGCTTGTTGAGGAAGTGACAAATTTAACCGTACACAAGTATCTTGCCGGGCATCTCGGCGGTTCTCAGCAGCTCGGTGCCGCGATAGAGCACAACGACATCGACCTTGTTATTTTTCTAAGGGACCCGCTCACGGTAAAGAGGCATGAGCCTGACATCAACAACGTAATGACGCTCTGTGATATGCACAATATACCGGTTGCCACAAACCTTGCATCAGCGGAGCTTTTGATCAAATCACTTGACAGAGGGGATCTTGAGTGGCGTGAAATGTACAAGTAAAGTACGAAAAGTTTTAATATCAGTATTATTGGGGAGTATTTTACTGACCGGCTGTTCCGGACTTTCTTATTCTTCAAAGTATTCAGTTACATCTTCATCTGCAAATAACAACAGTACACTGTTTTATCCAACCTTTGCTTCGGATCTGTGCGTTGTCAACTCGGATATAATTGATGAGGAGGTTGAGCTGTCAGAGACCGTGAGCGCAGGTCTTTTTGACCTGTCAAAAAGGCGGACAATATACGCAAAGAATGTAAATATGCGTGTTCAGCCCGCATCCCTGACCAAGGTCATGACAGCATATGTCGCACTTAAGCACGGGACGCTTGATCAGGTACTTGTTGCGGGAAGCGACGTTTATGTCAATGAGAGCGGAGCACAGAAGATCGGCCTTAAAGAGGGAGACAGGATGACCCTTGACCAGGCACTCCGGATTCTGCTCATCTATTCTGCGAATGATGTGGCAAATCTCATAGCCTCCAATATCGGCGGATCGGTTGAGGAATTTGTTGAGATGATGAACAGGGAGGCTGTCAACATCGGCGCGACCAATTCCCACTTTGTAAATCCACACGGACTCACAGCCGATGAGCACTATGTCACAGCCTATGACATGTATCTCATGTTCAACGCCGCTATGCAGTACGACGTCTTCAATGAGATCATAAACATGAAGGAGTATACCACCTCTTATCTTGATAACACCGGAAAGTCCAAGGATGTCGATATCACAAGCACCAACGGGTATTTAAGGGGTGACAAGGACGCACCTTCGGGCGTCACCGTTATCGGCGGCAAGACCGGGACCACGCAGGCTGCCGGACACTGCCTGATACTGCTTGCGAGGGATGTCACCGGAGCTCCTTATATTTCCGTCGTTATGAGGGATACTGACAGCGGTAAACTGTACTCTGATATGACAACACTGCTGGGTGAAATTGTGAATTGAGGTTGTCTTTTATCCTTTAATAAACTATAATATTTATATTAAAAATTTCTACTTGCAGGAGGGTATGCCGATGGTTCAGTTAATTGTTGGGAAAAAGGGAAAAGGAAAGACTAAATGCCTGTTGGACAAGGTTAACACCGAGGTTAAGAACGTTCTTGGAAGTGTCGTTTTTCTGGACAAGAACACAAAGCACATGTATGAGCTTAACAATAAAATAAGGCTTATTGTAGTATCAGATTTTTGTATTACCAATCCGGATGAGTTCATTGGATTCGTAAGCGGTATTATTTCACAGGACCATGATCTCCAGCAAATGTATTTTGACAGTTTCCTTAGTATTTCATGCTTAGAGGGTCAGGATATCACAGCTACAGTTGACAAGCTTGACAAGCTCAGCGAGAAGTTCGGGATTGAGTTTGTTCTGAGCCTCTCTCTTGATGAGTCAGAGCTTCCTGAGGCTGTTAAGAGCAAGGTTGTCATCTCACTTTGATCATACAAACTTAATACGAAATTTATTATAAGCCGCGGCTGTCCGCGGCTTATATTCTGAATAAGGAAAGTATTTAAATGGCATACGGCAATAATCGCAAAGTTGCCAAATATCCCCGGAACATAAATAATATAAACATTGCTATGGTATTTTTTGCTGTAATGGCAATCTATATCATTATCAGTGTGATTACATATTTACGCAGGGATCATATTGTTGGCTACCAGGTAATGGAGGGATCGCTCTCATCCAACAACATCTATGAGGCCGTGGCAGTCAGAAAAGAGCAGGTAGTAAACAGTGATACTGCCGGATACATCAACTATTTTGCCACGGAGGGCGCAAGGGTCGCAGTGGGAAATCTGGTCTACACGGTTGATGAATCGGGGCAGCTGCTTGACTACTTAAAGTCTCAGGGGTCTGAGGAGGTCGCATTAAGTGACGACGACCTTATGGAGCTTCGCACTCAGATTGTCAATTTTGATTCTTCTTTTGATCCACACAATTTTCACACGGTGTACGACTTCAAGGTGAGTCTGGACGGTACTGTTCAGAAGCTTTCTAATAACAGCATTCTCTCGAATATACAGTCACTCAATGCCAACAGTGCGACACTCCAGTCGATAAATTACAGGTACGCCAAGGATACCGGAATAGTTATCTACTCTATTGACGGATTTGAGGAGCTGACACTTGAGAAGATGTCATCTGATATATTCGACCAGAGCACGTATTCCAAGGAGCAGCTCATAAACAACACGCTTGTTAAGGCCGGAGACCCTGTATACAAGCTCTGTACCAGTGAGGAGTGGTCCATCATAATCAAAGAGGAAGACCCTGATAAGGTTCAGCAGCTAATTGACCTTGGCTATGTAAAGGTTCGTTTTATCAAAAACCAGGACGAATCCTGGGGGAAGGTGTCCAGCTACATGACTCCTGACGGAGAGACCTTTGTGCAGCTGTCCTTCACCAACTCCATGCTGACGTTCTGCAGGGACAGATTCCTTAATGTAGAGCTTATCACCGAGGATGAGACGGGACTTAAGATACCAAATTCATCAATAGTAAACAAAAACTTCTTCCTCGTGCCCAAGGATTATGTGATAAAGAACAACGACAATTCAACAGGTGTTCTCAAGGTCAGGTACGATGAGCAGGGGAAGGAGACCTCGGAATTTGTTAATGTCGAGATTTACAACGAGACTGAGACGGAGTTTTATCTGGATACTGACACTTTAAGGTCAGGAGATACGCTCATCATGACGGATTCCAACCAGAGATACACGATAAGTAAGACGGACAATCTGATCGGTGTCTATAATATCAACAAAGGCTATGCGGAATTCAGGCAGATCAGGATACTCTATCAGAACGAGGAGTATGCGATTGTAAGACCCAATACAACCTATGGACTTAATGTGTTTGACTATATTGTTCTGGATTCGACCACGGTAGATGCAAACGCAAGGTCTGCCCTTGAAAACCCGTCGCAGGATGAACAGGATACTGATGATTCCTCTGTGGAAGATGGCTCTGACATATCAACAGAAGAAGATATGTCAGAAGAAGACGGGGAAACATCCGATACAGTTGACGGATCAGAAGAAAGCTCTGATGAAAACTCTGATGAAAACTCCGGTGAAGACGAAGCCGGGGAAGCTGAAAGCACGGAAATTAATTGACAGAGTACTACATTTTAAGTTAAAATATAGTGTGGATTTGTTGGGAATATATGTGAGGAGCATTTAATATTATGAGTTTCATGGACAATTTTTTAAAGGCAATTCAGCTTAATGGGGATGAGTCTGATGGATATTATGACGAACCTGATGAGCCCTATACTTCGAAGGTTGAATCGATAAATAGCCAGTCACCTATTGGCAAGGATGACCCTTCAATAGAGGTTCCTGAGGAGAAGCTTAAAAAGACCGCTCCCAAGACTCCTTCCAGAACTAAGAAGTCTCTTTCGCAGGCAGGCATGGAGGTCTGCGTAATAAAGCCCACCTCTGTCGAGGATGCAAGAGAGATCACGGAAACACTTCTTGCGAACAGGACAGTAGTTCTCAATCTTGAAGGTCTCGATGTTGATATTGCTCAGAGGATCATAGATTTTACTTCCGGATCATGCTTTGCAATATCCGGCAATCTTCAGAAGATTTCGAGGTATATATTCATAATAACACCTGCTTCTGTTGATATTTCAGGTGATTTCCAGAATATATTAGGCGGTGCATTTGGAGCAGGTGCTTCAGAGGGACCACATCAAATCGATTAAATATCAGGCTGTTGACAAATACTCAGTCAACAGCCCCTCTTTTTGTTTGGCAGAAAAATGGGAGATATTATGGAGAACAGACTTACCGTCAATTATATGAACAAACCCTGTTATGATATTGTATTTGAGAAGGATTTTTCTCATCTTAAGGACGAAATTTCAGACCTTGGCTTTGATGGGAGAAAGGCTCTTGTTGTCACCGACTCAAATGTGGATTCACTCTATGCGGGCGAAGTTGTAAACTGTCTTGAAGGCGGCACGTTAAAGGTTTTTAAATATGTCATTCCTGCAGGCGAGGAGCACAAGAACCTCGATGAGATCAGAAAGATATACGAGTATCTTGTGTCAGAGCATTTTGACAGGCACGATCTTCTTATCGCACTCGGAGGCGGAGTTGTCGGCGACATGACCGGTTTTGCCGCAGCGACATACCTGCGCGGCGTTGCATTCGTGCAGATCCCTACAACGCTTCTTTCACAGACAGACTCCAGCATCGGAGGTAAGACAGGGGTTGACTTATCAGGTATCAAGAACATGGTCGGAGCTTTTTATATGCCGCGCCTTGTCTACATGAATATCTCTACGCTTAAGACTCTGGATGACAGACAATACGCGTCCGGATTTGCCGAGGTTATGAAGCACGGACTTATCAGGGATCAGAACTACTATTCATGGCTCATAGAGAACATGTATGAGATAAATGACAGAGACCCGGAGGTTTTGTCCGAGATGGTCAGACGCAGCTGTGAGATTAAGAAGGCTGTTGTCGAAAAGGACCCGACAGAGAAGGGGGACAGAGCTCTCCTCAATTTCGGGCACACACTGGGGCACGCCATTGAAAAGTATATGAACTTTGAGATGTTCCACGGCGAGTGCGTGGCGCTTGGCTGTATCGCGGCTGCCTTTATTTCGTGGAAGAGAGAGCTCATTTCGATGGAAGAGTACTATGAGATAAGGGATATGTTTGTTCCGTTCAATCTTCCAATCTCTATTGACAGCGTTGACAAGGAAAAGATACTGGATCTGACAAAGTCTGACAAGAAGGCTGATTCCGACAGGATCAGGTTTATCCTTCTAAAGAAGATAGGAAAGGCGTTCATCGACGATACGGTCACAAGGAAAGAGATGTCGGATGCCTTAGATGAGCTTATCTATGTAGAAAATAATGATTGAGGAGTTTTATGAAGATTACCATATCAAAGAAAAAGAAAATGTTTCTGATAGCTGATCTGGTGGCCATTGTTGTTCTGGTATTCATCGATCAGCTGACCAAGTTTCTGGCAGTTAAATATCTCCAGGACAAGCCTCCGATCAAGCTGATAGACGGCGTTCTTGAGCTCAACTTTTTGAAAAACAGCGGTGCGGCTTTTGGGCTTTTGCAGAACCAGAAGGTCTTTTTTATACTTGTTGCAGTCCTTATCATGCTGATAATCGCATACGTTCTTTTCAGAATGCCGGATGACAAAAAATACAATATCCTTCACATCCTGCTGGTTTTGATTGCAAGCGGAGCAGCAGGGAACATGATAGACAGGATCAGACAGGACTACGTTGTTGATTTCATATACTTTGTGATCATCAATTTCCCGATATTTAATGTCGCGGATATCTATGTCACTGTGTCGACCTTTTTGTTTGTGATACTGTTCCTGTTTTACTACAAAGAAAACGACTTTGATTTCTTGACCTTCAAGCAACAGAAGAAATACAGGGAAATTAAGTGATGGCATCGGGCAATACTTTTGAATTCGTTGTGACAGATGAATATGAGGGAATCAGGATCGATAAGCTTATCAGTGAACTTATCGATTCGCTTTCGCGCTCTTATATTAAAAAGCTGATCGATGATAAAAAGGTTTTTTGCAACGACAAAAATGTTAAAGCGAGCTTTGCGGTCTCGGAGGGGGACAGGATATTTGTCGATATACCGCCTGTTTCCATGCCTGAGATAAAGCCGGAGGATATTCCCCTCGATATCCTGTACGAAGACAGTGATGTACTGATTGTAAATAAGCCAAAGAACATGGTTGTTCATCCCGCTGCGGGGCATTATGACAAAACTCTGGTTAATGCGGTTATGTTTCACTGCAGGGACAATTTATCGGGGATAAACGGCGTAATGAGACCCGGAATTGTCCACAGGATAGACAAGGATACCACTGGCTCTGTCATTATCTGCAAAAATGACGCAGCCCATCAGAAAATAGCTGAGCAATTAAAGGAACACTCGATTACCCGCGTATACCACGCCATCTGTCACGGGATAATACTTAAGGACGAGCTGGACATCGATGCCCCTATTGGAAGGAGCCCGAATGACCGCAAAAAAATGGCCGTTGTAAATAGCGGCGGGAAGAGCGCTTTTACCCACGTTAAGGTACTCAGACGCTTTGAGCAGGATAAGTTTACGTATATAGAATGCAGGCTCAAAACAGGGCGCACTCATCAGATCAGGGTTCATTTAGCGAGCATAGGACATCCTCTTTTGGGGGATGAGGTTTACGGCAGGGGAGAGAAAAGCCGCTTTAAATGTAACGGGCAGTGCCTTCACGCAAAAACGCTGGGCTTCATACATCCGGTATCCGGTGAGTATATAGAGACAGATGCGCCGCTTCCGGATTATTTTTTACATTTGATTGAGGTAATGAAATAATATAAAATAGAATTATAGTAAACATAAGGAGGGACCTCGTATGAATACAATAATTACTGTTGGACGACAGTTCGGTTCCGGGGGCAGAGAAATAGGTGAACTGGTCGCTGAATACTTTAAGATCAAGTGCTATGACAAGGAGCTTCTCAGCAGGGCAGCCAAGGAGAGCGGGTTTTGTGAGGAGATGATACAGAATCACGACGAGAGACCTACCAACTCTTTTCTGTACAACCTTGTTATGGATACCTATTCATTCGGCTACAACGCCTCCAGCTTTGTAGATATGCCTATCAGTCACAAGGTTTTTCTTGCGCAGTTTGACACCATCAAGAAGATTGCAGACGAGGGTCCCTGCGTTATCGTTGGAAGATGTGCAGACTATGCGCTGAGCGACTACGAGAACGTTTTAAATCTATTTATCTGCGCCGACGAGGATGCCAAGATTAAGAGGATAAAAGAGAGGTTTTCCGACGTCAGAACGGATGACCAGGCAAGGGATATGATGAACAAGAAGGACAAGCAGAGACAGAGCTACTACAACTATTACTCGTCCAAGAAATGGGGAAGGGCAGACAGCTACGATCTTTGCATCAACTCATCGATTTTGGGGATAGAAGGTACCGTGAAGTTCATCATCCAATATATCGAGGATTTTGAGCAGACCAGGAAATAAATATAAGATTTTTGTATTTATGAAATATTACTTCCGAAAGGCGTTTTGTTTTTCGGAAGTTTTTTTCAAATATTCAAATACACTGATTTTAATAGTTTTTTAATCATTTTTTTCGATAATATATGTTATATTTATTCCAAAGATAGCCGACAGATCAGCTATTTTGATGCAATGTGACCGCAGAATGGATTCTGTGTATTTTTTTTCAAGGAGGAAAAATATGGCTAATGGCATAAGTACAGGCCTTTCCCAGCTGTTTCGCACGAACGTGCAGGACTCGGCAAAAGGCAAAGCAGTAGCAAACAACCCAAGAAGTCCATCAAAGACGGATCCTGACAAAAAAGCAGCCCAAGCCGCAAATCCATTTGGGGATAGCGTGAAAGTAGAGCTTTCTCCTGAAGTTGAGATGTATGGCAAGGTTGTGGACCTCTTACAGAAGAAGTATGAAAATGCTGACGTCTTTGTAGCAGGGCCGGGGGATGATCTCTCGCAGATAGGCGGAGATCTGGAGTACAGCATCATTCTCTCGGAGGATGAGATGAAGCTCCTTTCATCGGATGACCCCAGGGACAAGGATGCAAAAGACAAGCTCCTTGGTCAGATTGACGACGCCATGAAGACGATAAGCGACATGAGCGGCAAGATCGGTGAGAACACCGGCGATGAAGATGAAATCTCCAATTTCGGTGTGACCTTCGACAAGGACGGCAAAATGAACTTCTTTGCTGATGTCAATGGCAGCTCCTTTAGTGCTGGCTCAATGGATGATCTGATCAAAAATCTCTTTTCATCCAAAACTGAATAAAGAATGATAAAACCTCTTGCAATCAGTTTCGATTTGCAGGAGGTTTTTTGTGTGTACTTACTAATGATGAAGCGAATCAAAAGTCCGACTCGGAGAGCGACATCGGCAAAATGCACAATTCATATTGGATTTGCGCAGCTTCGCAACAGGCTTTCCAGCTGACTGGGGAGTAATATGAGCGACATTCAACTATGCGCAAAACCATAGTTTTACGAAGAGTTGAGGTAGAGAGAAATGCGCAAATGCAGCGCATTTCTCTCTACCTCAACTGCTTCGTAAAACTATAGGGATTATAAGTAAATTTTCGTTGTGATAACTTCTTCGTAAAACTATGAAGAAATAATTCTTTGCGCATTTCTCCCTACCTCAACTGCTTTGTAAAACTATTGGGATTATAAGTATAGGGATTATTTAGCTTGTGTAAAGATCATAGATTGCTACGTGGTCATATATGCAGCGCCATGAACTCATTGCGTTTGCTGTTACACATATGTAGTGAGTTCCGTCGTTGGATATCTGGTAAGATGCTCCGCAGCATCCGGATTCGTTTACAAAACCGGTCTTGGCACCGACGACTTCTCCGTGTGTGTCCTTGTCCTCAATTCTGCGCAAAAACCAGTTTGATATCTGGATTCCGTCGGGGTGTTCTGCTGTCTGTGATGTCAGGTAGGTTCTGGCGTTTAATACCTTGTGACAGAGCTCATTTTCCTCAGCTGCTTTCAGGATCATGGCCATATCCGTCAGTGTGCAGTAATGCTCCGCGTCATATGTGCCAACACAGTTGGTAAAATGTGCGGTGTCAGAAAGACCGAGTTCTGTAAGTTTATCATTCATCATATCCACAAAAGCTTCCTGTGAACCTGCTATATATTCAGCCAGACACATTGCTGCATCAGCGCCTGATGGAAGGATTGTCCCATATAACAGATCCTCGATTGTCAGTTCCTCACCGACCTCAAATCCTACCTGGCTGCAGCCGTGGCTGAATACGTAATCTCCTATTTCTCTGGTCATTGTGAATTTATTGTCAATATTATCCAGATGCTCTACCGCTACCAGAAGTGTCAGGATTTTGGTCATTGATGCAGGATTTATGCGAATGTTGCCATCCTTGGATGCAACGGCCCTTCCTGTATCTAAGTTTATTATAAGACCATTGGTGCTCTTAACCTCATCGCTTGATATATAAGGTGTATTACTGCCAATGTCTACTTTGTAGCCTTCAAAAAAGCTCGCCGAATCCCCGGATTTTGTGAGGTATCCGCTATCCTCCTCTATTTCGGGCTCCTCGTAGGTTATCGTGTCGATAATGGAGACTTCCTCTGTTGACTGTGCAACTTCTTCAGGAAGATTATCATTTGTTTCAGCGGACTTATGTATGATACTGCTTATCAAAAGCACAGTTGCTACGATAATTGCAACGAAAACTGCAGCTAAGATACAAAGATGAAGCGTTATCTCGCGTTTTCTTCTCGCTCTGAACTCAGCGGCAGATAGTCTTCGGCCGTCTTTATTTCTATAATTTGCTCTTTTTTTATTTTCCAAATCTTCGTTCCTTCACATCAATAGATAATATATCATATCATTATTGAAGGCTTTATATCAAGCCAAAAATCACAATATATGGTATAATAGACCCATGAAGACCACAAAAAATGATGAAAAATATTATAACGAACAGGACAGGCTGAACACACTTAAGATGAGGGAGGTGCTTGATACTCTCCCGCGATTTTTGAAGTCTTATTTCAGGAGTATAGAAAATACTACTTCAGCAAGGACGCGTCTTGGATATGCCTATGATATCAGGGTGTTTTTCGAATTTCTCCACTCGAATAATCCTGTGCTTTCAAAGACTGAGATAAAGGATTATCAAATCGATGTTCTTGAGAATCTTCAGCGCGATGATCTCGAGGAGTTTTTGGAGTATCTCTCACTCTATGAGAAAGAGGACAAGGAAATCACAAATACCGAGACCGGAAAGAAAAGAAAGATGTCAGCTCTTCGCTCTATGTTCAGCTATTTCTATAAAATGGAGCTGATCAGTAGGAACGTGGCAGAACTTATCAATATGCCAAAGCTCCATGATCACGAGATCATAAGACTTGAGCCAAACGAGGTGGCAATTCTGCTCGATCAGGTTGAGGCAGGTGAAAAGCTCACCAAATCTCAACTCAAGTATCACGAGAAGACAAGACTTCGTGATGTAGCACTCCTCACTCTCCTGCTGGGAACGGGAATCCGTGTGTCTGAATGTGTGGGAATCGATATAGACGATATAGACTTTGACAATAACGGACTCAATATCCACAGAAAAGGCGGATATAACACAATTATCTACTTCCCTGACGAAGTAAGGGAGGCTCTCCTTGATTATCTGGAGCAGAGAAAGCTAACAATACCCTGTGAGGGACATGAAAATGCCTTCTTTCTCTCTCTTCAGAATAAGCGCATTTCAGTCAGGGCTGTTGAGAATCTGGTCAAGAAATATGCCAGGAATGTAACAACGCTCAAAAAGATCACGCCACACAAATTGAGGAGTACCTTTGGCACAAATCTTTACAAGGAATCCGGTGATATCTATCTTGTGGCTGATGTGCTGGGACACAAGGATGTAAATACCACCAGAAAGCATTATGCGGCCCAGGAGGACGAAAACAGAAGACGCGCCGCAAGAATGGTAAGGCTCAGAGAAAAGAAGGATTAAGAGCGCTTATACGTCTTTTTGAACAGAGCCCTTTCTATAATAAATATATCGTGCAGATCGTCTGCATTTACTGCTATGTAATCCCCTTTCTGGCCGATCATGTAGCTGCCCTGATCCCAGTATGGGAATACCTTCGTTGTCTTTGTGAGTTCCTTGGCAAAGATATTGTTCTCACCTGTCAGGATGCAGCTGCCGGCCTCCGGTAAAAGGGGATAAATTCTGCCCTTATCCGCATCCTTGATGGTTGGCGTGTAGTCGATATCGAGCCTGAATTTCTTTCTCGTTTTGGTGTAGTATCTCAAAAACTGTTCCATTGTAATGGCTGAGACATCGCCGTTAATATCTATTATCAGAATGGTGTTGTCTGTTATCTCAATATTCTTGTCCCCTTTGATCGTGCGGACTATGGCCATAGAGCCTGTGGGGATGATGTTCTGAGGTCTGACGAATCCTACTACCAGAGGGCTCCTGCTGTATCTGGTCATATTTCCGGTATCAATATGTGCATCCCTGGCATAAATAATCTCTGAGTTCTCGAAGTAGTCCCTCATCCTGTCATTTATAATGCTCCGAACGGATGATGAGTCGTATTCATCGTCTATTCCGGAATATTCCGGATAGAATTCCTTTATCAGGTCATTTTTGATAAGACCTCCTGCCTTCTCTCTGTGCCCTCCACCGGAACCTATCTGCATTGATATGAAAGCGGCAAGTTCATCAGCCCTTGTCTCAGGGACGCAGCTCCGTATGGAGAACTTAATTCCAAAAGAAAGGACGCTGTAGACGATACAGACATCTATAGTGTCAACTGCAACAATAAAATCACCGATAAGACCAAGAATATTCGGGTCGCAGGGTTCGCTCTTTAAAATGGCATATCTGTAATCCCTGTGATAGTCCACGTTAAGAAGTGCTACACCTGCAATACGAGCCTCCTTAAGGGTGATATTCATGTTCTTGAGCTTTAAGATGAGATTCTTGTCATAGATAAGGGAATCTATCATATCCCTGTCAAGGGGGTGTCTGATCTCTGAAAATGCGTTTGTATCTGAGTATAACCCATAGTAGAGAGCTGTTGATACACTTATATCGAGAAGCTCATCCTCATTCTCTATCTTAAGAAGATGCCAGATAACGGTGCAGCAGCTGCCAAGATTGCTGCGGACCTCATTCATGGCAGGAAGATTGGCAGACACCTGGTGATGATCTATCACTGCTATCTCATCTGCATCAAAATGTCTGACATTGCCCTCACCGTATTGACAGTCAGTCATCAATAACAGCTCGGGCTTCACAGGGAGACTTGTAACATATTCGATAGGAATATCAAGCCGTCTGATAAGATATACAAGGTTTGACTTAACAATCTCAAAATTGCCGGAGTAGATAAAGCGGACCGCTTTCCCATGGCGTGTAAAATATCTGTAGAGAACATATCCGGAACAGATCGCATCTGCATCCGGGTTGTCATGGCATTGTATAACAATTGAATCGTATTTTAGAAGGCTTGAAAGCTTCATTCTGATCTCCCCGGTTCAACCACCCCGTTTACGAAAATCATTCTGATATGAATGATTATGTGGCACTGAAGATATTATATATGATTATAAATCAGAATGATACCTGCGAATTGTCACGCACTTCACGCTCCCACGATAAACCGGCTCATTTAAATTCTGCTGAGTAGTACGGGATGATAACTGCCTCACCTGCATTGAGTCTGTCAATGTCGGAAATGGCGTTAATCGAGCAGATTTCACTCATGTACTCATCTATACTGCTGTATCTGGCAGCGGTGTAGTTGTCCCTTGCAATATTCCAGAGACTGTCTCCTGCATGGACCGTCACAGTCTTGTAATACTTAAAGAGAGGTTCATATGAATCAGATTTGGCATCGGACATGAATGATGATGCGAGGAATATGATCATAAAAATGATAAGTGCCACAGCGAGTGAAAGCAGAACAATCTGTCTCCGCACTATGCGCTGGCGCCTTAGTTTGTTGCGGCGGATGCGTATCTCACTCCTGCTGTAATATCTGGGATCGTTGTATAGACTTGCTGCTGCTCTCATGGCCTCACTCATGGTAAAACACTCCTTAATCTGATATTTAAAGTTCAGAACAATACCCAAACAAATGTTGCGAACGGCTGTTCTTTTAATATAATACCGAACATGAATTCGGATGTCAATATATTTTTCGAACATATTTTCCGAACAAATATTTGCGCATTTAGTCAGAGCGTGTTATACTACCATTATGAAAACGCATAACTATTGCTTTTCATATCCAAATTGATCGTTGCTGCTCAGGATCTGAACAGCAACGTTTGAACAGACACAGGAGGAGTAATATGGCAAAAGGAAAGATTTCAGCCAAGCAACAGGAGATTCTGGATTATATCAAGGAACAGACATTGCAGAGAGGGTTTCCCCCTGCTGTAAGAGACATTTGCAAGGCGGTGAACCTCAAGTCCACTTCATCGGTGCATGCTCACCTTGAGACCCTTGAGAAGAACGGATATATCAGAAGAGACCCGACCAAGCCCCGCGCTATCGAGATCTGTGATGACGGATTTAACATGGTCCGCACAGAGATTGTCAGCATACCTGTCATCGGTCAGGTCGCTGCCGGCACGCCAATTCTGGCTGAAGAGAATATTGAGTCCTATATACCTATCCCGGCTGAGATGTGCCCTAAGGGTTCAGATGCTTTTATCCTTAATGTCAAGGGGGATTCGATGATCAATGCCGGAATCTTTAACGGTGACAAGCTCTTTGTCGAGGCCTGCAACAGTGCCAGGAACGGCGATCAGGTCGTTGCTCTCATCGACGACTCTGCTACTGTCAAGACCTTCTACAAGGAGAATGGGCACATTCGTCTCCAGCCTGAGAATGACACTATGGACCCCATTATAGTTGATGACTGCAAAATCCTCGGCAAGGTATTCGGAGTCATGAGATTCTACTGATGAAAGTTTACCTGTAAACGGATTCCGCTAATACTATATCAATCAGTATTAAATAAAAGTCCGATTCATAGGAAGACGCCTTCCTATGAACCGGACATTTAGGTATGTTATTTCTTTAATCGTGCGTTTTGCCGATGCCGCCCTCCGAGTCGGACTTTTGGCCCTTTACTAATAGCTGCTTAGGTGGATGCCAGCTTTTCTTTATCGATCTGCTTTCCGTCTCTCCAGATTCTCTCCAGATCGTAGAACAGTCTGTTCTCGCTGTCGAATATGTGGACTATTATATCGCCGAAATCCAAAAGTACCCAGTTAGCCATGTCGTACCCTTCTACATTTTTGGTCAGGTACCCCTCTCTTCCGAGCTTTTCCTGGACGCTGTCGGCAAGTGCCTGTATCTGGTTGCGGTTACTTCCGCCTGCGATTATAAAAAAGTCTGCAAGAGTCGATATCTCGCTGATATCGATAATTCTTATATCCTCGCCCTTTCTGTCCTCAAGGGCATCTACCGCCATGGCGGCCATTTTCTTTGAAACTTCCAAATCTGACATATATACCTCTTAATTTGTAACTATTCAGAGCCAAGCGAAAACATTTGAAAATGCAGATGCCGAGCCCGCTCGGGCAGATGCATTTTTAAATGTTTTCATTTGGCGGATATCCGACAACGAGGAAACGCAAGCGTTTCCGAGTCTTGGCTCTGAATAGTTACAATCATTTGTTGTTGTAGAATTCCTTGTAGTACTCATAGGCATTCATGGTTGCGTCGTCGCACTCTTTGCCTATTGTCTTGAGATAGACCACAGAGTCGTGAAGGATATGCGCAAGACATCTGTCTAAATCTGTGTAGGCTTCCTTCCGGATCTCTGTCATATTTTCGAGCATCTTCCTGTTGGGCTCAATAAAGTCGGCGATATAGACAATCTTCTCAAGGAGGGACATGTCCTTTTTGCCTGTTGTATGCCAGCGGATGGCTCCCAGGATCTCAGGGTCATCCACATCATATTTGGTCCTGGCAAGATACATCCCAACCTTTGCGTGAAGAAGTGAGTGGTTTTTGCGCTCCACTTCAGTGATATCTATATTGTTCTTTTCACAGATCTTTATCTGCTCATCATGCGACATGCTCTTTGCGCAGTCATGCAAAAAACCTGCAATAAGAGCCTTTTCAACGTCGGCGCCGTGGGCAAAGGCAAGGTTGGCCGCGGTGTAGGCAACACCCATTGTGTGGTCAAATCTGTCCGGTTTTAGTTCTTTTTCAAGCTGTTTTCTGAGCTTCTGGGAAATCTCGATTGTCTTCATCTGTAGAGCTCCTTTATACACATAAACTCAATACACTCATCGGGCATCAGATATCTGACTGACCTTCCCGACTTGACCTTCTGTCTGATCAGAGTCGATGAGATGTCAATTCTGTTAAAGGTCATGAGCCTTATATCGGTGCCGTACAGATTTGACAGCTCACGCCTCTTCTTGTCGAGAGCAGGTATGTCGTCATTTTCACGGACAGCTGTCAGTATGATGCACGATGAAAGCAGTTCGGCAGCCTTGTACCAGGTGTTAATACCGATGACAGAATCACCCCCTAAAATGAGATAAAGCTCATCGCCGGGATACATCATCTTAAGCTCCTGGATGGTATCATAGGTATAACAGCCATCGGGTTTGTCAATTTCAAGTCTTGAACAGGTAAAATAGGGATTTCCTGAGATGGCCTTTTTGACCATCTGATATCTGATATCCCCGGGAGTTATATCTGCTTTGTCCTTCAGATGGGCGAGATTATTGGGGATAAAGATGATCCTGTCCAGTCCGAACTGTTCTCTGGCAGCCTCTCCCAACAAGAGATGCGCATTGTGGATAGGATCAAAGGTTCCGCCGAGTATACCTATTTTTCTGCTTTCCATTAGATGCCTCCTGAAGGTTTTTTACTGGCCCTTTTTGCTCTTTGGAAGAATTATCTTAGGCTCATCCTTGAAGGGCTTGTATAAGACAAATTTTCTGCCGATGACCTGAACCAGATCTGACCTGGTCCTCTCAGAGACAGTTATTGCAACTTCCTTGACATCGTCCATACAGTTTTTCAGGACTGTCACCTTTACAAGTTCGTGTGTATTGAAAGCCTCTGTTATCGCTGTAGTGACTTCCGGAGTGACGCTCCCTTTGCCAATCTGGAAAAC
Source organism: Butyrivibrio sp. (assembly GCA_017470505.1). GTDB lineage: Bacteria > Bacillota > Clostridia > Lachnospirales > Lachnospiraceae > Butyrivibrio. Next base: position 124,479 of record JAFUYO010000015.1, on the reverse strand, counting down.
GCTCTCCATTTCCGCAGCGAGGCTCTTTAAATAAGCTCTCTGTTTGCTTGTCAGTGTCATTTATTCATCGCCCTCTTCGGTAAAATCTTCTGTTTCGTCTTCAAAACCATCAGTGTACTGTGCAGTGTCGGCGTTTCTGTAGTATTCAAAGCTGTAGCCGTACATCCTGACTGTGTCCCCTTCGCCGATATGGAGCTTCTCAAGCTCGTCCAGAATCCCTGTGTCAGCAAGGAATTTCTGGAAGAACGCAAAGCCCTTCTCCGATTCGAGGTTGGTGTACCCAAGCATCTTTTCGATCCTGGGCCCTTCTATAACATACTCATTCTCACTCTCATCGAACCAGACTGAGAATGCATCGTCTTCTTTAGTCATCATCTCTTCAGGGAAGTATTCCTGCGCGAAGGTGACAGGCTCGTCCTTTATCTCCTGAAGTGTCCTACTTACATAGTATAACAGCTCTTTGACGCCTTTTCCAGTAAGTGTAGAGGTTACAAAGACTTTTACGCCTAGCGGCTCATATTTATCCCTGATTTTTTGGATGATTTCGCTATTATCAGCGTCAGGCAGCATATCAGCCTTGTTGGCAGCTATGACCTGCACCTTCTTTGTAAGGTCGGCGTTGTAGTTTTTGAGCTCGTTGTTGATGGCTTCAATATCCTCCATGGGATCGCGCCCTTCAGTGGATGCGACGTCAACAACATGGATCATCATCCTGGTCCTCTCGATGTGGCGGAGAAACTCATGTCCAAGCCCTGCGCCCTCAGATGCGCCCTCTATCAGTCCCGGAATATCGGCAACAACAAAGCCCCTCGCGTCGTCAAGATCAACAACACCGAGCATCGGCGAGAGTGTCGTGAAGTGATAGTTTGCAATCTTGGGCTTTGCATTTGATACCTTTGATAAAAAAGTTGACTTGCCGACATTGGGAAATCCGACAAGACCCACATCTGCGATAACCTTAAGCTCCAAAAGAACCTCCAGAGCCATTGCAGCCTGTCCCGGCTGGGCATACTTGGGAGCCTGCATGGTCGAAGTTGCGTAGTGCATGTTGCCGTTTCCGCCTCTTCCGCCCTTAAGTATCACTTTTTCGCGATTTTCACCGCTCATATCTGCAATGACTTTTCCGCTCTCTGCTTCCTTTATGACGGTTCCCTCAGGAACCTTTATGATGAGATCTGCACCGTTTTTGCCATGCATTCTCTTCTTGTTTCCGTCTTCACCGTTTTCGGCCTTGTACTTACCACCGTAGTGGAAGTCAGAAAGAGTGTTGATACCCTCATCTACCTTGAAGATGATATCGCCGCCCTTTCCTCCGTCGCCGCCGTCAGGTCCGCCGTTTGGAACATACTTCTCTCTCCTGAAAGAAATATGACCGTCGCCGCCCTTGCCGCTCTGGATAAATATTCTGGCCTTATCTACAAATACAGGCATATCTTTGTCCTCATTTTATTGCATTCGTCTGTGCAAAAAGAAGGCTTCAAACAATACAGTTTGAAGCCTGATAATCAAAAAATCACTTTACTTATTTTCTACAGGATGAACGCTGGCCTGCTTTCTGTCTCTGCCCTTGCGCTCAAATCTAAGAACACCATCTACAAGTGCATATAATGTGTCATCGCTGCCGATTCCGACATTTACACCGGGATGAATGTGTGTTCCACGCTGTCTGTATAAAATATTACCAGCCTTTACGAATTGTCCGTCAGCTCTTTTTGCTCCAAGTCTCTTGGCCTCTGAATCTCTACCGTTCTTGGTTGATCCAACACCCTTCTTATGAGCAAAAAATTGAAGGTTCATATTCATCATGACTTTTCCCTCCTGAATTTAATGTTCAAAAATTTCTTACCATACTGTTCAGATATACTCCTGACACCGAGCTCATAGGACCTAAGAAGAAGATCCGCCTCTAAAGAGGGTGCGCTCTCAAACTCAATCCTGATGATACCCTTTTTGTCATCCTGAAAACCGGTGAAGTCATCCTGTGTAAACTTCTCAATGGAGTTTACCGTGTTGATCGTAAGTACCGAGACAGCTGCACAGACGATATCCCCGCCTGCATCAGCAAAGCCCGCGTGACCTCTGACCTCAATGCTCCTGTAGTTGTCATCTGATGATCTTGTAATGGTTACGGTAGTCATTGCAATCTGAAACTAAATTACATCTGAATCTTGTCAATCTTAACAAGTGTGAAAGGCTGTCTGTGACCGTTCTTCTTGTGATATCCGGTCTTCCTCTTGTACTTGTAGACAACAACCTTCTTTGCACGGCCCTGCTCAACAACTGTTGCGCTTACCTTGGCTGATGCAAGATCGCCGGCAACCTTAAGAGTATTGTTGTCGCTGATAGCAATAACATTGTCGAATGTTACTTCTTTTCCGGGCTCAACGTCAAGCTTCTCAACCTTGATCTGATCGCCCTCGGAAACTTTGTACTGCTTTCCACCGGTTACAATAATTGCGTACATAAGTTACCTCCTTCTTCAAAAAACTCGCTAATGTCGGCGGGGCTATAAGCCCACTTATGCCTGGTTAAGCGGCATACTCAAATATATTATCATGAGGCCGGACTCTTGTCAAGCGCAATATTCATTTTGCGAGCTGCTCTATATTCATTTTGTGAGCTGCTCCCTAAGCGACATGTCCTTTTTGCTGCGGGTCAGCTCCACTATCCCGAGCCCTGTTACATCGATAAAGCTTGTGTGCTGCGTATCAAACCGCGCAAGCTCTGTTATCTTATCGCGCAGGATGTCATAGCTATTATCATCTTTCATGTTTATGAAGTCGATCAGTATCATCCCGGTGAGGTTTCGCAGCCTTATCTGTCTCATTATCTCACCCGCAGCCTCCAGGTTTACGGAAAGAGAGATGTCTTCCTTACCCTTTATCGCCTTGCCGGTGTTCACATCGATTGCGTTAAAGCTCTCAAGTTGCTCGATTATAATAAAGGCTCCGCTCTTGAGCCAGATCCTGTTGCCAAGGAGCCTGTCAATATCTGCGATGGCTCCGTGGATTGTATCATTTTCAGTGAAGGAGTACTCGTTTTCTCCCCTGCTTCTCAAAAAAGCTGCTGCATCCTCTATATGTGATGAGACAGACGAAGAGGAATTACCGTAGATGAGGCTGTAGACAGTGCGCGTCTTTCCCTCGCTGTATACTGAGGAAAGACTCTTTACCGTGTTTTGGACATCCTCATACAGCTTCTTAACTACCGTTTCTTTTGGCAAAAGACCTGCATCCGTTCTTATTATGATGCCAATCGTGGAGATGGGTGTACTGCTACTTATAATTTCTGTCATCTTAGGATAAAAACTTTTGACGGAAGAGATAAGTTCATCCCTCACATCTTTTGAGAGCTTGAGTGAAGCTCCGACGCCTTTTCTCCCAACCGTCACTACGCAGTATCTGCCGGAGATTGAAAGGTTACCTGTCAGATGCGGCTTTTTTAGCTTTACAGCCTCTGACTCTATCTGAAGGAGAACCTCATCCCCCTGCCTGACAGAGTCTTCTTCTGAGAGGTTTCTGTTAAGGACAAGAGCTTTGTCTATAGACTTTAGCTGGACGTAGCCTGTCTTGTCCTTTTCATACCTGACAAAGGCGGCGCTTAAGTTTCTGACGATATGGTCAACCTTGCAGACGTAGATCCTGCCGACATCGGAGTCCCTGACCACCGAAAGGTACTGCATTTTGTTGTCAATGTATGCCGCTACAACTGTCTTCTGGTTGTAGGTGCAGGTAACTATCTCAGCCATCTAAGTAAAATCTCTCATCGTCATTAGCAGGTATGAATGGCTCAATATATCTTCTGCCGTCAGGATCGGTAAAGAGCCTGTATATGTCTGCCCTGTTGATATTAAGGTATACGGGACTGAAGTCCAAACCGCAGCTTTCAAAAAAGTATTGAAAAAGGAGCGACACCTTAAGAGTCTCTTTGCTGTTCATTGAAAGGATCAGCTCCACTCCGTCGCCGTCTGTTAAAGGCCTGCAATCAAAGATCATGGGCTTCATGTCTATCTCTTTTTCGCCGCTCTTTGTCTTTTTCATTGCAGGAAGCTTATCGCGGGATAAAAAGCGCATAAAGTCATCAGTCCAGCCTGCGGGCAGCTGCGAGCTCTGCCTCATCCTCACCTCGTACTTTGCGGCAAAAGATAGAGTCATTGCCTTCTCTTCCTTCTCATCGAGCTCCCTGACTGCCCTTATAGTGATGCCCTCGTTGCAGACGCTATTTAGTCTGTCCATTATGTCTTTTTCGCTCGTAAAAGAGTTTACGACCATGTCCAGATACTCTCCGTCGCTCGTGGCTCCGACGCTGAGGGGCTGCGCAAACGATAAAAGCTGATGGGGTGAAAACCCCTCTGAGTACTTGATATCGATATCAGCCCTTCTTATGGCCTTCTGAAAATATCTCATTACATCCAGGTGACCTATGAATTTTATTGGTCCCTTTTTGGAAAACTTAAGCCTTAATTTATGCACCGCTCTTTTCCTCCATGCAAACACCTACACCGTAAGAAGTGGCGCCGCATCCAAGGCACCTCTGCCTGCAGTTTGCGGAGGGCTTTCCCGTAAGCGCACTCTTGTATTCCCGAAGAAGAAACTCCCTAGCAACGCCGCAATTAATAATATCCCAGGGGAATATCTCGTCATCATCTCTTTCTCTCGTTGTGTAAAAGAAGGGGTCGATCCCTGCTTCAGAAAAGACTTCCATCCATGTGTCGAACTTAAAGTACTCGCTCCAGGCGTCAAATATACAGCCCTTTTTGTAGGCGGCAAGTATCACATCAGAGAGCCGCCTGTCACCTCTGGCAAATATGCCCTCCATCATCGTGGCGTCTGCCTCGTGCCAGTTGTACCTTATGTGTTTCTGGTTTAACTGGCTCATTATGCCCTTTCTTGTCTTATTTGCCTTGTCAAGAAACTCCTCCTTTGAGTTCATCGGAGCCCACTGGAAGGGAGTGAAGGGCTTGGGAACGAAAAAGGATGTGCTTGCAACTATCTCAACTGTCCTTCCGCCTCTCTTCTCCCTGGGGACAGTCTCGAAATATTCCTTGGCGATCTTGTTCGCGATGTCGCCGATCCCGAGAATATCGCTGTCAGTTTCGCCTGGAAGCCCTAACATGAAATAGAGCTTAACCTTGTTCCAGCCGCCAAGAAAAGCCTGTCTTGAGCCCCTCAGGATGTCCTCCTCTGTGAGCCCCTTGTTTATCACATCCCTCATTCTCTGCGTTCCTGCCTCAGGCGCAAAGGTGAGGGAGCTCTTTTTTACGTCCTGTACCTTGCTCATGACATCCAGGGAAAAAGCGTCAATCCTGAGTGAAGGAAGTGATATGTTGACCTTCTTTTCGTTGCACTTATCTATCAGAAAGTCCAGGAGCTCCGGGAGCTTTGAGTAGTCGCTGGAGCTTAAGGAGCTGAGTGATATCTCCTCATATCCGGTGTTTTTAAGTGATTCTATGGCAATCTTCTCGAGGTACTCAAGGCTCTTTTCGCGGAGGGGCTTGTAGAGCTGGCCTGCCTGACAGAAGCGGCACCCTCTTATGCATCCTCGCATTATCTCAAGGACTACCCTGTCCTGTGTGACCTTAATATAAGGAACGACAGGCTTTGTGGGATAGAACTCATTTGAGAGATCTGTGCAGAGCTCCTTGTTAACTTTTTTCGGAACATCGCTGAACTTCGGCTCCATGGAGAGTATCGTCCCGTCCTCTTTGTACTTAACATCGTATAGCGACGGCACATACATACCGGGAATACCGGAAACTCTGCGCAAAAACTCATCCCTTGATATGCCGCTCTCTTTCAGATCCTTGTACAGGTCAAAGAGCTCTCTGTATCTGGTTTCGCCCTCACCAATGTAGAATATGTCAAAGAAATCCGCGATCGGCTCGGGATTGTAGGAGCAGGGGCCGCCGCCGATGACTAAAGGGTCGTCCCAGGTCCTCTCCCTTGAAAAGAGCGGGATTCCGGACAGGTCGAGGACCTGCAGAATATTTGTGTAGCACATCTCATACTGCAACGTGAAGCCGAGAAAATCAAAATCTCTTACCTTATCCTGCGACTCCAGAGCAAAGAGCGGGATGTTCTGACCGCGCATGAGCCTGTCCATGTCGATCCACGGCGAATAGACTCTCTCACACCACACATCAGGGTAGGAGTTAAAGAGTCCGTAAAGAATCTGAATGCCAAGATGAGACATTCCTATCTCGTAGACATCCGGGAAACAGAACGCAAATCTTATGTCAACTTTATCCTTGTCCTTGTAGACGGCGTTGACCTCATTGCCTATGTATCTCTCGGGTTTTTCGATACTTAGGAGTGTCTCATCAGATAATGCCAGTTTGTAATTCATAAATGTTTTTCCTATCGTCTGGACAGTTCGTCCGTAATATCCTCCCAGCTGACACCTTTCTCAGCCATGAGTACCATCATATGATACAAAAAATCGGACATTTCGTAAACAACTTCATTGCCGTTCGGATTCTTGGCGGCGATGACCATCTCTGTCGCTTCCTCTCCAACCTTCTTTAAAATCTTGTCGATTCCCTTGTCAAAGAGGTAGTTGGTGTAGGACCCCTCTCTGGGATTTACCTTTCTGTCCTTTATGACCTCAAACACGCTGTCGAGTACCTTCTGCGGGTTTTTCTCATCGAAATCCTTTTTGGCAATCTCGTTGAAAAAGCATGAGTAGCTCCCAGTGTGGCAGGCGGCACCTATCTGTCTGACACGTGCAAGAATAGTATCGAGATCGCAGTCAGCCGTCAGCGATTTAACATACTGATAGTGCGAGCTCGTCTCGCCCTTTATCCACAGCTCGTTCCTGCTCCTCGAAAAATAGGTCATTTTGCCTGTCCTTAAGGTTGTATTATAGGCCTCCTCATTCATGTAGGCGAGCATAAGTACCTGGTCCGTCCTGTAGTCCTGGACGATGACAGGCACCATTCCGTCGGAGTTCTTCTTAAGGTCATCCCAGGTAAAAGAGCTCTCAAGAGCTGACATATTAAAACCCTTGTCCGAGAGAAGCTTTTTATATTCATCAAGCTCTCCAGCACTGTCGGAAATGATCTGCCCCGCAACTCCTGATAAAAAGCTGTTCTCTATAAGGAGCTTATCCGGCGTTGTTTCACTTGAAGACCCATAATAAAAAAGAAGCACAGGCTCGTTAAATGCAGGCTCAGGAAGTTTTAAGGAATCCGAAAAAAGAACAAGCTCAGAAGAACATGCCTTGACTGCATCTGCTTTTTTCTTGAGGTCTTCGATGTTGTCGTAGGAAATGAGAACCTTCTCTTTCCCGAATTTATCCGATATTTCTTTTAATACATCTGTGTCGCCATCTTTTCTGAAATCGATCAGAACCTTCTTGCAGCCGGCATACAGGAGCTTCTTGGCATCCTCCATGCGCTTTATGTTAAAGGCGCCTGTCACGGGGACGTCGACAGCCTTGCAGATAAGTCTTATCTCGTCTATCGTCTTATCGTGTGATATATCGTTTCCTTTTTCTGAACAGTCAAAGACGATGATCTCATCGACTCCGCTGTCAGAGATGCTGACAGCAAGGGTAACAGGGTCAGATAACAAAACCGTATTATCGGTAAGAGATGTTACTGCCCTGTCCTCACACAGGAATATGGTTCCAACAAAACGCTTCTTTTCTGTCATATCAAAGTGCTCCTTTTGTACTGAGTACGTCTGTGATCCTGGGGTCAAAAGATACAGCTTCGTCAAGTGCCTTGGCAAAGGCCTTGAAGAGAGCTTCTATCTTGTGGTGGTCGTTTATCCCCGTGATGATCCCAAGGTGCAGGTTCATCGCGGCAGAGTAAGATACTGCATAGAAAAATTCCCTGACAAGCTGCGTGTCAAACTCTCCCACCATCGGCGATGAGAATGCCCCGTCCATGACAAAACAGGGTCTTCCGCAGAGGTCTACTGCGCTCATGACAAGGGTCTCATCCATGGGAAGTATCATGCTGCCATATCTTTTTATGCCCTTTTTATCGCCAAGTGCCTTTAAAACAGCCTGTCCCAGCACGATTCCGGTATCCTCGACGGTGTGGTGGCCGTCTACATTAAGGTCGCCATCCACACTTACGTTGAGGTCAAAAAAACCGTGACGGGCAAAGCCCTCGAGCATGTGGTCGAAGAATCCGATCCCTGTAGAAATCACGGATTTTCCGCTGCCGTCAAGGTTTATGGAGACCTTTATCCTGGTCTCTTTTGTATTTCTCTCTACTGTTGCAACTCTCCCTGACATAGTCATCCTCCTCACTCAAACCTGACCGCAATAGAATTGGCATGTGCAGTAAGTCCCTCCTGCTTTGCGAAGAGCTCAATATCCTCATGCACCTTTGAAAGTGCCTCCTGTGAGTAGGAAATGATGCTGGTCTTCTTGATAAAATCATCCACTGAGAGAGGTGAGAAAAACCTCGCAGTCCTGTTTGTGGGCAGGATGTGGTTGGGGCCTGCATAATAGTCCCCGAGAGGTTCGGAGGAGTAATCCCCGAGGAAAATCGCACCTGCGTTTTTGATCCTGGTCATCACTTCAAAGGGGTTCTTTGTGATTATCTCAAGGTGCTCTGAGGCGACGGCGTTTGCTGCATCTATCGCATCATCCAGGCTGTCCGCGATAAAAATATAGCCGTAGTTTTCAAGCGATTTTCTTATTATTTCAGCTCTTTCAAGTGTCTTTAAAAAGCCCTCTATCTCATCAGATACTTTTTTGGCAACATCCTCAGACGTTGTGACTAAAATTGCGCTTGCCATCTCGTCGTGCTCAGCCTGTGAGAGCAGGTCTGCCGCAACATATCTGGGATTTGCACTCTCATCAGCAAGGACCAGTATCTCGCTGGGACCTGCGATCGAATCGATCGATACGTGGCCAAAGCACGCTTTCTTCGCGAGGGCTACAAAGATATTACCCGGTCCTGTTATCTTGTCAACCTTTGGAACCGATTCAGTTCCAAAAGCCATGGCTGCGATTGCCTGGGCTCCGCCGACCTTGTACCCTTCTGTCACACCTGCAATATCTGCGGCAACAAGAGTTGCGGGATTGACCTTACCGTCCCGACCCGGAGGCGTGCACATGACAATCCTCTCAACTCCCGCCACCTTGGCAGGGATCACATTCATGAGAACGGATGAGGGGTAAGCTGCCTTTCCGCCGGGAACATAGACTCCCGATATCTCAATCGGGAGTATTCTCTGACCTAAGATGCTGCCATCGTCTTTTGTTTCGATCCAGGTGTTTCTCTTCTGTTTCTCGTGAAATGCCCTTATATTTGCGGCACTCCTCTTCATGACTTCGACAAATTCGCTGTCAAGAGACTTGTACGCCTCTTCGATCTCTTCTTTTGTGATCCTCACACTCTCACTGGTGATACTGCACTTATCGAATTTTAAGGTGTAATCAAAAAGAGCCTTGTCGCCGTTTGTCCTTATGTTGTTTATAATTTCGTTAACAGTGCTCTCGTACTCTCCAAAGCTTCCTGGATTTCTGCCAAGCAGATTTCCCAAGAGCTCTTTTTTGGTTTCTTCTGTCAGTTTATATGTCCGCATATTACAAATTCTCCTTGAAGCTGTTTATAAGACTGCGTATCCTCTCGGTCTCCATCTGCATGCTGACCTGGTTGACGATCATCCTCGCTGAGAGTGGGCATATCTCCTCAAGGACTTCAAGTCCGTTCTCTCTGAGGGTAGAGCCCGTCTCAACAATATCGACGATGACATCGGAGAGATTTACAATAGGTCCGAGCTCAACAGAGCCGTTCAGCTTTATGATATCAACGGTCTGATGCTTTTTGTTGAAAAAATAGTCCTTGGCGATACCCGGGTACTTGGTTGCGACACGTATCATCTCCCTGTGCTCAAGGAGCCTTGAAGCCTCGTGAGGTCCGCACACACACATCCTGCACTTTCCAAATCCAAGGTCAAGCACCTCGTAGACTCTTCTGTTCTCTTCGAGTATGGTGTCTGCTCCGACAATCCCGATATCCGCTGCTCCGTACTCCACATAGGTGGGAACATCCGGACCCTTTGCCAGAAAGAATTTAAGCCCTCGTTCCTCGTTGGTAAAGATGAGCTTTCTCGTCTTCTTGTCAAGGATCTCGTCACATTCTATCCCGCATTTTGCGAGTATTTCCATTGTGGAATTAACAAGTCTGCCTTTTCCCAGTGCAAAAGTAAGATATCTCATTGCGCTACCTCTTATTTCTTCAGGATTAGTGAAACCTTTTTGCCCCGGCTCCTGAGCTCCCCGGCCTTTGAGAGCATATCGGGGAAGGTTTTTTCAGTGTATTCCAGGACCAAAACGTCTTCCTCATGTTCAATATCGATGTTCTGTCTGTATAGAGCGGACATAAGGTCGTCAAGTACTATGACAAAACCGATGGCGGGGGCGTTTTTGCCGTATTTGCCAAGGAGGGAGTCGTATCGCCCGCCCTTTGCTATCGCATCTCCCACTCCGTAGGTATAGGCCGCAAAGATAACGCCGGTATAATAATTGAAGTTGCTGAGCATTGAAAGGTCAAATGAAACGTAGCCTTCAACTTTGTACTCTTTTAAGACCATGTAGAGCTTTTTCAGCCTCTCGAGGGCTTTAATTGAGCGGGAGTTTGTAACCTGCTCTGTCGCCCTAATGAGCGCATCGTCGGAGCCGATAAACTCAGATACCTTTACGATGAGGTCACTGTACTTTTCGGAGATTCCGCGCTCATTCATGATGCTCTCTGCTGCAAAGTAGTTCTTTTGCAGGATCTGCTCCCTGACGAGCTCCTCAGTCTCTGAATCAATCCCTGCCTCCTCGCAGATACCCTTGTAGTAGTCGGCATCTCCGATACTGACCTGAAACTCAGATAGTCCCGCGGCCTTTAAAGACTCAACCAAAAGAGCTATCATCTCGGCATCGGTGTAGACGGAATCGTCATTAAAGAGCTCAACTCCGATGCTGTAGTTCTCCTTGAGCTTGCCCTGCAACAGCGATGTGTTGAGAAAAGACTTGCCCTGGTACACGACCCTGACACTCTCTCCATCATCGAGCATTACCTTGGATGCGCATCTTGCTATTGAGGGAGTAAAATCCGGGCGAAGAACAAGAGTATTTCCTTCCTTGTCAAAGAACTTATATAGCTCCTTTGCTGCCGATGCGTTTATCTCCTCTGCAAACACATCAAAGTATTCAAAGGTGGGGGTGTCTATGTCCCGGTACCCGAAACTCTTCATCCTGCTGTATATCCTGTTTTTGACAAGGAGTCTGTCGCTGCACTCCGAGCCGTAAATATCCCTGACTCCGTCCGGAGTATGTAAAAGAACTCTGTTCATATAAACCTCACTTTAATGATGCACAGTGCTAATATGCTACCTTGTTACCATATTAGAGAGTGTACATTATATCAATTGATGTGTCAATCATTTTATCCTGAACTTATCAGCGCCTGTCGAGATCGGTCTGAAGGGCGTCGAGAAACGGAATGAGTATCCCGTTTTCTCCCGGCGAACTTATCACATATATATCGTCGAGCTCATCGCGGCGAAAGCTCTTTCTGCCACCTTTTTCAGCTCTCTCCCAGAAGACCCTGAGCCCTCTGAAGGGTAGATAATAAAACTCATTTATAGATGTAAAATAGATCAGAAAGAAGGCAATGCCTTCCTGCCTCTCGAACCTCTCCATGAAAGAAACCTGGTGGGCGTGAATGTTCTCAAGGGCAAAGGTTGTGCCGGCACATTCCTTGGCGTCAAAGCAGACAGGTATCCCCTGAACAGCGCCAATATAGTCGACGGTACTCTTCTGGTCGAAATAGGCAAGCGTTATATGTCTTGACTCTTTTTCGATATTAATGGGAGTTATGGGGGTGGGAATCTTCTGGATAAGTGCAAGCTCCAGCTCCTCATATCTCTCATTTGTTCTGTTTATCATATCCTCCAGGGTGGAGCCGCGAAGCCCCCTTGATTTCCATGTCGGCATTTCAGGCTCCTCCTGTAATCTTCAAAAACTCATAAGGCTCCCGGGCTATAAACTCCCTTCCCCGGAGGTGCTCAAAACCTTCGGGGAGGTCAGCAGGGAACACAACCCTGTAGCTGTGAAGGAGCTGGTATTTAAGTCCAAAACTCATATCTCCACCGTACTTGGCATCTCCGATTATCGGATGGTCTATGCTACTTAGGTGGGCCCTTATCTGGTGGGTTTTACCGGTTATTAGCTCAACCTCCAAAAGCGATAAGTCTTTGTCCTTATAATACTCTATCTTTCTGTAAGTGGTCTCTATGTATGAGTATCTCTCATCCCCCGGGTCTTCTTCCTTGATATGGACCACGTTCTTCTTTTCGTCCTTGAAGAGGTATCCGGTAAGATGCGCGTAATCTTCAATATTCCCGGTCACGATGGTCCTGTAGAATTTCCTGATGCGACGTTCCTTAATCAGGCTGTTCATCAGGCGTGCGCCCTTAAGAGACTTTGCGCAGATGACAAGCCCCGAGGTGTTGCGGTCTAATCTGTTGCAGACAGAAGGTCTGTAGGTCTCAAGGCTCTTATCGGTAACAGCTTTTTTGTCATAGAGGTAGTTAAGGAGCCACTCATTGAGGCTCAGATCATCCGCAGAAGATTTCTGTGACAGAACCGATGCGGGCTTATTTACTAGGACTATGTCGCTGTCCTCATAAATAACAGGGAGAGCTCCCAATTTACTTATGGCGCCTGCAAAATCTTTACCTGCGCCGCCTTTTTCACCGCGGAATTTGAGGAAGGTCTCATCTGAGAAGAATATCTTTATGCTGTCGCCCTTTTTGAGAACCTCTGTCCCTTTAGCCTTCTTATCGTTTAAGGTGATATTCTTCTTCCTCAGCATTTTATAAATAAATCCTGTCGAGGCTTCTTTTAAATATGAGGTCAAAAAGCGGTCAAGCTTCTTGCCCTCCTCATTGTCTCCTATCACAATCTCTTTCATGACCTTCCTCACAGCGATATCGATATAAGAATTCCTGCCGGAGTCTGCACTGTTCCGGGAACCCAGTCATTTTCTATTTTGACGGGATCTATTTTTTTGTCCTTTCGAAGGCTCTCAAGCTGAGTAAGTCGCTCGCAGAACTTTTTAAGGTCGTCAAAGACCTTGACGCTGTAGCTTGAGTAGCCGTTTTGTGCCATCATCTTTTTTATGTGCTTCTCAAGGTCTGACGGGTCTGAATCATCATCACTTAAGTAGCAGATGATGTTTTTGTCAAGGACTGTGGAAGCTGATACGCAAAAATTTCTGTCGTAGGAAGTGATCAGGTGGTCATAGTGTATGAGAAGGCTTCCCGCGTGCTGCAGGATCACCTCGTGGTCAGCATCTGAGCACGGCTTTGCCCTCAGGAACATTATCATGTTTACACCGCTCCACCCTGTTGGAAGTGAAAGAAGGGCTGCAAGGATACTCAAATAGTTCCTGCTTGATCCAAAGATTACAAGACCAAGTACAAAAACTAGGACAAGTACCGCAAGAAGCACGGCTGTCCTTAATATCCCTGTTTTCTTTCTGTAATTTATATAGCCAAATTCACCCTTTAATACTTTTTTCATGCAAAAATGTGTTTCCTTATATTTATTTCAATCTGATCTCTTAAGAGAATTTATCTCACTTTCAGTAAGGATCCTGTACTCTCCGGGTTTAAGGTCATCGCCAAGTGTCAGACTCCCCATGGAGAGGCGCCTCAAAAAAAGGACTTCGTTTCCGACAGCTTCCATCATCCGCTTCACCTGATGAAAACGCCCCTCATGGATAGTCAAAAGGATCACAGGGCGGTCTTTGTCATCGCTTTTTGTACCTTCCACTCTTGCAGGGAGTGTGAGTAGCGGGAGGTTTTCTTTATCCCTGTCTCCTATGTCTACGCCCTCACAAAGAAGATTTATATCATCATCTGAGAGGGGATTCTTCAGGTGCACCTCATAGGTCTTGTCAACATGCTTTTTCGGCGACAAAAGCTCATGTATGAGCTGCCCGTCGTCTGTCAAAAGAAGGAGCCCCTCCGTATCAATATCGAGCCTTCCGCAGGGACTTAAGCCCTTTACGTTTTCTTCTGACAAGAGGTCGAGGACTGTCCTGTTCCTGCCATCTGTCGTAGCTGAGACTACTCCTGCAGGTTTATTGAGCAAAAAGTAGTGAAACTCAGAATAGGTGATGACAAGGTCGTCAAAAGCTATCTCATCGCAATCCGGGTCTATGTGCAGTTCAGGCTTTGAAGCTACAACTCCATTTACCCTGCAGCGACCGTTTTTTATATATTCTTTTATCTGTTTCCTGGTTCCGATTCCCTGATCGCCCAGGAATTTATCGAGTCTCAATATAAGTCTTTACCTCGTATGATTTTCCGATAACCGCGTTAAGAGCCTTAGGAACTGTAGCGAAATAACTTGAACAATTTACTTGCCTGATTTTCCAAATGCTGCGTCAAGAGCCTTAACAATGTTAGAATATACCTGTGACATCAACGAGGTTACTCTCTGACATCTGCTCATAGTTGTTGTAGCTTCTGACGACGATTTTGGGATTAACCGTCTTCGGCGGAACTACCACGTTAAATGACTGGGTGTTCTTTGTCCTGTCCCACATCTGAAGCGGCGAAAAAGTATTTCCTCCGTCGTAGCTGTAGCTGAAGTAGATGACAGGGCTCTGTTTGTCGCTGGTCGTAAGCTCAACGAGAATGTTTCCGCGGGCAGGGTCTGCTGCCAGAACTTTGGCGCTGCACACATCGGGGCCTGTCACATCCTGGTAGAGATTGCCGGCAGGGTAAAGCGTATTGGTATAGGTAAAGCCTGAATAATCGGCGCCTGAAGGAGATCTTAATTTAAAGTACTTGGCCATCGCTGTGGCGTCTGCCACCGCGAGCTTTTCGATAAAGCCGGCAGTCTTAAGGACAGAAGCATCTGTAGTGCAGTCGAGATATGCGTGCTCTAATATGACGCAGGGAATATTTCTTTTGACGGATTGTCTGATGATGCCGTAGTAGTCATCACCCTTTTTTCCGATCCTGGTCTTTACTCCCTTCTGGTAGAGCCCGAGCCCGTTCCATTCGCCCATGACGAGCTGTCCAAAGTCATAGCCCTTCTGATAGTAGGGGCTGAAAGCCGAGGTCCAGACCTCTGACCCGTAGAAAATGTGCTCATTCTTAATTGGCGAAGCATTGAAGTGGATGCTGAACAAAAAGTCGGCGTTATTTTCTTTAGCAAAAACAGCTCTCTGCTCCAGAGTAAGGGGCGTGTCCTCAGTCCTTGTGAGGATCACGGAGACATTGTCGTACCTGTCAAGTTCAGCCTTAAGAGCCCTGGCAAGCTGCAGGGTTAAGTCCTTTTCAGTCAGGGCGTTGTACACAGCTCCTAAGTTGGCATTTCCTCCCCCGCCGTGTCCCGGGTCGATGACAACGATGACAGGCTTATTCTCCGCAAAAGACCTTATCGTAAAGTGCGGGTACGATATAGGGGAAAGGACCAGGACAAGTGCTGTAAGCACCATAATTATGTTCTTTAAAACAGTTTTCTTAAATTGTTTCAATTTATTCAGTCTCCTTATCAAATGCTGTTCTCAAAGAAAAGCTGTCGCGCAAAGCGGCAGCTTTTAAATGTATACTCATTAACGAAATTCTTTTCCATTTCGTTAATGAGTTAGCGCCGACCGCATGCAGCGTAGCTGCAAAATTTCATTATGCGATCGTGTGCATAAGTTTATACCGATAACGGAATGCAATTTCGTTATCGAGTATAATATCAGTTTAACATATCAAGATTTATGTTCTCACCCTGGGGAGATGCGCCTATCCCTGTTGAAGGCGGATACAGATCCGCTCTGTTTGACCTTATAACCTCACTGTACTGTGTCAGGGCAGAGAGGATATTGTCATTGCTCTGAGAGACTTCCTTGACAATATTGATGCTGTTCTGCTTGACGGACTCTATGATGTCGTCGTTATTTTTGCTGGTCGCATCGATGGACTGCTGTATGATGCTCTCAACTCCTGCAAGGAGCTGGTCAGTGTATGTGACAGCTGCGGCCTTCATCTCATTGGCTTCGTTCATGGCGTTGTCCAATATCTCTTTTGCCTGCATGGCGGCCTGTGAGACAACATCATTGGCCTGAGCGTATGCCTGCTGCATGATCTCGTGCTCGTTGATGAGCTCGTTCGTGTGGACAGTTGCCTCATCTATGAGCTCCTGAGCCTTCTTGCGGGCGTCGTTGAGGATTGCTTCCTTGTTGCTGATGATCTTCTGGTATCTCTTTATCTCCTCAGGGGTCTTGCTCCTGAGTTCTCTTAGGAGCTCGTCTATCTCTTCCTTGTTGACAATGATCTTCGTCTGTGACAGAGGCTGCGGCTTACAATTGTCAATGTAGGTCTCAATCTCATCAATCAGTTGCTCAATCCTGCTGGTCATATGGTCTTCCCCCTATCTCTTTGTTGAATCCGTACTTCTCATATAGGCTATTTGCTATAAACTCCGGAACACACGGAGTTATATCCCCATTATAGCTGGCAATCTCCTTGACAACAGAGCTTGACAGATAGGAATACTCAAGACTTGTTGTCAAAAAAACTGTATCAACCTTGTTATGAGACAGCTCCTTATTGGTCTGGGCTATCTGCAGTTCGTACTCAAAATCCGTTATTGCTCTGAGACCTCTGATGACAATGTGAATGTCATTTTTTCCGCAGTAATCGATAAGGAGTCCTCCAAAAGACTCGATCCGGACATTGCCCAAGTCCTTTACAGATTCTCTTAACATTTTAACACGTTCATCAAGGCTAAACAATGGAGTTTTGGCTGAATTCACCATAACGGCAACTATTACTTCATCGAACATCTGTGATGCTCTTTTGATTATGTCCAGGTGCCCGTAGGTAACCGGGTCAAAGCTTCCGGGATAAACCGCTGTCTTCATCTGTTAATCTGCCTTTCTGTATAGAAATACATGCTTATTGGTCTTGTACTCCTTTTCTCTTGTGACTCTAAAGCCGTAGTTTTCCGCAAAAGAAAAGTCCATATCAAGAGCTGACTCGGCTATCAGCATGGTATTTTCAGTGACATATTTCATCTGTGACAGCTGCGATAATGTTCTTTCGTAGTTCTCACCGTGATATGGCGGGTCGATGAATATGATGTCTGCCTCATCCTCTCTTATATTCCGAAGTCCCAGGATGACATCCTGTTTGAGAACGGCAGAGACTTCCTCAAAATGAGTGGTCGCAAGGTTCTTCAGGATACACTTGTAGGCCGCATTTGAGTTTTCTATGAAATATGCCTTTCTGGCCCCTCTGGAGAGAGCCTCTATTCCGATTCCGCCGCTGCCTGCAAAGAGGTCTATAAATACAGCCCCGGGGATCTGATTCTGTATCATGTTAAAAAGAGTTTCTTTTATCCTGTCCTGCGTCGGTCTCGTGTCATCGC
Source organism: Butyrivibrio sp. (assembly GCA_017470505.1). Classification (GTDB taxonomy): domain Bacteria; phylum Bacillota; class Clostridia; order Lachnospirales; family Lachnospiraceae; genus Butyrivibrio. The sequence goes on along the minus strand of JAFUYO010000015.1, from coordinate 107,085 downwards.
CCTCAGGGGTCACGAGACGGAGCCTTCTTGCGGATCCTGCTATAACTCTCATACTCTCACCTTTGTTCCTTTTGTGTCCCTGCTGGTCACCTTGAGGTGCCCGAGGTTCAGCGTTTTGGAGTTGTGATCTATCGTCTTTTCCTCCATGTCCTCCAAAAAGTAGACATCCCTGACATAGTCGTTCTTGCCAAGACGCATTCCCCTTACTCCGACTGCGGCCTTTTTCTTTTCCGGAACGTTATCGACAGGGAACCGGAGGAAGAATCCGTCATTGGACTTAAGCACAACAGTCTTTTGCGTGTGAAGGATTTCAACGCTTACGACCTCATCGTCTTCGGAGAGCTTCGTTGCGGCAACTGTCCTCTTGGAGACGTCGAATTCTCCGCCGTCTACTATCTTCATCATGGACTGCTTTGTCGTAAAGAGGAGTCTGAAAAGGTTTAAGTCGGACTGGGAGGATGCGAGTACCACGCTCTCCTTGGACGTATCAAAGTTGCTGACGTTGTCGATGGGAACGCCCTTGTCCCTCATCTTGGCCTGTGGAAGATCCATGGCCTTCACGGTGTGGAGGTTTCCGGTGTTGGTAAAGAAGCATATCTTGCCGGTGTTCTTCATCACAAAACTGAATCTGAACTCGGCCTCTATGGTCTCTTTGTTTTTTTCGTAGGTAGAGACATCGATGGTCTTGGCATATCCGAATCTGTCCATGATAAATGCCACATCCATCTCTTCCATGGGCTTCTCTTCGTAGACAGCTGTCTCTCTGTTGTCTATCTCGGTGAGTCTCTTTTTCTGGTACTCCTTCTTGATCTGTGTAAGCTCGTTCTGGATGACCATGGACATTGACTCATGGCTCTCCAAAATGTCCTCGTACTTGTAGATATTGGCAACGGTCTGCTCGTGCTCCTTTATCAGGGCATCGAGTTCTAATCCGATCAGCTTGTACAGTCTCATGTCAAGGATGGCATCCGCCTGGCGGTCAGTGAAAAGAAGCTGTGCAGCCATAGCCCTGGACTCCCTTGACTTGAAGTTAATGCCGTCGGTTACGCCGTTTACAAGGCAGTTTTTGGCCATCGGTCTGTCCTTGGAGCCTCTGAGTATCTCAATTACAAGGTCGATGACATTGCAGGCCTTGATAAGACCCTCCTGTATCTCCTTTTTGTCCTGTTCCTTTGCAAGGAGCGTCTGGTATTTGCGCGTCGTTATCTCAAACTGGAAGTCGGCGCAGGCACGCATGATTTCCTTAAGTGATAATGTCTCAGGGCGACCGTTGTCGATAGCCAGCATATTTACGCCGAAGGTGTCCTCGAGCTTGGTCTTTTTGTAGAGAAGGTTGGTGAAGTTCTCAACATCGGTATCTCTTTTTAGCTCGATGACGATCCTGATGCCCTCCTTGGAGGACTGGTTTGAGATGTCGACTATGTCGTTTGTGATCTTCTTTTCCTGGAGCTCTGCGACGTCAGCCATGAACTTGCCGATACCGGCTCCAATCATGGTGTAGGGAATCTCTGTGACAACAAGATTAACGTGACCGTTCTTGCCCTTTTCAACCTCTACCCTTCCGCGGATCCTTATCTTGCCGACGCCCGTCTCATAGATTGATGGAAGTTCGTCCTTGTTGATGACTATTCCGCCTGTCGGGAAGTCGGGACCCTTTATGTATTTCATGAGATCTTTGGTTGATAGGGAGTCATCCTGCATATAGGCAATCTCAGCGTCTATAACCTCCGCGAGGTTGTGCGGCGGCGTGCTGGTAGCCATACCTACTGCAATACCCTCGGAGCCGTTTATCAGAAAGTTCGGTATCTTTACGGGAAGTACCGAAGGCTCCTTCTCTGTCTCGTCGAAGTTTGGCAGAAAATCAACGACATTTTTGTCGAGGTCCTCAAGGAAGTTCTCCTGTGTGAGCTTAGAGAGCCTCGCCTCTGTGTATCGCATGGCAGCGGCGCCGTCACCCTCGATATTGCCGAAGTTTCCGTGGCCGTCGACAAGCGGTATTGATTTCTTGAAGTCCTGGGTCATGACAACAAGACAGTCGTAAATAGAGCTGTCACCGTGGGGGTGATATTTACCCATCGTATCGCCGACTATCCTGGCACTTTTTCTGTAGGGCCTGTCGTATCTGATGCCCAGTTCATACATATCGTACAGTGTTCTTCGCTGTACCGGCTTAAGTCCGTCCCTGATATCCGGGAGTGCCCTTGCAATGATGACGCTCATGGCGTAATCAATGAAGGACTTCTGCATAACTTCTGAATATTCGGTTCGGATGATTCTGTCTTCCATATACTGGTTTCCTTATTATATGATGTGAAGGTCAAAAGTGATGTCACGGATTGTTCAGCGCGTTGCGCTCCCGCCATCATGACATCATCATACATCCAGCTGCGCATCTGTTGCGTGCTGATGAATAAACTCTCTTCTCGGCGGAACATCAACTCCCATGAGGAGCTCCGTTGTCTGCGAGGCCATCTTGGCATCCTCTATCTCCACGAGGCGAAGGAGCCTTCTCTCGGGGTCGAGCGTCGTCTCCCAGAGCTGTTCGGGGTCCATCTCACCAAGACCTTTGTACCTCTGAAGTGTGAAGCTGCCCTTGTGGGATTTCCTGTATTTTGCGAGGGCTGCATCGTCGTAGAGGTACTCCTCTTTGCCCTTTGAGGGAATCGCCTTGTACAGAGGCGGCATTGCCAGATACACATGGCCCTCAAATATGAGCTCGGGCATGAAGCGGTAAAATAAAGTCAGAAGAAGGTTTGCAATATGCTCACCGTCCACGTCCGCATCGGACATTATGATGATCTTGTCGTAGCGGAGCTTGTTTATGTCGAAGTCGTTTCCGTACCCTTCAGAAAAACCGCATCCGAAGGCGTTTATCATGGTCTTTATCTCGGCGTTTGCAAGGACCTTGTCGATGCTCGCCTTCTCAACGTTTAATATCTTACCTCTTATGGGGAGGATGGCCTGGAAGTTGCGGTCTCTCGCCATCTTGGCCGAGCCGCCGGCAGAATCTCCCTCTACGATAAAGATCTCGCACTTTGATGAATCCTTGCTGATGCAGTTGGCGAGCTTTCCGTTTGAGTCAAAGGAGTACTTCTGCTTCACCAGCATATTGGTCTTGGCCTTTTCCTCTGTCTTACGGATCTTGGCAGCCTTCTCGGCGCATCCGATAACTGCCTTGAGGCAGTCCAGATTTCTGTCAAAAAATCTTGTCACCTCTTCGCCTGTTATCTTGGATACGATTTTGGCTGCGTCCTGATTGTCGAGCTTGGTCTTGGTCTGTCCCTCAAATCTCGGGTCAGGGTGCTTTATGGAAACAACGGCCGTCATGCCGTTTCTGACATCGGTACCTGTGAAGTTGACGTCCTTTTCCTTGAGGATGCCGAGCTCTCTCGCGTACTGGTTGATGACATTGGTGAACATGGTCTTAAAGCCGGTCAGGTGTGTTCCACCCTCGGCGTTGTAGATGTTGTTGCAAAAGCCCAGAACTTCCTCATGAAACTCGTTTACATACTGGAATGCGATCTCGACCTCGACGTCTTCGCTCATTCCGCTGAAAGAAACAACGTCTGTGACAGACTCCTTGGACTTGTTCATATCACGGATAAATCCGGTGATGCCGTCCGGCTCGTGGAATTCGATGTACTCCTCTACACCGGGGCGCCTGTCCTCAAAGACTATTGTGAGAGCCGGATTCAGGTATGCGGTCTCATGAAGTCTCGACTTGATGTCGTCCTCACGAAACCTTGTCTTTTCAAATATCTCGGGATCCGGCAGGAAATTGATGGTGGTACCGGTCTCTTTGGTACTCCCTACAGGTGTCAGAAGTCCGTTTTCGAGCTTAACAGTCGGTACTCCTCTCTCATAGGAGTCCTCGTAGATATAGCCGTCTTTTTTGATGCGCACGTTAAGTCTTGTTGAGAGTGCGTTTACAACTGATGAGCCGACGCCGTGAAGACCGCCGCTGGTCTTGTAGGAGGCGTTGTCGAATTTTCCTCCGGCGTGGAGCATTGTGAGAACGACACGTTCGGCAGTGATGCCCTTGGCATGCATACCTACAGGTATACCTCTTCCGTTATCCTCGACGGTTGCACTGCCGTCCGCCTCGAGAATAACATGTATCCTCGAGCAGAACCCTGCGAGATGCTCGTCCACAGCGTTGTCCACTATCTCATACACCAGGTGATTGAGTCCCCTTGTGGAAACACTGCCTATATACATACCCGGACGCTTCCTTACAGCCTCAAGTCCCTCGAGGACGGTAATGCTGGAAGCGTCATATTTTTCCTGAACTGACATTTACTAAACCCCTTAATACTTAATATAAACTTTTATATGTGAAGCTTTTTGGTGACGGTCACGGCAAGGGCGCCTGGACCTATGTGGCAGGCAACTGACAGAGACAATGGATCCATATGCATCTCATGTCCCGGTATGGCTTCCTCCACTTCCTTTTTCCATTCGAGGGCAGCGTCAGGATTGTTGGTATAGGCGCCTGCGATCCAGAAATCGCCTTTATCCATACCGCCAAATCTGTTCTCGATATCGCTTTTGATAGCGTTTATCATGATGTTTTTGCCCTGGGCGCTTGTCCTTGCCTTGGCAAAGGCATCGAGCTTCTCACCCTGGATCTGAAGCACGGGCTTTAAGCGAAGGAGCGTTCCTAGAGCCGCAGCTGCCGGCGTTATCCTGCCGCCCTTTTTGAGATAGTGCAGAGTGTCCAGCATGATATAGATACTTGACTCCATCTTCATCTCAAGGAGTCTGTCCCGTATCTGCTCTGCAGAAAAACCAGCATCAGCCATGGCCTTGGCATCTAGAGCCGACTGCCTCTGTGTCACGGAGATACGCTGGTTGTCTATGACAAAGACCTTTCCCTCGTAGTCCTCCTGCGCCAGCATGTGGGCGCTCTGGCAGGAGCTCGAGAGCCCGCTGCTCATCGGAATATAGATGATCTGCTCGTAGTCCTTGAGGATCCTGTCCCAGAGAGTTATCAGCGAGTCTGGAGAAGGCTGTGATGTTGAAACATTCGCATCCTCTGCGAGCTTCTCATAGAACTGTGACTGTGTCAGGTTGATGTCCTCAAAAAAGTCCTCACCATTTATCATAAATGGCATAGGCACAACAAAAATCCCAAGCTCATCTGCCTGACTCTGTGTAATTCCGCTGTTACTGTCAGTAATAATCGCAATCTTAGACATAAATAAATCCGGCCTATGCCGATAATCCTCCTGTTTAACATTCAAAAAACTACAATATAATAAAAATAGTTTACTTTTATAAGGTTGTAAAGTCAATAAAATTTACAGATTTTGTATTTACAATCTCAGAAAGCACATTATGTTGTGGAAGTGACAGATTGGGGTCGTTTTTAAGTATCCTGTCTGCGTCCATGGCGGACTCTTTTACAAGGTCTGAGTCCCTGCATATATCCCCGCATCTGAAATTCATATCGCCGCTCTGCCTCACCCCGAAAAGATCTCCCGGACCTCTCTGGTTTAAGTCCTCCTCGGCAATCTCAAACCCGTCGTTTGACCTGTTCATGATATCCATTCGTTTGGCGGCATCCTCGGAGTCTGAGGAATTGATAAAGATGCAGTAGGACTGGTCGGCTCCCCTTCCTACCCTACCTCGCAGCTGATGGAGCTGAGAAAGGCCAAAGCGCTCTGCGTTCTCAATCATGATGACCGTGGCGTTCGGGACATCGATGCCGACTTCTATGACGGTTGTCGACACTAAGACATCTATTTCTTTTCTGGAAAAGGCCTCCATAAGCCTGTCCTTTTCAAGCGGCTTCATCCTGCCGTGGAGCATCTCGATATGGATATCTTTTGGAAGAACTTCGCGGAGCGTCTGTGTATAGTCGGTTACGTTCTCATACCCGTCAAGCTCTCCCTCCTCTATCATCGGGCAGATGACATAGGCCTGATGGCCCTTGTGAACCTGATCAGTAATAAACTTATACGCCGTCTGACGGTAATTCGTCCCGACAACGCAGTTCTTTATGGGGAGCCTTCCCTGTGGCATCTCGTCCACGACTGAAATAGACAGATCCCCGTACAGGATGATCGCAAGTGTCCTCGGAATCGGGGTTGCACTCATCGCAAGGACGTGAACAGAGCTGCCTTTTCCCGAGAGAGCCTCGCGCTGCCTGACGCCGAACCTGTGCTGCTCATCTGTGACAACGAGTGAGAGGTTTTTGTAAACGACGCTGTCCTGTACCAGAGCATGTGTCCCGATAATGCAGTTGACTTCGCCGTTTTTTATCTTATCTCGCACCTCTCTCTTCTCCTTTGCGGAAAGAGCTCCTATCAAAAGAGCCGGCTTTAAGCAGTCAATGCCGTACATCTCAATAAGCTTTTTGAGATTTTCAAAATGCTGCGAAGCGAGGACCTCGGTCGGCGCCATCATTGCCCCCTGGTAGCCGTTCGATGCGCAGGTGATGAGCGATAGAAAGGCAAGGATAGTCTTACCCGAACCCACATCACCCTGAACAAGGCGGTTCATCACGTTTTCGGAAAAGAGGTCGCTCTTTATGTCGTTCCACGCCCTCATCTGGGCACCTGTGAGCTTATAGGGAAGCTTTTCCAAAAGAAGGTCTGTATCGGCAGTTTCTGCCATAGGTGTCTCATTCTTTTTGCCATCACTCCTCTGCTTTAAGAGTCGAAGTTTTAAGACAAAGAGCAGAAACTCGTTGTATGCAAGTCGCCTTCTGGCTTCTTCGAGCTCTTTACTGTTTCCCGGAAAATGTATGAGCCGCAGGGCTTTCTTGTATTCCATAAGACCAAGGCGCGTCAGGATTTCCTGCGGTACGAAATCCTGAAGATCTCCGACATTTATAAAAGCCTTCTCAACGGCCTTGGTGACTACGTTGTTTGTGAGGTGCTTTGTGAGAGGGTATCTGGGCATGAGCCTTCCTATGAGAGGCGCATACTCCTCCTCCTTATACATTTTGGGATGAGTCATCGAAAAGAAATTTCCCTTCTTTTCTACGGTTCCCCTGAAGATGTAGGTTGCTCCGCTCTTTAAAGAGCTTGCAAGGTACGGCGCATTAAAGAAGGTTATCTTGACCTTTCCTGTCTCATCCGCAGCATCAAAGGCGACAATTGACATGTTCCTGACGTGCCTTCTTGTTATATTCCCAATTATCGTAAGGCGCGCCGAACACAGACACTTGACCTTCAGATCGCACGCCCTGAGGGGCGATACAAATTCATCGTAGCCTCTTGGATAATAATTTATGAGATCCTCACACGTATATACATGGCACTTATTAAAATAGGAGGCAGTTTTTTCCCCTATTCCCTTTATCTCCATGATACTCTCGGACAACTCTCTTGTTCCCAATTGCAATTTCCCCTTTAACAAAAAAACTGATCATATCACACAATATAAGCCGGACACGTATGCCCGGCTTATCATCATTCTGCTGAAACTATGTAGTAATATATCGGCTGTCCGCCGTACTGAAGCTCCACATCGCAGTTCGGAAAGGCCTCGTGTACGCGATTACGAAGCTCGTTTGCGCTCTCTTCGGAAACTTCCTCGCCGTAGTAGAGGCTTATGAGTTCCAGCTCATCACTCATCATCTCTTTGAGCATATCGAAGGTCACATCAGAGATGTCAGAGCCTACACCCAATATGCCTTTATCACCGATTCCCATGTAATCGCCCTGTCTGATGGTCACATCGTCGATGACTGTATCCCTGACAGCGTAGGTGACTTCACCGGTTGAAACGCTTTTTAGGGACTCTGTCATTGCTGAAATGTTGTCGCTAATTGGCACATCGGGCACATAGTTGATGATAGCTGTGATTCCCTGAGGAACAGTCTTGCTGGGTACAACTACTATCTTCTTGCCTTCCTCTGAGTCCTGCGACATAATAGCAGCCTGGTTTGCTGCAAGGATGATGTTCTTGTTGTTTGGAAGAACTATTACGGTCCTGGCGTTGACCTTGTCAACCGCATCAAGTATGTCTGCAGTGCTGGGGTTCATGGTCTGACCGCCCTCTATCACATAGTCAACTCCGAGTCCCTTGAAGATTTCGGAAAGTCCTGACCCTGCGCATACGGTTACAAAACCTACTTCCTTGGGAGGCTCTTTGACTGCTTCCTCCTCATCCTCCATGGAAACCTTATCTCCGAGAGGGATGTTATCGTCCTTGGAATAGGTAGGAGTCAGCTCTGCAGCTCCGTTTATCTCGGTCTTGATCTCAGACCAGGAGCCGTCCTTATTTTCATGGAAGAGCTTCTCCCTGTGCTCCATCCACATGTTGTCAATCTTCATGTTGGAGAGCTGTCCGTACTTAAGAGCTCTCTGGATTGCAAGTCCGGGATCGTTTGAGTGGACGTGTACCTTGCAGATCTCGTCGTCAGCGACCATTACTATGCTGTCTCCTATGGACTCGAGGAAATTCTTGAAATCAAGTTCCTGCTTGACATTCAACGGTTTATTTAAAAGAACTATGAACTCTGTGCAGTAGCCGAACTTAATGTCCTTCTCCTGACTCTTATTCCTGCCCTCGTTCCTTGCACCGGGAGTTACATCCTCCTCAGTGATGGTCATATCGATTTCCTTGCCGAGGTATCCGTCAAGAGCTCCCTTAAAGACCTGAACAAGTCCCTGCCCGCCGGAATCAACAACGCCAGCCTGCTTTAAGACGGGAAGCATATCAGGAGTCTTCTGAAGGACTTCATCCGCATAGCTTATAACTTCGCGGCAGAAGTTCTCGATATCGTCGCACCCTTCAGATGCGAGCTCTCTGGCCTTTTCGCTTGCGCCCTTGGCAACAGTTAATATTGTGCCCTCCTTGGGCTTCATTACAGCCTTGTAAGCTGTCTCAACAGCCTTTTCAAAGGCGTCTGCGAGTACATTTACATCTATCTCTTCTTTTGTCTTGATTATCTTGGTAAAGCCGCGCAGGAGCTGTGATAATATAACTCCGGAGTTACCTCTTGCACCCCTGAGTGACCCTGAAGAAATAGCCTTGCATATAGCTGCCATGTCCTTGTTATCGCCAAGGGACTGTACCTCCTTGGCTGCAGACATGATGGTCATTGTCATATTTGTTCCTGTGTCGCCGTCGGGTACAGGGAACACGTTAAGTTCGTTGATCCATTCTTTTTTGGCATCGAGGTTCCTGGCACCTGACAAGAACATCTTAGAAAGCATCTTTGCGTCTATAGCATTATTACTCAAAACAATATCCTCCTACAAAAAACAGCTTAGTCAATGACACGGACGCCTTCGACAAAGATGTTAATCTTATCAATCTCTAATCCTGTGAACTCTTCTACCTTATATTTGACTGTCTCGATGAGGTTATCGGCCACAGCAGAAATACTCACACCGTAGGCGATGATAACATGGAAATCAAGCTTGAGCCTGTTGTTTCCTTCGAGAGTGACGTTGATACCTCTGGTCATGGAATCGAGCTTTAAAAGGCTTACCAGACCGTCCTTCACATTTACATTGGCCATACCTACAATACCGAAGCACTCCATGGCAACGGATCCGGCATACTGAGCTATAACTTCATTATCAATGGAAATATTACCCATGTGAGTATTCATCATCGAAGCCTTCATATATTATCCTCCTGATCAAACCTCTGTTTAAAAACATACATTTACATATTATAATAGGACTTGCTCAAAAAAACCACAATAATTTTTTAACTTTGTACTTGCAATAATAAATGATTTTTGCTAATATATCAATGTTGCGGACAAATCTGCAATGTAATTTTGCTTTTAGATAGTATATGGCTACGAAGGAGGTGTCAAGATGGCTAAATGTGATATTTGTGGCAAGGGCGTTCATTTCGGAAACAACGTAAGCCATTCTCATAGAAGATCTAACAGAGTATGGAAGTCTAACGTTCAGCACGTAGCAGTTAAGATTAACGGTGCTACCCAGAGAATGAATGTATGCTCAAGCTGCCTTAGATCCAACAAAGTTGAAAGAGCATAATAGTATATGCGAGATTCACCCGGGTTTTTCCCGGGTGTTTTTTTTACATTTAAATCTGAAAACCAAAAAGGGCGAGCTTGGATAGTATAAGTTCACGGATTATCATGCCCATCTGCTCTTTTTCGGATGGAGACAGTTTTGCGAGTTGTTCGATTGTGTAGACTTTTTCGCAAAAGCCCCTCTCCTGTTTTTTGGGGTCTTTGTACTGCATGACCCGGATCCTGGCGCGTAGCTGGCGAAAGATCTGGTAGTCTTCTGTGTCTCGTGTCAGGTAGTAAAAGTGGGACTCAAGGGTGGTTTCGTATGATACCTCGGTTTTCAGGTATCTGGAGATGATGGTCTTGAATTTGAAGGGGACCATCTCGTTGTTCAGGATCTCTTCGTAGCTGTATCTGCAGCCGATGTAGTGTCTCTCGATATCCTGCATGTAGTATTTGAAGTCGTTTTCATTTACTATGCTGTTCACTTCTTCTCTCCGCTGTCTAAATCCTCTATGTTGTCGCCGCTGAACCTGATGGCGCTTCTGATCTTGTCCTCATCCCAGCCTGTCTCTTCCATGAGTTCCTCCACTGTCACCTTGCGGCGAAGGTCCTCTGAGAGCTCCCTCGCTCTGTCGGCGACCTCGTTTACGAGCTCTAAGACCTTCTGTGAGCCTGCATCCTCAGAGAGATTGTCCTCTATGATGTTTTCCATCGCATCGAGCATCAGATTGTAGAGAAAGCTCTCAACCTCCGCGGGCTCTCCAACTGCTTCGAGCATTGTAACACCCTTTGTGAGCGCGACATTCCCCTCACCGATGAGGTCCTCCACGTAGACGCCCTGCTCCGAGTACATCCTGGCAACGTCAACGACAAGGGGCAGGTAGTGCTCAATAAGCTGGCCCTGTGCTGTCTTTTCTCCGTTTATTGCCTGCATCGAAACCGCCTCAAGCTCAGACTCAGATAGCCTCCTGAGCCCCTTTAAGCTCTCGATATAGTCATCGAGGTAGTTCTTCTCTTCGTCCGTAAGGCTTTCACCTGTGTCCGGCGCCTCATCAACCCCGACATTGTGCTTTTTGAGATAGTCATATACGAGCTCCATCTGCTTTTCATCGAGATCAAGCTCCGCAAAAGCCATCTCAACCTGCTCTTTGGAGATCACATTCCTGTTCTCTCTCGCAGTCCTCGTGACAAATTTGAGTATCTCAGCAAACTCTTTTTCCTTATTATCAATATTTCCCATTTCGATATCAATCCTTCATTTCATCTTGTCCAACCCGTTTTATCGTTGCCGGGCAGATGTATATTTGTTGTGCCCTCCCGGTAAGTAATGAAATTGTAGCGTTTACTTTACGTGCTGGTGCGTGAACAGGTGCTCCTGGCAGTACTCGTAGTTGCCGTTGCACTTTGAGCAGAATCTGAACTCAAGGTCAGGGCTGTCCATCTCGGACTTTCCGCAAACTGCGCACTTATGCCTCGTAACACCCTTGGGCATCATCCTCGCATTTTTCTGGAAAGTACTTCTCCTTTTGATCTCCTTGGGACGCAGGTGGTCAAGCTGCCCTGTCTGCAGATAGAAAAGAAACAGATTCACAAACTGGAAGATGATCGCGAAGAATATGGGATATGCTCCGCGGAAAAGACCTGTGTATATGCAGTCAAAGCCAAGGAGCAGCGCATAGAATATTCCAAGCCACTTCACCTTGACAGGGATTATGAACATCAAAAGTAGCTGCACATCCGGGTAACAGAGCGCAAATGACAGAAATACAGCCTGCTGTATGTAATATGTGCTGAAGGCTCCGGAGTAAAGCTGCATGTAGGTTGCAAGATAAGCTGCATTTCCCTTGTACATCAGAGCGTAAAGAGCATAGGAGGCAAAAGAAGCTATTATCATGAACAGCACTCCGCCGAATATAAAGACGTTGTACCTGAATGTCCCCATGGTCCTCTCCATGGTCGTACCCATGAAGTAATACAGGTACAGCGTAAATATCACCCAGATGCTCAGCGCGTTCGGCGGAATTATGACCCAGGTAAAAAGACGCCATATCTGACCGTGAAGTATCAGATAGGGATTTAGCGTCAAATATCCCGTGAAATTGAGTTGCCCCGGCGCCAGCTGCAGTATATAGCCGAGTATATAAAGCCCTATAATGTAGATGGTCAGGTTTTTGATGGCGTATCTGCCAAACTTTCTCTCAAGATTGTTCAAAAAGTTGTTCATACTTACCTCTTTTTTCAATATTCTTTAAAAAGTTTCTTTTATATTATCATATATTTGATTAAATTTTAAATTTTATGCAATTTATTCCCGTTGATTTTTGTCAGAGGGTGCATTATAATCATTTAGATTATCTTCTGCATTTATTAAGAAGAAAAAGAGGTAAAAAATGATTTCTAAGGATTACACACTAGGTATTGATATCGGTTCTACAACCGTAAAAATTGCACTTCTCTCCCCGGACAGATCAATTGTCTTTTCCGATTACAGAAGGCATTTTGCAAATATTCAGGAGACGCTCGCAGATCTTATAAAGGACGCCAAAAAGGTAAGCGGCAATGTGACAATACACCCTGTTATCACGGGCAGTGGCGGACTTACGCTTGCAAAGCACTTAGACGTCCCCTTTGTACAGGAGGTTGTCGCTGTCTCGACATCCCTCAAGGCGCTTGCTCCCAAGACTGACGTCGCGATCGAGCTGGGCGGCGAGGATGCCAAGATCATTTACTTTGAGGACGGCAATGTCGAGCAGCGTATGAACGGAATCTGTGCCGGCGGTACAGGCTCTTTTATCGACCAGATGGCTTCTCTCCTTCAGACAGATGCGAGCGGTCTTAACGAATACGCAAGGGGCTACAACTCGCTCTATACGATCGCTGCCAGATGCGGCGTTTTTGCCAAATCTGATATCCAGCCTCTCATCAACGAGGGCGCGACCAAGGAGGATCTGTCAGCTTCTATTTTCCAGGCTGTTGTCAACCAGACAATCTCAGGTCTTGCCTGTGGTAAGCCAATCCGCGGTCACGTTGCTTTTTTGGGCGGCCCCCTGCACTTTTTGGACCAGCTCAAGGCCGCGTTTATCAGGACGCTTAAGCTCGATGAGGAGCACACCATAGAAGTTGAGAACTCACACCTGTTTGCAGCTATCGGATCAGCCATGAACGCCAGCGAGGATAACTTTACAAGTATCTCTGACATGGCAGAGAAGCTTTCCGGCAAGATAGAACTTGAAGCCGAGGTTTCTCGTCTTGATCCTCTCTTTGAGAGCGATGAGGACTACAAAGCCTTCAGGGCCCGTCAGGACAGATACAGGGTAAAGACAAGAAAACTCGACGACTACAAGGGCAACGCTTTCCTCGGAATAGATGCAGGGTCCACTACAACCAAGTGCGCCCTCATAAGCGAGGACGGCGATCTTCTCTATTCTTTCTACTCAAGCAATAACGGCAGCCCCCTAAAGACTGCCATCTCTTCAATACAGGAGATATATAAGCTGATGCCAAAGGGCGTTCGGATCGCAAGAGCCTGCTCCACAGGATACGGAGAAGCTCTTCTTAAGTCTGCTCTTTTACTAGATGACGGAGAGGTTGAGACAATCGCTCACTACAACGCAGCTGCATTTTTTGACCCGAAGGTCGACTGCATTTTGGACATCGGCGGTCAGGATATGAAGTGCATCCATATCAGGAACGGCTCGGTTGACTCTGTTCAGCTGAATGAAGCCTGCTCCTCGGGGTGCGGTTCATTTATCGAAACCTTTGCAAAGTCCCTTGACTACAGCGTACAGGATTTTGCGAAAGTCGCACTCTTTGCCAAATCACCCGTTGACCTTGGAACCAGGTGCACGGTCTTCATGAACTCAAGGGTAAAGCAGGCACAGAAGGAAGGCGCTGAGGTTTCTGATATTTCATCAGGACTTGCCTACTCTGTCATCAAGAACGCCCTCTTTAAGGTAATAAAGGTATCAGACGCCAAAGACCTCGGGCAGCACATCGTTGTTCAGGGCGGAACCTTCTACAATGACGCTGTTCTTCGCGCCTTTGAGATAATATCGGGCGCCGAAGCAATAAGACCCGACATCGCAGGTATTATGGGTGCCTTTGGTGCAGCACTTATTGCCAGGGAGAGATTTTCAGAGACAACTGATTACAGGACAACCATGCTTTCCATAGACCAGATCAATGCCCTCAGGTATACGACCGGTATGACGACCTGTCAGGGATGCACCAACCACTGCCGTCTGACTGTAAACAAGTTTACCGGAGGACGTCAGCACATATCCGGTAACAGATGTGAGCGCGGAATAGGCAAGGTAAAGAACGCCGACAACATCCCCAATCTTTTTGACTACAAGTACAAGCGCATTTTTGGGTATGAACCCCTCGAGGACACCAGGGTCACAAGGGGAAGTGTTGGTATTCCCAGAGTACTTAATTTTTATGAGAACTACCCCTTCTGGTTTACGTTCTTTACAAATCTGGGCTACAAGGTAGTTCTATCACCCAGGTCGACACATCAGATCTATGAGCTTGGCATTGAATCAATTCCGAGCGAGTCTGAGTGCTACCCCGCCAAGATCTCGCACGGACACGTGGAGTGGCTCATCAGACAGAATGTGGATTTCATATTCTACCCGGGGCTTTTCTATGAGCGAGAGGAAGTTGAGGGAGCAACCAATCACTACAACTGCCCCATCGTAACTTCGTACTCCGAGAACATCAAAAACAACGTGGAGGCCATCACAGAGGGCCGCATGAAGATAAGAAATCCGTTCATGGCATTTACAAGCCTTGAGACTGTAACTGACGCTCTTGTAAAAGAGTTTTCAGAAATACCTGCCGAGGAGATCATAAAGGCCGCAAAAGACGGCTGGGATGAGATGGCAAGGGCAAGAGCCGATGTCCGGAACAAGGGTGAAGAGACCCTTAAATGGATGGAGGAAAACCACAGACACGGCATAGTCCTCGCGGGCCGCCCCTATCACGTAGACCCTGAGATCAACCACGGTATACCTGATATGATATGCTCCTACGGCGTTGCGGTACTGACTGAGGACAGCGTATCACACCTCGGAAATCCTGAGAGACCCCTCATCGTCTCCGACCAGTGGATGTACCACTCAAGACTTTACGCTGCTGCAAGCTTTGTACGCACGAGGGATGACCTTGACCTCATTCAACTTAACTCCTTTGGCTGCGGACTTGATGCGGTAACAACGGACCAGGTAAACGACATCTTATCAGGCTCGGACAAGATATACACCTGCCTCAAGATCGATGAGGTGAACTCGCTTGGAAGCGCGAGGATAAGGGTTCGCTCACTCCTTGCCGCCATCCGCGTAAGGAAGCAGAAAAATGAGAAGCGCACCATACGCTCAACTGCCAACAACAGGGTTCTCTTCACAGAGGATATGCGCAAAAATTACACTATTCTCTGCCCTCAGATGTCGCCTATACACTTTGACATATTAGAGCCTGCCTTCGCTGCCTGCGGCTACAATTTTGTTGTGATGCAGAACGACAACAGGCACGCCATAGACATGGGACTCAAATACGTTAACAACGACGCCTGCTACCCTTCTCTGTGGGTTGTCGGACAGATAATGGATGAGCTTCACTCGGGTAAGTATGACCTTGACAGAACTGCCGTCATAATGAGCCAGACTGGCGGCGGATGCAGAGCGACCAACTATGTCGGATTTATCAGACGTGCCCTCAAAAAGGCCGGTATGGAGCAGATTCCTGTTATCTCTCTGAACCTCTCAAGCCTTGAGAAAAACCCGGGCTTCCACATCAATTTTGAGATGCTTCAGAGAGCTGCCTACGGCGCAGTGTTCGGCGATGTGTTCATGAGATGCGTATACCGTATGCGCCCCTATGAAAAGGTGAAGGGATCAGTCGATGAGTGCCACGAGAAGTGGCTGTCAGTCGTAAAGGACTTTGTGACTGCAAAGCATATGAACTTCTTTAAGTTCCAGAAGATCTGCCGGGAGATAATCGAGGACTTTGACCGGATTGAGCTTACGGACGAAGTAAAGCCAAGGGTCGGTGTTGTTGGCGAGATCCTTGTCAAGTTTGCTCCCGCTGCTAACAATCACCTGGTTGAATTATTGGAATCTGAGGGTGCAGAAGCCGTTGTTCCTGACCTCATGGACTTCATGCTCTACTGCTTCTACAACCAGAACTACAAGGCCGATGAGCTTGGAACGAGCAAAAAGGCCAAGGCTCTCATGAGGGCTGCAATATGGGCAATTGAAAAACTCAGAAGCGGCGCGACAAAAGCCTTTGAAAAGAGCGTTCACTTTGATCCTCCGACCAGTATTTATCAGACAGTCGAGTATGCAAAGCCGATTGTATCCATTGGCAATCAGACCGGTGAGGGATGGTTTCTCACAGGTGAGATGGTCGAGCTGATCAAGGAAGGTGCCACAAACATTGTATGTACACAGCCCTTTGGCTGTCTTCCAAACCATGTGGTTGGGAAGGGCGTTATCAAAAAGATGAGGCATATGTACCCGGGCTGCAACATTGTTGCCATAGATTACGATCCCGGTGCATCAGAGGTTAACCAGCTTAACCGTATCAAGCTGATGCTCTCCACCGCCCAGAAGAAGGTACAGGAAGAGAACAAAAAGGTAGTATAAAGAATCAAGAATCGCGAAAAAAAGAGCAGCTGTAAGGCTGCTCTTTTGATATCTGTATTATTTATTTGAGTTTTGCATTGAGTCTCTCTATGGCATCTTCATGCCTCTGTATCGCATAGGTGGCTGATTTGATCTTGAGCTCGATTGCCATGAGCTTGCCGTGAATCTCGTTGCACTTGTTGTAGTATTCCAGGATGCTCTCGTCCTCAACCTCGAGGAACTTCTCTGCAATGCAGCCCGGAAGGACAAATTTCTTGACAACGTCAGCAAACCTGACTTCTATGTACTTGCCGTCCTGGCTCGTAACCGTGCCCTCTCCGAATTTTTTGTGGGAAACCTTGAGACCTGTGGCAGATTTCTCACCCAGTGCCTCCTCTTCCTTCTTGAGGGAAGACAGCTCATCTGTAAGTGCAGCCTGCTCAGCCTTCAGGTCTTCTATCTGTTTGGTGTTCTCCTCAAGCATCTCCTTGGTTTTCTTAGTAGGTTTCTTCTTGAGATCAGTTGTTTTTACTTCATTTTCCTCGTTATCCATGTTAAGACCCATAAATTATCTCCTTTACTGAAGAACTCCCTACCCCCAAACAAATTTACGACCTAACATTAATATCTTAACTTATTTTTAGAAAAAAAACAACTAAAGTTCGGTTATCCTCCCCGGCAATAATTCCACTGTGTCATTTTCAACCTGGAAAAAGATGCTGCAGGCGTTGGGATTATATGCAAAGCTGCCGTCTACTGCAACCTGTACTCGATTTGCAGCCTCGAGGTAATCTACTATCTCGATATTGGTAGCATACCAGATATCGTCTTTTCCCCCGACCTTTTTGGCAAACTTCTCTATTATCTCCCAGTTGCCGTCCCTCTCAAACTCGTAGCTGTGTCCCCATACATACAACAGATACAGATACTGTGTCTTGTGAAGGTCCAAAAAGTCAGTGTAGATCTTCTCAAAATCAGGATCTGAGTGGTGACAGGTGGGATTCCACCTCAGATAGTCAGTTGGAAGGTCATATCCTTTCGTCGCTTTTATTGTCCTTGCATAGGCTATGCCGCTTGCTCTTGCAGCCTCCACCACTTCATCAGAAAAAGAACCGTTCGGATATGCATTGCCTCTGACAGGGACCTTTAAGAGCTCTTCAAGAGCGCGTCTGTCCTCGATAAACTGAAGTACCATCTGCTCTTTAGGGCTCCTTGCAATCGTCGGATGCGTCACGGTGTGTGTCGCAATCTCATGCCCCGCATAGAGCCGGGCATATTCGCTCATGGGAATCCTCTCCTCATAGGACTCCTTGAAGGAGAGCTTCTCAAGACCTGAGTTCACATTGAAGGTACACTTTATTCCATGCTCGTTGAGAATAGAGACGAGCTTTCTGTCCGGCACCTTGCCGTCATCATAGCTAAGAGTCAAAACCTTGTGTTTTCCTCCGGGAAACTGGGTATAGATCTTTTTCAGCATGGTATTTACCTCTCTATACAAAAAACAATTGTCAAAACCTGGAAATTATCAGCGCTTCTTCAGATTCCCGACCCTTCGGAAAACTCAAAGGCGCCTGCAGTGAGCTTGCTTGCAGCCTGCTTTCTCTTGGATTCATCAAGAATCTGTCCCCATCTGTAGGGGGTGTTCTGGTACACATAGTAGTTCAGCCAGTTGGAGTAAAGGTCATTTGCGTGACTTCTCCAGACGAGCTCAGGCTTTTTGTCCGGATCATCACCCGGGTAGTAATTTACGGGAAGTGCTATATCAAGGCCCTTTTTGAGATCCCTCTTGTACTCGCCATCGAGTGTCAGCCTGTCGTACTCCGCATGTCCGAAGACAAATATCTGTCTGCCGGATCTGTCCATACACAGGAACACTCCCGCCTCGTCCGATTCAGCAAGAACTACAAGCTCATCACAGGCGTGTATCTCATCTGAAGGCGTCTCTGTATGCCTTGAATGCGGCATATAAAAAATATCATCAAACCCTCTTACCAGGGGAACCTTTCTGTTCATGACCCTGTGCTGGAAAATCCCGAATCTCTTGGATGAGAGCTTTCTTTTGTCTATTCCGTAGTGATAATATATACCGGCCTGTGCTCCCCAGCAGATGTGGAAGGTGCTGGTGACATTGGTCTTAGACCAGTCAAAAACCCTGCACAGCTCATCCCAGTAGTCGACCTCGTGAAACTCAAGCTGCTCGACAGGTGCGCCGGTTATTATAAGTCCGTCGTAGGTGTTGTCCCTGAGCTCATCAAAGGTGTTGTAGAACCTGTTTAAATGGTTGGGCGAGGTGTTTGACGAGTGGTGCGAACTCATCTGCATAAAGGATACGTCTATCTGAAGAGGTGTGTTCGACATTGACCGAAGGAGCTGAAGCTCCGTGTCCTCTTTAAGAGGCATCAGGTTCAGAATGCAGATCTGCAGAGATCTTATGTCCTGATGCATGGCCCTGTTTTCGTCAACTACAAAGATGTTTTCCTTTTCAAGTATATCTCTTACCGGTAGATCATTCTGTACCTTGATTGGCATCTGTTTTTGCTCCGTTCATGTTGATCATATTCAGAAATTCTGCTTCGTCAATGACGCGTATTCCAAGCTCTGTAGCCTTTGTGAGTTTACTCCCTGCGTTTTCTCCGGCAAGTACAAGAGTTGTTTTTTTGGATACGCTTCCTGAAGCCTTTCCGCCGTTTTTGGCGATGAGCTCCTCGGCCTCCTTCCTTCCAAGGGTGGGGAGCGTCCCGGTGACAACGATCGTCATGCCAAGGAGAGTCTCTGATGCATCCTCATCCTTTTTGACCTTCATATTGAGGCCCATATTTCTCATATCATCAAGTATTTCAAGGTTGTGCTCATCGTGAAAGAACTCATAGAGGTCGCCCGCAGTCGTCTCTCCGATATCAGGCATCTGCAAAAAACCGTCCTTTGTGACCTTTGTCAAATCGTACAGATCATCAACATGCTTCATTATCTCCCTGGCAGTTGATTTGCCGACATTTCTTATCGCAAGAGCTGTGAGGAGCCTTACAGGATCATTGTCTTTGGATTTTTCTATCTCCGCAAGAAGCTTGTCGGTATTCTTTTCTTTTCCAATAATGCCCTTTTCTATCAGCTCATCGCGCTTTAAGCGGAGCTTATAAATATCTGCGTAATTTGAGAGATAACCGTCATTTACCAGTGCTTCTACAAGTGTATCACCCAGTCCCATAATATTCATTGCATCTCTTGAAGTAAAATATGCAATTGTTCTGGTTATCTGAGCCGGACACGTCGGGTTGATGCATCTGATGTCTGCGGTATCAGCTTCTCTCACAAGGTGCGAGCCGCAGATGGGACAGGTTTCGGGAGCCTTATATACAACCTCGGGCTCTTTGACGCAGCCGTTTAGCTTTGGTATTATCTCTCCGCTCTTAAAGAGCTTGTACTCGCCGCCGATGCCTATCTTCATGTTTGTTATGTAGTCCTGGTTGTGG
This sequence comes from Butyrivibrio sp., assembly GCA_017470505.1. Lineage (GTDB taxonomy): Bacteria > Bacillota > Clostridia > Lachnospirales > Lachnospiraceae > Butyrivibrio. Next base: position 87,040 of record JAFUYO010000015.1, on the reverse strand, counting down.
AGAGTTGCCCTGCTGACGCTGGTTCCGCACAGTCTTGCGGCTTTGCCGGTCTCTCTGTCGTGAAAAAGACCTGTGAATGTGAGTTTACCTGTTCTTCCCACATCTACCAGGATCTCATCCATGACAACCACCCTCTCTTCCGGCGGGTATTTGTATGCGATGTGACCGCTTGAGTATTTGCTGCCTGCGGGAAAATCGTTCCTCCAGTAGGTGTTGTCTACTTTGACAACAGCGCCGTCGAGATCAAAATCGAGCGTATCGCGCATCTGCCCTATATCATCGATGGCTTTTATAACTTCATCCGCGTCCAGTGCCTTGGTGTGAAATACGCACTTAATCCCTGCTTTTTCTAATATATCCAGGGCATCAGCGTGTGACTTTCTAAGTTCTTCAGGACCGTCCTGCACGTTGAATACAAACATCTTGAGCCCGCGCTGCCTTGTAATCCCGGGGTCAAGCTGGCGAAGTGTACCTGCTGCGAGGTTCCTTGGGTTTGCCGCAGTTTTTTTGCCCTCCTTCTCCTGCTTCTCATTGTATGCCTCGAATGACTCATGGCTCATATATACCTCTCCCCTCAGCTCTATATACTCGTAGGGAAGGTCAATAATTTTTTGAACATCGGGAATCACCAATGCATTGGCTGTGACATCCTCGCCTATAAGGCCGTCGCCTCTGGTCTCTGCGAGTGTCAGATGGAGCTTGCCGTCCTTTTCATCCCTGTTGTAGCGAAGCGACATGCTGAGGCCGTCTATCTTCTGCTCAACCGAGAAAAGTGCGCCGGGATGCTTTGCGTGGACCTTTGATACGAAGGCCTTCACATCCTCCTTGTTAAAGACATCCTCAATGGACAGCATCGGAACATTGTGGGTAACCTTAACCCCGGCTTCGCGCTTGGCTGCCCCGCCGATTATCTTCGTCGGCGAATCGTCCGCTACAAACTCAGGGTGCTCCGATTCAATTTTTTTCAGGCTCTGCATCAGCCTGTCATACTCATAGTCCGAGATTTCAGGCTCATCCTGGTTGTAATACAGATCCATGTGATGCCTGATCGTATTTACCAGCTCGTCATATTCCTTCTTTATCTCATCTGTTGCCATTTAAATCCCCCAATCACTGCTCCCGAAAGTGGCGCTATTATGACCGCTCATATTTGAGCCCTGTGGCGTCAAGGAGCTCTTTGACCTCCTCCTTAGTCAGAGCCTCATACTCCCCCGGCAAAAGAGCGTGATTTTGAAGAGAAACATTCATCACTCTTATGCGCTTTAGGAAAACAACCTTATATCCGAGAATCTCACACATCCTTCTTATCTGCCTGTTGAGCCCCTGGGTTAAGACTATGTCAAAAGAACTTTCGGAAAGCCTCTTAATACTGCATTTTCTTGTTGTTTGTTTAAGCTCGGGAAGATATACTCCCTCTGACATTTTATCAAAAAAATCATCAGTAAGAAAATGATCTACCCTGACTTCGTACTCTTTTTCATGACCGAAAGACCCTCGCATCATCGCGTTTATCAGGTCCCCGTCATCTGTCATTATCAGAAGCCCCTCTGAGTCCTTGTCGAGTCTTCCCGCGTAGGTCACTCTCTTTTCAAAATGAAGGTCATCTGTGACAGTTTTTTGGGCGTGCTCATCCCTCTCGGTGCAGACAACACCGACAGGCTTATAATACGCAAGGTAGGTGTATTCTCCTATAGGCTTGATTACTTTGCCGTCGAGACAGATGACATCGTTATCTGAAACTTTAGTGCCCATTAACGGAAAAGAGCCGTTTACCGTGATCTTGCCGCTTTCAATGAGTCTGTCGGCATCCCGCCTTGAACAGATACCGCATAGAGCTATGAATTTATTGAGCCGCATAAACACTACCCCAAAGAAAAGGGAACGGGCCTCTCAGACCCGTTCCTTATCATGATCCGTATCCTGTATTTAAGTAAGAAAAGCTACCGTTTCAAGCGCATGGCTACTTAAGATACACTCATAGTTTTCCCTGATATATGCAATTACATTTTCGTTGCTTGCCTTAAAATGGCCAAATTCATATGCCATTGTAAAGAGCGAGGCAAAGAGCTTTGGATCCACAGATCCTCTCTTGAGATAAAGATAGTACTGTCCATCCTTTTTGTTTTTGTAGAGCGCACTGTGAATTCTTATGTGGGCAGGAACCTTGCTGCAAAAAGCGATAATTGTCCGAAGGTTCGTGAAGGTGAACATATACTCATGGAACTTGAGTCTCTCGGCGTTTCTCTCTTTCTCGGACTTAAGGGCATCTGCGCGCTTTTTAACTCCTGTAGAGATACTCTCTGAAACAGAGCTGCGTGCGGAGGACTCAGGCGAGCTGAGAGTGACCTTCTCATCAGAGGCCTTGATATTGTTCTCATCCATGATGTTCTTTACGGAACTGGTGAGGTTTTTAAGGCTCTTGAGGTACTCGTTCAAGCGGTTTAGCCTCTCTTCATCGACTGAATCGCCCAGATCCTCAAGTACGCTCTTGGGAATCTTGATTCCCGCCTTCTCTGTGAGGTTCTTGAGTATTTCTCCAAATGAAGCGGTGGCATTTTCCGAAAGCGTAAGAGAGATTGAATGATCCGGGAGGACATTTATCTGCATTGGCAAAAATGTACCTGTTGGCCTGTAATCAACCTCTTCCTCGGCCTTTCTCATCACTTCGTGGAGGAAATCCATGGCTTCCTTCTTTTTTTCAAAAAGATCTTCTAACTTGATACCCTGTTCATCCATATCATCTTCTGTGATGATACATGTTACTGTGTCTTTGTTTATTCTTTTAAATTCCATATTTTCACCTGACTGTTAATACGATAATCTTAAATAGTATAGCACATTTCTGATTCGGATAAAACATCGTTATTTATTCCATTTCAGGCAAAGCATGGTGATATCATCAAACTGAGGCGCATCTCCCACAAATGTGTCGATTCCCTCCTTGACGTTTTTGAGAAGATCCCTGGGATGAGCCATATTGTCTTTATTCAGTGCTTCAAGCAGCCTCTGCTCGCCAAAGAGCTCATTATGCGCATTGGTTGCCTCTGTAACACCGTCGGTGTATACAAAGAGGCTGTCTCCCGGGTGAATCTCAAATTCGTGTTCTCTGAACCTGAGGCCTTCCATTGTGGCTACCGCAGGTGAGTGCTTGTAGTATGAAAGCTCCCATGAGCCGTCACCGCGGCGGATAGCAGGGTGCTCATGTCCGGCATTTGCAGCCATGCCTTTTCCGGTGGAAATCTCTATGATAGCCAGCCATACCGTAACAAAGAGCTCGGCCTCGTTCCCCTCGCAGAGCTGCTCATTGACAAAGGAAAGTATCTCGGCCGGATTTCCGCCGAGCTGACTCCTGTTCTTTATAAGTGTCTTGGCGATGACCATGAACAGTGCAGCAGGTACGCCCTTACCTGATACATCCGCCATTACAAGACCTAAGTGGTCATCATCGATCAGGAAGAAATCATAGAAATCTCCTCCGACTTCCTTGGCAGGAGTCATGGTAGCAAACAGGTCAAATTCAGACCTTTCAGGGAAAGCAGGGAATATTCTCGGCAGCATATCCGCCTGGATCTGTGTAGCCACATTGAGCTCGGCTCCAATCCTCTCCTTTTCGGCTGTGATCTTTGTGATGTTCGCCACATAGTCGAGAATCTTTGTCTGCATGGTCCGGGTCTCATTGTAGAGAGTCTCAATTTCATCACCGCTGTGGATATCCATTGAGATTACGCTCTCTTTGCAATAACCCTTTTCTTCATCCGTAAAGGCCTTGGCGCCTTCCGTCAGCTTCTCAATAGGTTTTACAGCATATGTCCTTACCAGCATGATGCCTATGAACACGGTAAGCGCGGTAATGATAAAACTGAAGATGATCATACGGTAACGGAAGTGATTTCTGTCTGCCATTACCTGATTCATGTCAATATCAACACCCACAGTGCTGACTGCATTGCCCGAAGAATCAAATATGGGTTCGTAGGCAGAGCACACCCACTCGCCATCCATATTAGAGACATCCGGATCAATATGGACATTGGTGGTATACATTGAAAACTCCTCTGCGTTGTGGCCCACAAGGCCGAGATACTCGATTCCCTCAGGGGCAGAAACAAGGTAAACGCTGACAGAGCCTTCTATGGAGTGGATATAAATGTACATAACATCCATATCCTTGCGGATCTGTTCCAGTGAATTATAAAGCGATTCAAACTCATCCCGGACCCCCTTTTGATCAACATAATCCCATACAGGATCCCAATTGCCGCTCTCCTCCGCTTCTTTTCGCAGTGCCTTGAACTCATCTTCCTCCACAAGAAGTCGGAGTCTTCCTATGAAATCACCGTCGACAGAATGGGCAACTGACAGTGAGAGTTTTGAGGCGGTCTCTTTATAATACTCATCCACCTTTGTTCGATGCTCTGCGGTGCTTGTAACAAAAAGCGCGACTGCAAGGATCAGCATAGAACACAAAATCATACCGCTTAGCTTAATTCCGAGACTTGTTTTTTTCATGCTTTCATCTCCCTTTTTCCTTTTTTGTTCTTGTTGTCAATTCCATCCATTAACGATCCTATAATCAGGAATAGCAGACCTGAAATAACAAGTGAAGCAGCTACGACACTTAGACCCGGACCGATTCCCACAAGAATTACATAGGAGAATACAAAAGGTCCTATGGCCTGAGCTACATTGACCACAAGATTATAAATGCCTAGTGCAGGACCGATTCCGTATCTCTCCACTGCTTTGAGATCCGTGTAGTAACCCGACTGAAGAGGAAGTCCAAAGCTGTCGGAAATACCAAGGAGTGCCAGAGCCATAAACAGTGCCGGGATATTCTGCAGATACACTACAATTACGAAGGCGACTGCATAGATCAGGGAGGCTGTCACCACACCTATAGTCTTTCTCTTTTCCTTTGAGAAGAAATTGGTCAGAGCCCCTCCGAATGCCATTACGAAGATTCCGTTTACCAGATATGAATAACCTATATATGTCTCGGAGAGGCCGTAACCCGTTCCGACAATCGGGTACAGGTAGTTCAGGAAATAGTAGCATATGGTAGTAGGTGTTACTATGAGAAGCAGTACTGCAATTACACGAATGTTAAGGCAGAACCTGATTGTTTCAAGGAACCCTCCTGACGTCTCCTCCTCTTCCTCTCCCTTTCCGGGATGGCTTAAATACTTTGATGTAATCAGCAGCATTGAGATAGAAAGAATTGTGGAAACTACAAATACCATCTGATAATTCATCCAGTTTACAAGGAAACCTCCGAACACCACTCCACAGTTAATGCCGTTAAGTGAGGCTACATTGTACTGTGAGAAGCCCAAATCCTTCTGCTCCTCAGGAAGATCGGTAATCCTCATGTTGACAACCAGAAGGATAACGCCCCAGCCTATACCCTGAACGGCATTGCCGAGGATCAGCATCCAGATATTCGGGACAATCTTAAGTGCAAATCCTGCGATAAACAAGAGGGAAAAAACAAACATGGAGCGTTTTTCGCCCATCTTCTTTACTATTGAAACCCCGACAACTGAGAACACGGCTCCTGTTATGACTTCCGCAGAAAGAGGAAGCGCTGCCATGATCTCGGGGGCGAGCGAGAGCCCCGAAACATTTTCAGCCACGTTCATGGCATATATAGGCAAAAAGGCCGTCGGCAGATTGGTGAGGAAGAATACCAGGAAGGATACCATTCTAAGGACTTCCGGTGGAATTTCCTTAACATTTCCAGCACCAAGCGCTTTTTCCTTCTCTTCATACTCTGTAACACCTTTAATGAAATAGATCAATTCCACTACTATGAGCAAAATAACAACTGTGACTGCAAAGGTGTTGATGAGTGCATCCCAGACAAGGTGTCTTAATTCCTCGTTAAAACTGGCAACATCAGTACCTACTTCAATGATGCCAATTGCTACGCCGTTTTCATCAAGGATAGGATCATAGGTGAACAGATACTCACCCTCAGCAGTGCTGCTCTGGTAGGTAATACCCTTGCCGGTGGTAAGTACCATTTCTTCATTTGATCCCTCATACTCCCAGTCATAGGGATAGATCGCTCCGGTATTATCCTCGAGGCCGTAGCTTAAAACAATCTCACCATCCAGATATTTGTACATCGAGCAGTAGAGATCCTTCATAGAGTCTGAATCGTTAAAAAACACACTCGTAACGACATTTCGGACGGCCAGATATTCAGGTCCCATGAAATCCTCGGCTCTGTCAAGGCTTATAAATTCTTTCTTGGGCACCTGATTGCGAACTGTCGCTGATGCAAGCTCCGCCCTGGCATAGAAAGCATCTGTCATCTTTGTCCTAAACTCGGGAATCACCACTGCAAGAATTATAATGGAGAGCAGCATCGCTCCACAGACAACTCCCGATATCATCTTCATATAGATATTGCCCTTTTTTATGATGAACAGGGCAACGAAAATCAGATAGCCTAAAATGAGCAGAGCTACCACAATTAAAGCTATCTTGGATATAACGGTAAAAAGGATGTAATGAAATCCCTTTTTGCAGGAATCAAAGTATTCGAAGTCAGAGCCGCCGAGATAATGACGAACGGTGTAATCCGAGGATGTTGTAAGAGAGTTTAACGCACTGATGTTATAGACAACTTCACGATCAAAAAAGTCAATATTCTCAGTGATATTGGAAACCATATCCGTGTTTGTATCGACGCAGATGATGTTCCTCTGACCGATATCCGAAATATATAGAAAACCGTCAAAGAAACTGATATCCCACGGGATGGTCTGCTGTTTATTGTTCCTTGAAGAATAGAGCTCATCTAAAGAGCCGTTTCCAAATCTGAGGATACGTCCGTCATAAGTACACAGGTAGATAATATCGGATTTCTCATCATACTCTGCACGGTGCAGCAGCGTACCTGCGTTTTCAAAAGGGAAACTGCGCTCTCCAACCCCCGGAGTTATCAGCCGGATTTCTTCTGCTGTTTTGTAGATATAAGATATTCCGTCCTTTGTCGGAGACATTCCTACAATATGAGGCTGCAGTGTCCGCTCTGTATACATGTAATGTGCGAGGCTCTGAACAAAATTTCCCCTTTCGTCGCACTCAAGAACACTTTCTTCAGTAATGCGGATACCCTCTTCGATACATACGTCATGAATATATATTTTGCCCTGCGAAGAAAAGACCTGCCTGATATCAGAAAAGTACCCGTCGGATACATCCTTTTCCCATTGCAGCCCCCCGTCAGCGCCTACCTTTAAAAGCCTGGTACCTGCCTCATCAACGATAAGATAATCCCCTTGCTCATCACAGGAGACTATTTTTGTATCTTCATAGTACAAATTCCCGTATGGTTTTTCCCATACATAATCCCTTGTAAAATAAAGTAATATAGAAAAAACAATGAAGGGAATTAAAGAAATAAGTAATAGTTTTTTGCTTAATTCAGTATCTATTTTTATCATAGATTAAACTCATCTTCCTACATATCGGTATTCAAAACGCGGTATCCATTCGTGAGGGGCAAGCCTTGACTTATAGGTTCTGATTCCAGGAACCCCCATATCCTCACCCAGACTGATCCAGTCATAGCCTTTAAGGAACCTCACTGCACATTCCTGGTACATAAATACTCCGATTCCCTTGTACCCATCTCTGGTATTCTGAAACTGTATAAGGGCTCTTTTGCCGTGGCGGGAGCCTATACAGTAACCTGCAAGTATACCTTCCACATAAACAATGATACCGAACCCATTCATAGTTTTGAGGACAGGAACGATCATTCTCACACAGTCCATGGGGCAACCGTAATTGCAGGCTTCACATTCCGTCCGGCTGCACCACACATCATTGACAAAGTTCTCAAGAACGGGCAGATCAGAGCTCTTGATTTCTTTTACCTCATAGTTATAATTCTTCTTGAAATATCTGCAGTTTTGTCCTGACTTTCCATGAAAAGATAAGAAATACTCCGTGCGGTATTCGTAATCATTCAGGTCGTCATTTCTCCATTGTTCCCATCTTGCCCCGGGAATGCTGTCATAGTATGGTTTCATCCACTCCCGCATGTCGGTGATTATGATACGAAAGTGCATCTTTTTAAAATCTTCCATAAGGAGCCTGAAGGCTTCTTCAATCTTACCATTATCGTAATGTCCTATAAAAGGCAGGACCGTCATTCTGTCATCTGTAGCATCCCACCCCGCAAAAACCAGATAATCACCAAGATATTTATAATAAAAAGTCAGTGCGTTCCCCCATGCTATCATTGCCATAAAGCTCATGGGTGACGACCAGCTTTCCTGCATACTGTCATAGTACTTCTCAAACTTGGACATATCTGACGGAGCAATCTGTCTGTATCCGAGATCTAAAAATCTCTGCTTTTTTTCTTCAGGGAAAAAGAATAATTTATCAAGATACATAGCTAGCCCACCTCATTGATATTAGCAAGAATGCGGTAATTAGCCTGGAAATCTTCTATGAGCGAAGGGTCCTTCTTAACTGTTTCCCTGATTATATTCGCTACACTCTCTATTCCCGAAAGAATCTTCTCATCGTCCATTGAGAACACCTGCGGACACACATCAGAGACGGCAAAGTAAAGCCCCTCACCGTTTCTTACAACATATAAAGGCCACAAGGCACAGCGAAACGGTTTTTTATCACCCAGGATGCAGCCGCTTTCAGATAGACACGGGCAGTGATAAAGACCGTCCCTGTCCTTTTCCATATCGAGGTAATATAAGTCTCCTTTCTTACACCATGTAAACCGGTCCGCTATTTTCGCCCTGTCCCATTCATCCTGTGTAAAGCCGGGGGCGTCCCAGACATCACTGTCGTCATACTCGCAGCAGATTCTGCAGGATGCGCAGGTCTGTCCGTCAATCAGTTTTTTTAGCATAAATGTTTATAAGCCTTTCTGTCAGTTTATGGTAATACCCTTTTCTTTGTAGTACTCTTCTGCTCCCTTGTGAAGAGGGATGCTGATCCCCTCAGCTGCAACCTGCTCAGTTAACCCCTCAAGACCTTTATGTGAGGATGAGAGAAGCTCGTTACTTTCAAAGAAAGCCGATAAAAGCTCATAGACCTGCCCCTTGGGCATTCTCTCGGAAGCAGCCAGAACGGCCTTCACGGAAACCGTGGTAACATCCTCAGAAAAGCCCGGGTAAGTGTCGGCAGGAAGACTGGTCTTTGCGTAGAACCTGTACTTTGTCTGAAGTGCCGATATGTGCTCATCATCAAGAGCGACCAGCCGGATCTTCGTATCCTGAGCAAGGTCTGTTACAGCCTTTGTGGGTGCGCCCGCAATAATAAAAGCGGCATCGATCGCTCCACTCTTAAGAGAGTCTGCAGCAGCATCAAAAGAGGCGTTTACAACATTTATATCATCGAAAGTGATGCCGTATACTTCTAAGATCTGCCTTGCATTTACCTCAACGCCGCTCCCCTCATCTCCTACGCATACAGTTTTGCCCTTGAGGTCGGCAATTGTCTTTATGTTTTCATCGCAGGTTACAATCTGCAGAGTCTCCTCATAAAGGCAGGCAATACCGCGGAGTCTCTCATGAGCGGTATCCCCGTTAAAGAGGTCTGTGGCTGTATAGGCGTAGTAGAGAACGTCGTTCTGGACGATTGCAAAAGCGGCGTCTCTGCTGTCGAGAAGCGCAATGTTAGCACGTGACCCTCCGGTTGAAAGAACGGAGAGCTCCGACCTTTTTAAAACAGGATTGAGTACGGTTGACATGGCACTGCCCACGGCAAAATAGGTACCGGCGGTGCCTCCCGTCGCAAGGACAGCTTCCTCTTTCTGAACTGAAGAAGCACCCGCACAGGCGCTGAGGAGAAAAATCAGAAGCAGTGAAAGCAAAGCAGAAATGAATTTTGAATTTTTATTCAATCTCATAAGTAGGTTTCCTCACACATAATATGAAATAATTATATCGTTTTTTTAATGATAATTGATAAAAATAAGATAAAATTTTTTTGCTATATCGCAGAAAATAGATTCTTGAACAAGATATTCAAGAATCTATATAAAATAATCAACATATACGTGGAAGGCCCTCGCCGTAGAGAGGTCCTACTATCCGCTTTCCGCCGATCCTGGTCCTTAAAAAGACGCAAGGCGCGGCATCATCTTTTTTTACAGTTCCGACTATCTGCGCATTTTCTCCGTACTTTGAGCGCTTTATTATCCCGAGTGCTTTTTCTGAGTCAGATTCAGGTATGGATAATACCATCTTGCCTTCGTTTCCCATGTAGAGGGGGTCAAGGCCCAGAATTTGGCAGAAGTTGCTGACTGCAGATGAGACGGGAAGGTATTCTTCGAAAAGCTCTATTGATACGGCGGAGCTTTCTGCAAATTCGTTAAGGACTGTGGCAAGGCCACCTCTTGTCACGTCTCTCATGGCATGAATGTTTATTCCTGAGTTCATGAGATTTGTGACGATGTCGACTAAGGGTGCGTTGTCAGATAAGATATCAGACTGTATTCCCATTCTCTTTCCGAGAATCGCTGCGTGGTGGTCGCCCAGGTTTCCGGATACGATTATAACGTCTCCATCTGAGAGCAATGAAGGAGATGGAATAATGTGTACATCCGGGATCAGGCCGACACCGGAGGTGTTGATGATAAGTCCCCCTTCTCCACCTCTGTTCTCAATCACCTTGGTATCGCCGGTGACGATAAGTACACCGGCTTCCTTTGCCGTCTTAGCCATGGATGCGATGACCCTGTTAAGGAGGCTGATATCAAGCCCCTCCTCCAGGATGCAGCCGCAGGTTATGTACTTTGGAACGGATCCGCTCATCAGAAGGTCATTTACTGTGCCGCAGACAGATAAGCGTCCTATATCGCCGCCCGGGAACTCAAGGGGCGTCACGACAAAGCTGTCTGTTGTCATGGCAATCATTTCTGAGCTCGGGACAACGGCTGAGTCCTCGAGCTTTGATAAGTATTCATTGTCAAAATGCTTTGAAAACACATCCCTTATAAGCTTTGATGTGCTCTCTCCCCCACTTCCGTGGGCCATTGTTATCTTCATTATTTTTATCTCCGGTTTACATAGTAGTTGTAACAGCTTCCCTCTGTTGAGACCATGCAGGCACCGTGCGCGTTGTCAGGGGTGCAGCTCTTTCCGTACAGAGGGCACTCGTGAGGGCTTATCCTGCCTGTTATGACGGATGCGCATCTGCATCCTGCCGGCGCAAAGTCCTCGTCAAGGTTATAGCTCCCTGCGTCAAATTCGAAATATTCCTGCCTGATTCTCATACCTGAGCCTTGTATCATCCCCATACCGCGCCAGGAGGCATCGGAGGGCTCAAAGTACTTATTTACTATCTGTCTGCTCTTTTCGTTTCCTTCCTCGGTGACAGCGCTTTTGTAGAGATTTCTGTAGCCGGCTCTTCCGCTCATCTTTACGAGCGCGTATATGGCACACAGGAGCTGTTCCCCCGAAAAGCCGGATACCACAAAGGGAAGGTCAAGCTCCTTTGACAGGTCGCAAAAGATGTGTCCTCCGGTCACCGCCGAGACATGCCCCGGGGCGATAAAGCCGTCTATTTTGCACCCGTCATTAACAACCCATCTGATAACTTCGGGCATTGTCTTTAAGGAGGTCAAAAGCTTTAAGTTTTTGATATTTCGCCTAATTGCCTCATCGATCATAAGCGCGTATACAGGCGTTGTGGTCTCAAACCCTATCGCAGCAAAGACATAGGCCGTATCAGGATCCTTTTCTGAGAGATTGATGCCCTCCATCGGTGAGTAGACCATCCTGACATTTGCTCCGTCAGCTCTTGCCTCTGCGAGCGACTTATTTGAGCCCCTGACCCTTATGAGGTCGCCAAATGTCAGAACGCACGTCTTTTCTGCCATAGAAAGCTCAATAAGTCTGTCAATCACGGCGGTCACAGTGACGCACACAGGGCACCCCGGGCCTGATATCAGCCTGATCTTAGGCGAGATCATCGACACAATGCCGTTCTCTGAAATAGCTGCCGTGTGGGTCCCGCACACCTCCATGAGGCGTATCTCTTCTCCGTCATATTCCTTAAGTTTTTTTGCAATTAAAGATATTCTCTCATCAGGCATTATACATTTATATCCTCTATCTCTCTAAAGAGCTCCTCAAGTTCATCCGCCATACAATCGTCCATGGTCTGGATTATGCATCCTGCATGGACTAAGACCCTGTCGCCGACTTTGACGTTTACAAGTCCCGCCTCGGCATTTACTATATTTCCGCTAAAATCAACGCTTGCCTTTGTTCCGTTTAGCTCTATTACTCTTCCCGGTAAAGCTACGCACATTTAAAACACCTCTTTCATCATCATATGCTTACCCGCGTTTTCTTTGTCTATATCAGCCCTGTCACGGGTTACTTTCTTGTAGTCAATAGCCCGTAGTAGGCCTGTCCCAGCGATATTCCGCCATCGCCAAGGGGAACAAGCCTGTTCCAGAAAACTTCAAATCCATTATTTTCAAGTTCGTTTATACTTTCTGTAAGGAGCAGCCTGTTGTTAAAGACGCCGCCTGAAAGGCTCACCTTATTTTCGCCTGTTCTCTCTCTTATCCGCACACACATTTTCACTATGAGGTCTGTAATTGCCCTGTGAAAGGCATAGGCAATGGCATTAACTTCATGACTGTGATCTCTGTAATAATTTTTTATGTCGAAAAAGAGCTTTTGCTGGTCTGCTACAAGCTCTCCGTTTTCCTCTGTTACGGAGAACTCAAATGCAGGTGCCTCAGATTCGGAAGTTGCATGAGCAAACTCCCAGGCGGCATTTTCCAGAAGTATGGCACACTCGCCCTCATATGAATTGTACCCGGATATTCCAAGTAAAGATGAGACAGCATCAAAGAGCCTTCCCATACTCGAGGTATCGAACGTGTTTATGCCGTTTTTAAGGGCAGCAAACACAAGGTCATCTTTTCTTTCCATAGAGCCGGCTTTAATATTGGACGGACCCGCGCCAAATTCATAGCATTTCTGAACACTTCGTGCATGCTTCGGAGCTTCATTTCCGCCTGCGAGTGTTATGTAACTAAGGTGCCCGAGCCTTTTGTGCTCTTTACCCTTGCAGATTACAAACTCGCCTCCCCAGATCTTGTTATCGCTACCGTACCCCGTTCCGTCAAATGACACTCCAATTGAGTTTACAAGGCCGTTTTCAGCCATAACCGAGTAGGTGTGGGCGAAATGGTGCTGGAGCTCAATAAGCTCCTGACCCGGCTTTAAATCCATTTTTCTTGCCATGCCCGATGAGAAATATGACCTGTGCATATCACAGACAAACAGATTGGGCTCCTGCATGAATATCTTTTTGAAAAGCCTGGACTCCCCCCTATAGTTTTGTCCCGTCTCAAGATCCGAGAGATCGCCGATATGACCTGACATGAGAGCCCTGTTTTTGTGGGCGATACAGAAGGTGCTCTTTAGGTCACCCCCAAAGGCAAAAACTGTTCTGTCAGAAGAAATATCATCCCCGGGAATGAACACGGGCATGGGGACATATCCGCGAGAGCGCCTTATAAACTGCGCATATTCTCCTCTCTTCGTCTTTATAGTGAACAGGACCGAGTCGTCCTGTGGGATATTTATCTTTCTGTGGTGGAACAGACATCCGTCTGCACACACATCATCTGCGTTGGCACTTAAAAAGGTCTGATCAAACCCAGGCTCATCCGTTATGATCGGCATATCGGAGATGTTAGCGCTCGTTACAATGAGGGGCGATATTTCCTCTAAAAGAAGCCTGTGTATACCGGCAGACGGAAGGAAGGATCCGATGTAGCGGCTCTGCCCCGAAACTTCAAACGGGAAAGAAAAAGTTCCATTTAAGAGGACTATTGGGCGCGCCGACGACTTTAAGAGCGCCTCTTCAGTTTCTGATACTTCAGAATATTTTCTGATATCACAGATGTCCCTGAACATGAGGGCAAAGGGCTTTTTTTCGCGTCCCTTTACCCGTCTTAGGCGGGCAGCGCTCTTTGAAGTTGGAAGTGCTAACAGCTGATACCCCGAAACTCCCTTTAGCCCTATGACACCGCCTTTTTTTAAGATTTCAACAGCTCTTTCTATCCCCTTTTCTCCGAATAGTTCACTGTTTTTCTCCTTGAAGATGTACTGGGGGCCGCAGTTATGACAGGATATGGTCTGTGCATACTTTCTTCTGCCCTCTTCGTATTCCCGCGCGCAGTCGGGACACATGTTAAATTCCTTCATCGTGGTGCTCTTCCTGTCGTAGGGAAGGAAATTTAATATGCTCATCCTCGGGCCGCAGAGCGCGCAGCTGATTAGTGGATATCTGTACCTTCTGTCGCTCTTATCGAGCATCTCCTTCATGCAGTCATCACAGATTCCGATATCCGGCAAAAAAACAGGAATCTCCCCGGAGAGGTCTTCGGGAGAGCTGTCAATTATGGAAAAAGATGTGCACGAAGAAAGATAGTCTCTGTCACTGTCACTCTCTGATCTCTCAGTCAGAGACAGGATAAAAGAGCCTTTAGGAGGGCTGTTTTTTATTTTTTCTACAAAAGAAAGAACATCACTCTCATCGCCCATGGCGAGGATGTCGACACCTGCCCCTATGTTTTTTACATAGCCCTTAATGGAATATTCTTTTGCCGAAGCTGCAATAAAGGGGCGGAAACCAACACCCTGTACCGCCCCTTTTACCGTTAAAAGTTTTATCATTTATTATCTGTCTTTGCCTCAACTTTGTTCCGGGCATCAGCAGGATCAGCCTTAGCAGGAGTAGCTGCTCCGTCGGAAGGCTTTGCCTGTGCTGCGGCTGCCTTCGCGGCTGCAGCGGCAGCGGCTCTCTCCTTTGCCGCCTTCATGAGTGCTTCCTGTGCAGCAATGGCCTTCTCAGACTGCTTGAATGTTTTGGTTATCTTCTCTGATCCCGGTTCCTGGAATCTCAGCCCCATAGAGAGTGACTTCTTGGGGCAGTTGTCCACGCAGCACCTGCACTGGATGCAGCTCATGGGTCTTATGGACCATGTCTTCTCAGCCTTATCTACAGTGATGGCATGAGTGGGACACTTGATTGAGCAAAGACCGCAGAGGATGCACAAATCCATGTCGTTTTCCACATGTCCCCTCGTACCCGCAGGGTATTCCTTCTCAGCCTTTCTGGTCTTGGGCTTTGAAAAGAGATTATGCAAAACTGTTGTGTTAAAACTTACAATCGACATATTAAACTCCTTCTACACTTAATTTTCTTTTATCTCTCAGTACAGCTGATACATGGGTCAATTGTAAGCACAAGTATCGGCACATCTGCCAGATCGCAGCCTTTTAGTGTCTCGACAAGTCCTGGAAGATTTGCAAATGTAGGAGTGCGGACTCTCATCCTGTCTATGAACTTGCTTCCGTTTGCCTTGACATAATAGATAGCTTCGCCTCTGGGCTGCTCTATCCTCATCACATAATCGCCGTTTGGCATTCCCTTTACGGGAACATCGATATCGCCTGCAGGCATCCTGTCGATGCACTGTCTGATGATGTCAAAGGCCTGGAATATCTCTTTTATACGGCACTCTGTTCTCGCGTATGAATCGCCGTCATTTGATACGATGGGCTCAAAGTCCACATCGCCGTAAGCGCAGTAACCGGTTGTTCTGATATCTCTCACAATACCGCTTGCGCGAAGGAAAGGGCCTGCGCATCCGAGAGCATCTGCCTGCTCGGGAGTAAGTACACCGACGCCGCGAAGTCTCGACTGAACAGCAATATCATTCAGGAAAGGCTTGCATATTGTCTTAAGCTGCTCCTCCATCCTGTTGATGCGCCCGTAAAAGTCCTTGAGCATCTCATCACTTACATCTCTTCTCACGCCGCCTATCTTCATTACAGAAAAGATAACACGACCGCCTGTAGATGCCTCGAACATATCGAGAGCTTCTTCTCTGAGTCTCCAGCACTCCATGTAGAGTGACTCAAAACCAAAGGCATCAGCAAGGAGCCCCAGCCACAGAAGGTGTGAGTGTATCCTTGAGAGCTCAGACCAGATTGTGCGCAGGTATTTCGCTCTTGCAGGTACATCGATGTCCATGATGTGCTCGACTGCTTCAGAGTAGCCAAGTCCGTGTCCGAGCGAGCAGATTCCGCAGATACGCTCAGCGACATAGACCATTTCATTAAAATCTTTTTTATCAACCAGCTTCTCAAGACCTCTGTGGATAAAGCCTATTGAAGGAATAGCTTCAACTACCTTCTCATCCTCCATCACAAGGTCAAGATGTATGGGTTCCGGAAGTACCGGATGCTGGGGTCCGAATGGGATTACACTTCTAGTAGACATATCTTCCTCCGATTATTTAAATGGTGTCTTTATCGCTGTGCGATATAGCTTGCCTTCAAAGTCAATGTTTATCATTTTGATCTGAACTCCGAAGAGGTCATGCATCTCGTTTTCATATACGAAGGCACAGGGATAGATACTTGTTATACTTGAAATTTCCTGAGTTTCCGGAAGTGTCATCTTGATGTTCTTCATCTCAAGGTCTTTTCCAAAGGTATAGATAAGCTCGTACGCGTCAGGTACTCTTGTTGCACACTGCTGAATGAGATGGTAGCCTGCGAATTTGAGCTTCTGGGACTCGTCTATGATCCTGTCGGGTTCGACATTTATAAATTCAGTGTTCAATTTTGCTTATCTCCTTCCTTGGCTTTTTCTGCGCCTGCACCCTCTTTTGATACAGGAGCCTTAGCAGCAGTGTTTGCTGCAGGTGCAGCAGGCTTAGCTGCGGCAGGTGCTGCGGGTTTTGCCGGTGCTGCGGGCTTTGCAGATGCCTTGATCTTCTCCTCAGCCTGTTCTCTCAAGGCCTCCTCAGTCAGCACTGCGTCATACTGATTGCTCGGATCGTAGTCATCCGCAGTCATATGAATAGCCATCTTGCTGTAATCTACCGTGCAGTAGCCCTGCTTCATGGATTCCTTGAGTTTTAGTCTCTTCTCCTCAAGGATACCGACAGCCTTGACAACTCCCTCGATGAGAGCCTCGGGCCTCACCGCACATCCCGGTACATATACATCTACAGGAACAACCTTGTCCGCGCCGCCTAATATGTTGTAGCACTCCTTGAAGATTCCGCCGTCGCAGGCACATATTCCGCAGGCAACAACTACCTTTGGATCGGGCATCATGTTGTAGAGCTGTCTGACAACAGGTGCCGTCTGGGCGTTAATTCCGCCCGTAAGGAGCAGTACGTCCGCATGCTTGGGATTACCGGTATTGATGATACCAAATCTCTCAACGTCGTACATAGGAGTCATCGTCGCAAGTACTTCTATATCACAGCCATTGCAGCTGGATCCGTCATAATGTAACACCCATGGTGATTTTGCAATGTTCATTGTCTTTCTTCCCTTTCTAAAATCTTCGTTTTATTATCTCAGTACATTGAGAATGAGCAGATTGGTTCCCGCAAATACAAGTATCACTGCCCATGTCACCTTGAGCATGGTAATGTACTTAACACGTGGGAAGATATTGTCTATAAGGGTCTCAAGGAAGAATACAAGCACGCAGGCAATTATGGCCCATATTCTGCTGATGGGACTTGCAGTCAAAAAGAACATACCTACAATACCCATCATCAGCACTGTGTCGTACCACTCCGCAAATTCTACCATTGCAAGGTTTGAACCCGACAGATCGGTTGTAAGTCCCTTTACCATCTCCTGGTGCATATGATGGGATGTTGCCAGGTCGAAAGGCGATTTTCTGAGCTTGATTATCAGTATGAATACAAAACCGATAAAGAAACCGGGTATCTGCAAAATAGCGGGCTTATCAGCCAAAATGAGGTCACTTACCATGAAGCTCCCCTGTGCGTAGTAGAAACCGATGGCAACAAGTAATGTCATGGGCTCATAGCACATCATCTGCAAAAGCTCTCTCTGCGCACCCATGATACTGTATGGTCCGTTGGTGGAAAATGCTGCCATTACCATCAAAACCTCTGACATGGAAAGAGCAAAGAACACAAGGAGCATATCTCCGCCCGCAAAGAACAGGCACCCTGTAAATATCGTCATGATAAGGTAGCCTGTCACAAACAGAACCTGAATGGAGTTAACAACTGTGGTCTGCTTGTGTGTGAGCTTATATACATCGTAAAAGGGCTGGACAATGGGAGGACCCTGCCTGCCCTGCATACGGGCTGCAAAGAGCCTGTCGGTCCCGGATAATAAGCCTCCGATAATAGGCGCAAGAATCACATACAGCAATGCTTTGATCAAAAAAGTAAAATCCATCAGAAAGCACCTCCTACAACTACTATCAGCATAACCGCAACTAAAATGGCTGCGATATAGATACTGGGCCACAGCAGTTTCTTTTCTCCAAAATAGTCTTCCATATACCAGTTAGACATGTACAGAGCCCTCTCCTTACCGAAGGAATCTATGTAATGTCTGTCATCACCGGCATTGACACCGGCTACATAGGACATTGTCATCTTTGAGTTCTTGCCTATGGACAAAAATCTCGATCCGATAGGGATCATAAATACCATGGCTACCATTATCATCATGATGATGACATCAGATCCACCGATGACATCGGGGATGTTTGTGTGGAAAGCCTCATCGAGTATGGGCTGTACCATGTGACCGGACATCCACGGGAAGGCAAAGCACATGAGAATGATGAGCCATGTCAGCGGAACGATAGAGATAAGCTCACTTCTCGGAGTGATGTCCTCCAGCTCAAAGGACTGGTGGATAACGGTACAGATCTTGCCGAGCCATTTAGCCCA
The DNA here is from genome assembly GCA_017470505.1 of Butyrivibrio sp. Lineage (GTDB taxonomy): Bacteria > Bacillota > Clostridia > Lachnospirales > Lachnospiraceae > Butyrivibrio. The sequence goes on along the minus strand of JAFUYO010000015.1, from coordinate 68,274 downwards.
GTAGAACAAAGTGCTGCCTGATCCGAATACCAGGAACAGAACAAGCCACACAGAACCGGAATCGACGAATGATTTAAGAGCAGCCCACTTTGAAACCAGCATTCCGAAGGGAGCCATGAACATGCCGCAGATACCGATTATCATGATAAAGGCAAGTCTTGGAAGCTTGATGATAAGACCGTGCATATCCTCAATGTCCCTACTGCCCATGCAGTTCTCGATATCGCCGACGGTCTGGAACAGGAGGGATTTAGATACGGCGTGGAAAAGAACCAGCATAACAGCTGCCCACACACCCTCCGTTGTACCGGTTCCGGCACACGCGGTAATAAGTCCGAGGTTTGATATTGTCGAGTAAGCAAGGACCTTCTTGCCGTCGCTTACGGTTATTGCAAGAAGCGAAGCTGCAAAGAATGTGAAACCGCCTATAACGGTGATCATTATTCCTGTGAGAGTTCCATACATAACAGGTGAAAGCCTGATGAGCATGTAGACACCGATCTTAACCATCGTAGCTGAGTGAAGAAGCGCACTTGATGGTGTGGGAGCGACCATGGCGCCGAGGAGCCATCTCGAGAACGGGAACTGCGCGCTCTTTGTCAGTGCAGCGAATGCAAAGAGTGTGACAGGCACGATGAGGCCTTCCATCCCTGAATCGGTGAGCTCACTTAAGTTCGAGATGCCATACTGCATATTGCAGATCATGAGGCCGAAGGCAAAGCCGCAGCCACCCAAAAGGTTCATCCACAGAGCCCTGAAGGAGTTGTCGATGGCTTCCTGAGTCCTTGTATATCCGATCATGAGGAATGAACATACAGATGTGATCTCCCAGAAAAAGTAAATATATGAAAGAGAATCAGATGATATAAGCCCAAACATCGCACCGAGGAAAACAAACATGAGTGCAAGGAAGGAGTTTGACCTGTCCACTACATCAGTGTGATGATGATGATAATCCTTCATATAGCCCGAGGCATATATACAGATCAGGATACCTACTATGCCGACGATAAGATACATGACAGCTGCAAAAGTATCTATCCTCATGTGGGTACTTCCCTCTACTGCCCTGCCTGTGAGATCCATCCACAGAACCGGCACCGTTCCCACAAGCGAAAAGATTATCGCATAGTACTTCTTGTACCTGATGGAGTAAAAACAAACAAGTCCCATCAGGAATATCTCTCCTGCCATGACGACCTTGTCGGGAATGGCGGTATCCTCAAAGAACATAAATTCCGAGGTATCACCTGCACTTAAAACGACAACAGCAACATAGACGGCTGCCGCCATGATGACGAACCCTCCGGTCATTATGACCGCGTTTCTGAGAGGTGATGCCTTTTTCATAAGGCCTACAACAATGGCCATGACAAAAGGAACCAGGATAAGGAAGTCTAATACGTTTTGGATTGGAATAATCATGGGTTTCTGCCCCTTTCAATTAGTTTTTCATAAACTTGTCGACAGCTTCGTTCAGAGCCTCGATAGCCTCCTCGTCGCCGTCCTGAACAGCATGTACGATACAGTGACTCATGTGCTCCTTGAGAATCTCTTTGCCGCAATTGTTGATGGCTGACCTGACAGCTGCAAGCTGAATCAGAACTTCTGAACAGTCCCTGTCATTTTCAACCATCTTTTTGACGGACTCAAGATGCCCTATAGCCTTTGCAAGCCTGTTCACTATGGCCTTCATATGTTCCGGGTCATGGTGATGAGCATGCTCTTCGTGAAGTTTATGAGTATTATTCATGGAACTCATAAAAACCTCCATAAAGAATGTGCGTTTTGCTTAAAAACGCACATCCAACCGAATAAAATTATATACTATGTGAAAAAAAAATCAATAAAGATTATCTAACATTTCCAATAATCTTATATAAAAGTCCGTAGAGGACCTTGGCCTCCTCAGGTGAAAGCTTGACACAGGCTCCCATCGCTGCAGGAATATCAATAGCTTTGTCCTTTAATTTCTCGCCCTCTTCAGTGATTGTGACAACAAGATTTCTCTCATCTTCACTTGAGCGAACCCTAGTAATGTAGCCCTTGAACTCGAGCTTTTTGAGGACCGGAGTGAGCGTTCCGGAATCGAGGTAAAGACATTCGCCGAGTGTCTTGACATTTACAGTCTTCTTTTCCCAGAGGACCATCATTGTAATGTATTGTGTATATGTCAGATCGATGTCGTCCAGAAAGGGCTTGTACCTTCTTATGATCTCCTTTGAGCAGGCATAGAGAGGAAAGCAAAGCTGGTTTCCAAGCTTTAATGATTCGTATTTTTCTTCGTTTGTACCCATATATTTAACTCCCAAATCAAATTTTATACTATTTATTATAGCACAAAATAAAAAAAGGTTAAAATATGTTTATTTAAATCTTGAGAATCTGACGAAGAAAAGATGCTCCGTAAGGTGTCTTTACGATACTGCCCTTCTCGATATATGCAACTTCCGGTTCATCATCGTTTTTGGCAAAAAATGATTTCTTCCGGACTTTGATCCTGGAGCCCCTCTCAGCGTTCGGCGATATGGCGGTCTGATCCGCAATTCCTAACTGTATGGGATCAAGCCTTATAGCCATTATGATCGCGCTTTCATCGCCACCTGCACCTGCGAAGGCATTGCCGCGAAGCTCACCCAGAACAAATATGCTGCCGTCGGACTTTAAGGTCGCGCCAGGCTTGATGTCTCCGAGAACCACTATGCTTTTTTTGCTCTCAAACTCCTGCCCTGACCTTAGGTTTCCTCTTATGATAACAGCCTTATCCTCAGAGCCTGAATCTTCCTCCTGCGGTGCGTTTTCCGGTGCGGGAGGCGGTGAAGGATTCAGTTTCTCATTAAAGAAAGCCTCTATTTCAGATTCATCATCTATGACGCACATGACCTTTAATTCTGAATTGTCCTCGATGATGTGTATTATTTCATCAATCTCATCTTCACTTAGCCTGGCACCCCTGATGATGAGTCCCTGTCTGCTCTTTCCAAGAAACGAAGAAGCTTCCCTGAACTTATCGGCAACCTGGTCTTTGAGGAGGTCAAATGACAGAGTAGGATCCAGAACAAGTATGATCCCCGACTTGGTCCCCTTGATGGTAACAGCTTTATTCAAAACAAAATCACCCAACCCTTTTCATGAATATTCGCATATCTTGTGGTTAAACATAATGCACTATACAAGTATATGACAAAACACTTAAAAAGGGAAGTAAAAAAAGGAGCCCTGGATGAACCAAAGCTCCTTTGAAATAACTAAAACCATCAGCCAACGCTGCCTACCTGCTTTGCAACTTCCTCTGCGAAGTTCTCATTCTTTTTCTCGATGCCCTCACCTGTCTCGAAGCGGACAAATCTCCTGATCTTGAGGTTTGTGCCGTTAGCCTTGCCAACCTGTGCGATGTACTGACCAACAGACTGCTTTCCGTCCTCAGCCTTTACATAAACCTGCTCGTTCAGGCAGATCTCCTTGAACTCTTTTACAAGACGTCCATTGAGCATCTTCTCGATGATCTCCTGAGGCTTTCTCTTGCCCTCGGGAAGCTCCTCGTTCTCCTTCATAGCCTGAGCAAGGAGGATCTCCTTCTCGTGGTTTCTGTACTCCTCTGAAATGTCATCAGAAGAAACGAACTTGGGATTAAGAGCTGCAACCTGCATAGCGATGTTCTTGACAGCTTCCTTGATGTCATCGTTGACAACATCTGTATCAGCCTCTACAAGAACTGAAATTCTTCCGCCGCCGTGAACATAGGGAACAACGATTCCGTTTTCTGCTGTAACCTTCTCAAAACGTCTGATTGAGAGCTTCTCTGAAATAACTGCTGTGATCTCAACAAGAGCGTCGTTAACTGTCTTACTTGTATCCTCGTTCCACTTCTCAGCCATGAAAGACTCAAGATCTCTGGAATCAGACTCAACTGCCTGCTTTGCAACTGCTTCAACGAAGCCCTGGAACTTCTCGTTCTGGGCAACGAAGTCTGTCTCTGAGTTAACCTCAACAACTGCTGCTGTCTTGTCGTCCTTGACAGCGATCCTTGTAAGACCTTCAGCTGCAATTCTGCTGGCTTTCTTTTCGGCCTTCATGATGCCGTTCTTTCTGAGATACTCAACGGCTGCATCCATATCTCCGTTTGTCTCTGTAAGAGCCTTCTTGCACTCCATCATTCCTGCGCCGGTAGACTCACGTAACTCTTTAACCATTGCTGCTGTGATAGCCATCTGTATATCCTCCGTATTATGTTTTTTATTCAAAAAAAGATTTACTCTGCTGCTGCAACTTCCTCGATGTCAGCAGGCTCTGAACTGCCTTCCATCTGCTCAGCTGCAATATCAGCCTCAGCACCCTGATTAGCCTCGATAACAGCGTCAGCCATCTTGCCTACGATGAGCTTAACGGCTCTGATGGCGTCGTCGTTTCCGGGGATGATATAGTCAAGCTCCTCGGGATCGCAGTTTGTGTCGCCGATACCGATAAGAGTGATTCCAAGTGCCTCTGCCTCCTGGATGCAGATTCTCTCCTTCTTGGGATCTACAACAAAGATAGCGTCAGGGATTCTCTTCATGTCTCTGATTCCGCCAAGGTTAGCCTGAAGCTTGGAGAGCTCCTTCTTAAGCTGCGCAACTTCCTTCTTGGGAAGAACATCGAATGTTCCGTCCTCCTGCATCTTCTCGATAGCCTTCATTCTGGCAATCCTGGACTGGATTGTCTTGAAGTTTGTCAGCATTCCGCCAAGCCATCTCTCGTTTACATAGTACATTCCGCAGCGCTCTGCCTCAGTCTTGACTGCGTCCTGAGCCTGCTTCTTGGTTCCTACGAAAAGAATTGTTCCACCCTGCTGTGCAATCTCGAAAACTGCCTTGTAAGCCTCGTCAACCTTAACAACTGACTTCTGAAGGTCGATGATGTGGATTCCGTTTCTCTCTGTGAAGATGTAAGGAGCCATTTTAGGGTTCCATCTTCTTGTCTGATGTCCAAAGTGAACACCTGCCTCAAGTAACTGTTTCATTGATACAACGCTCATTTTAATACCTCCGTTTGGTTAATCTTCCGTGTATCTGCTGCTCTCTGTTCCCCGAAAAAGCGTCGTTTCCGGAAGAGAGCTTCATATCTGACCGCTTAGGAACTGTAGCGACACCGGATATGAAATTAAATACACGTGTTTATTTGTTCTGCCGCGTAAGGGCATAATCTGCCCATTGACACAGCCTTATAAATATATCACAGAGTTTTTGCAATTTCAACCCTTTGTGATTATATTTGCAATTGTTTCGTAGTCTGCTCCCTCAGGTATTGTCTTGACTCCCGAGTGGATGTACCTGTCCATCCCTCTGTCAATCAGATATCTGTTAAAAGTCACTGCATTGTCGACAAAGCCCTCTCTCTCAAGGACTGCAGCGACCTGGTCAGAGCTCATTCCGCCGGGGATCGTGACGGTTTTGCCCGAAACCGCGACTTTGGCAGATGATGAGGATGAAGCGGTAATAGCAGCCGAAGTATTTGAAGATGATGCATCAGATGAAGCAGCATCTGAAGATGCAGTTTCAGGCTCTTCCTCAGATGCCTGGTTTCCTGCAAGGGTAGCGCCTTCTTCCGCATCATCCGCTTTTGATGATCCCGAAGAGGCACTTAAACTTCCTTTGCCACCTTCTTTTTCGTCACCTTCTGATGCTTTATCAGATTCAGAAGTGCTGCCGCTTTCAGCAGCATCCTCCTCTCCATCTTTCTCCTCTTTAGCCACTTCAGAAACATTAGTATCTGACCCAGAGATTTCCTGTTGCTCTTCTTCAGATATTTGAGTTCCTTCTTCAGGTAGTGTCTCACCGGATGTAATCTGATCATCTGAATCCCCCTCAGTAGTTTCAGTCTGCGAATTTGCAAGAACACCGCTCTCACTCTCCGTCATTCCGAGCGCTCTTGCCCTTTCAATGATCTCCGAATCAGACAGGGACGCCCCCCGTCCTCCGAGTGCAAATCCCATAACTATCGCGGTAAGGATAATTCCGATACCCATACCGCGAAGATAATACTTTAATTTCATAATATGCCTCTGTACCTTTTATCTGACTTTTCTGTGCTTGTTTGAAAGATCTATGACGAGCTTTACTTCTCCGATTCCAAGACCGAGCTCTCTGGCGATGACCATGTTGGACTTGCCGGCCTTATGCATCTCTATGATCTGCTTGTTCTGTGATATTGGATCGTTTGCAGTAAGCTCCTTCATGGAAGTATCCGGATTTTTCATCCGTCCTTCTACGCGGACTGCCTCTGTGATCGGAACGACCTTTGAAGGCATTTGCGCTGCGGCACTTTCAGAACCAATGACGTGGGATGAAGCGATAGCCTCCTTTGACAAAACCTCTGCAGGGATCTCCTCCATGCCCTTCAATTCTTCAAGGTTCTTCTCATCGAAATATCCGCTCTTATTGATGTTCTGCATCTGTGCAGGTGCAGCTTCCTTAGCTATAGGACTCACAGGCTTTGGAGAAACTGCCTGCATCACGTGTTGCTGTAAAGGAGCATTGATAGCCGCATTAGCAGGTGAGCCTGCCGGTGCATTGAGAGTAGGAGTGGCAGGAGCATTTACAGGAGCAGTCTCCTTTCCCTTGTAAGGGATACGTATACCGCTCAGCTTATCGTCATTTTTATCCAGCAAAACAGCGCGGACATTATCTGCAGGAGCCGGTTTTGGAAGAACATTTTCCTGCCTGGGCAGCGTCTGTATTTTTGCCTCCCTCGCAGTTGCCTCTGCATCCCTTACTGCCTGTCTTGCTTCATCCGCTTTTTTGGTCACCTCGCTGACAACACTGGTCAGATTCTTGTGTTTGTCATTGAGCATGTCGTACATGAACATTACTTCATCGTGATTTTTATGGATGTCATTGATAACAGTGTCAGAGTACTCGCCAATTGCAGATATCTTCTCATTAGAGAGACGCTCCATTGCGCGCTCCGATCTGTCAAGAGAATTTTCGATGCTGTCGCTCACCATATCATCTATGGTGTCCTTGCACCCTTCTACCTCGCGCCTGACAAGCTCACGGATCTCTTTCTCCATGAGGAGCCTCTCTTCTTCATCCAGCTCTTTGCCGGCAGGTAGAAGATATCCCAGTATTATCGCAGCAAAACCCGCGACGATGAGAACAATTTCGGTAATACTTATCATCTCTCCGCCCAAAACCCAACAAAAAATAAACGTATATTTTTATACACGTTGTACTATTATAATACACGTATGAAAAATCTTCAAATCTTAAGATCAAACCCCGAGGAAATACGGAAATCAATTGGCTTTCCATTTCTGTCATGCATGTTTTCGGCCATTTTCTCCATCTGCTTGGGCGAAAGAAGTCTCTCTGTGATCTTGTTTTTGTTATTTTCCCCGTTTTCTTTGGACCCTCGCCTGTTCTTTCCTCCGTCGCCCATATACTCGTTAGAGCCTTTGTCCTCTGCATTGGCGTTCAGCTGTCCCCCGTCGACATCATCCTTGGCATTTACAGAGTGCTGGTTGTTCTCAACCTCCTCTCTGAACTGCGCCTGAAAATTCTGCTGATCAGCCAGTGGCCTTGCCTCCTCAGAAGCCTTGATTGAGGTCACATCCGTGGATGTGGCCATCACCCCAAAATCTACACGATTGATAGACATTTAATCACCCCCTCACATGTTAGGAACTGTAGCGAAATAACTTGAACATTTTACTTGCCTGATTTTCCAAATGCTGCGTCAAGAGCCTTAACAATGCCCGGCAGTTCCTGACCGGTAACCTTCCCGTAGATGCTTTCGTCAGATCGGTGCGAGTCTTACATCTCCTTCCTTTATTACAAACCTGCTGTACTGAACAGGCTTTTTCACGATCATTGACAGCTCGCCGATATTGACTGTCGTCCCGGGATATGCCGTGCCCTCAACAACAACATCTGCTTCCTTCGCCTCGGCAAGCTTGTCCATAAGTTCTGAATACTCCTCTGAATCCCTGTCGATATTCTCTGTCAGGGTCTTGTTAAGGTCGATGAGCTTCTTGACTGAGGCAACCTGGTCGGGAGTAAATTTGGCCCCCGCCTTCAGCATCTTTGAAAAGCCCTCTATGGTGGGCTTTATGCTATCAATGTTTTTGCTCGCGGCCGCAATATTTTTCTGCAGCTCTTTTAGTCTTAATTTTATCTGAGGATCTGCACCGACCTCGATAATGGTATTTGCACCCATCTCTGAGCCCAGGACCTTGGCAGTTATCCTCTCGGCAGCTGAAACCTTACCACCTGCGATAAAGCCTCTCTTTCCGGATACGCTTATCTCGGTTCCCGAGGAGACGTTCGAGTGCAGGATGGATTCGCTTGTTATCGAGCCCTTGGCGTACATGGATGCGTTCTCGATGAATTTTGTGACTATGTTTCCGCCTGCCTTGATATTTCCGCCTGCCTTTACGCCGCACTCAAGGATGATATCGGATCCCGCATCAATTGTAGCGCCCTCTACGATACCCTTTACATGGACGTTTCCGCCTGCCTTGATGCTGAAGTTAGAAGCTACAACTCCCTTGACTTCGACACTTCCCTCGTAGTCTATGTTGCCTGTCGAAACATCAACATTCTCAACAACAAGAACGTCTGAGACGGTTATTTTTCCCTCTTTGACAGTCACGTGCCCCGCTTTCTCAGCGCTTAAGGAAAGCTTGTCATCTGACAGGTGCGTGTTCTTACCGTATTTGATATGAGTCGACTTGACGGCATGTGGCTTTATTGTCTCTCCGTACACATTGACGCCGGGCTCACCCGGTTCCTCGGGATGAAGAGTTGCAAGTTTCTGCCCCGCCTCGACATTATTTATGAGGTTTAAGTGGAAGTAATCGACGCTTCCGTCCTCCCTGAGAGTCGGCTTTGCCCTGAGATTTGCATTGAAATGAAGCTCGATCTTTGCATCGTGCCCCTCTTTTACCTTTTTGCCGCTTGCGACTACAATCTCTTTGCAGTATTCTCTGTGCTCAAAAAAGCTGTGGATCGCGTTTTTGTCTATTCCATAGGTGACTTTCCTGTAGGCAAGGGAGTCATAAACCTCTTTTTCGGACATGAGCTCTGCGCCCTCTGAAGGAGGATAAAAAAATGCCGTGACGCTCATCCGATCTTTGGAAATGTCATACCTGCATCCTTCACGTTCAGGCAAAATCTGAGCCTGGCTGAAGATTACCACATCCCCTTCGGCTTTTGTCACAGCATCATTGACTATAACGACGTCATATTGAATTTTCCTGTCGTCCAGGTAGTCCCTGACATCATTGACATTTAAGGGACTGCCGCCATCTGTAGGAGAAAAAACCTTTATTCCGGTGCCTTTTGGGGTTATTACCAGCTGAAAATAACCGTTCATCAGTATACCTCTTTTAAAGTATTTATCTTGAATTTGTGAGTATTCCCAAGTAATTGCCGAGCTTCTCCCGCATCTTCTGGAGAGCTCTCGTGTGGAGCTGTGAAACTCTTGACTCGGAGACCTCCAAAACCTCACTTATCTCCTTGAGTGTAAGCTCCTCATAGTAATAGAGCAGAATTACCTTCTTTTCCTTGTCGGTGAGTTTCTCAAGAGATTCTGCGAGCATCTTTTTAAGCTCTTCTTTTTCGATAGCCTCCTCGGGCTTAACAAAAGAAGACGATGAATTGTTGTGATCCTCCGGAATGTCAGCTCCCTGATCCATGAACTCGTTTAATGAGACCACGCCTGTGACCTTCATCTGGTTCTGCCAGTTCTGGTACTCATCCTCAGAGATCTGCATCTTGGCAGCAATCTCAGCGTCAGTTGCTATGTGCCCGGAATCCCTCTCAATCTCTCTGATGGCTGCATCTATCTTCTTCTGGCGCTGCCTTATGGTGCGCGGTATCCAGTCCATTTTCCTGATCTGGTCGAGGATGGCTCCGCGGATGCGCAGGCTCGCATAGGTCTCAAACTTTACATCCTTCATGAGGTCAAACTTATCAATTGCATCAATAAGACCAAAGATACCGTACCCGACAAGATCGTCGTACTCGACGTTAAAGCCGAGATACATAGACAGTCTCCCTGCAACAAGCTTTACCAAAGGTGCGTATTCTAAAATCAGCTGCTCGCGTGTATCAACTGATTTAGTCTTGTTATATTCTGCCCATAACTTATTTCTGCCTGTCTCGTCCATGCAACAAAGCCCCTAAAGTAGTGTGTCATTATTTAGGGAAACACTGATTGATCAGCGTTTCCTCAGAACCCCGGCGGTATTGATTGATTATTATCAGACGTATTATCCTCTCCGCCTTCCGCTTCCATTGCGGCTCTTGCTTCTTCCTCGAGGCGCTCTGCCTCCAGTCTTTCCGCCTCGGCTTTTGCAAAGTTGATATCGAGAAACATGTTGAGCATCCTCTCGATGATGAGACTGATGATGAGGAAAATAACAACCGAAGCAAAGACAATAATAAACCAATCACGAGCCGGATAGTGCTTGAAATACGTAAAGATCGCAACGATCGAGGTACATCCCAGCACTATCACGGGAGTGATCAGCTTCTTATTGATTTTTTTTATTTGATCAATGTCTGTATTCATATGATTTTTTCAGGCTTTCCAACAGCTCTGATAACAAAGTTGCCGTTTTCCGGATAAAATATTACCGTTCTTCCGTATGAATCACCGGTATCCTGTGCTAAAACCGGAATACTCATCTCCTTTAACTTTTTGAGTGTTGCCTGAACATTTCTGTCGCCCACACGCATAGTCTGGTTATTGGACTGAAATGCAAACATCTGAGCACCGCCGGCAATCTTTGCAACCAGCCTTGATCTTGCGGCACCCTTTGCGACGATGCGCTTTATCAGTTCTTCTATGCCCGTATCGGCGAATTTAGGAATATTTGAGTTGTTCTTTATTTCAGTGGAGTCCGGTAACATAATATGTGCCAGGCCGCCAATCTTGGTAACAGGATCTCTGACAGCGATCCCTACACAGGAACCGAGTCCGAGAGTCGTTATACCGTCAGGGCTGACACAAATATTCAGATCGGCCATTCCAACCTTTATTATTTGACTCATATTCGCCCTTTCGTCATAACTTGATATCTCCCATACCAAGTGAAGATAATATTTTACTGTAACCGTCCATATCAGGTAAAAGAATAAAGTATCCGCTCAGCTTCAGTTCATCAAAGAACTGAGTCTCGATGAGCAGTATCTTGTCTCCCATCATACCAAACTGGATAGCCGGAACGCTAAGTATTGCGGCGGCCATATCTATGGCAACATAGGGAATGGAGGGAATCATCTTCAGGTTTGTCATCATCGAAAGCGAATTCAGATATGAACCTGTAATGATATTGCCAACCTCCTTGAGGGCTGACATCTCAACCTCGTCGAAATTCTCCTCCTCAGGCTTGGCGCCGGTGCCCATGAGCTTGTCAACGAGATGCCTTGCAGCCTTCTTGTTGAGAAGGAACATGATACTTCCGTCAATATCCCCCTCTACTGCAAGATAGATTCCTGCCATGATCTGCTCAGCGCCGCCCATCATATCTCCGACATCCTTGAAATCAAGAAGTCGAACCTGTGGAACGGACATATCAACCTTGGTGCCGATCATCTGTGCCAGCGCTGTGGTCGCATTGCCTGCACCAATATTGCCCAATTCTTTCAGTACGTCAAAGTACTGACTGGATAAGGTATCCAGACTCATTTCACCCATAAAAAGTTCCTCCGATCAGCTGGCGCTTGATGATTTTTCTTTGATTTCCTTTTCGGAAACTACTGCATCAAGATCCAGAATTGAAACCAGTCCGCCTTCATAATGGCCGACACCGCCAACGAATTTTGCCTGGTCTGTACTCTTCTTGTCGTCATATCTTACTTTCTCGATATTGTTTACATCGAGAGTCAGAACCTGATTAACCTGATCAACGATAATTCCCACGAGATCGCCCTCACCTGTCTTTAAGATGATGATCCTGGACTTGTTCGTTATTGTATCCTCGGAGAGACCCATCTTCATCCTGACACTCATAACGGGTACGATCTCACCACGGATATTGATAACGCCCTTAAGGTAGTCATCAACCTTGGGAACTCTTGTGATCTGCTGCATTCTAACTATGTTGTCTATATATTTGATGTTGATGCCGTACTGCTCATCGTCAATCTTGATCACAATAAACTGGATAAGCTCTCCTACATCAACATTGTCTCTAAGTTCGTTCATATCCATCTTCCTTTCTTTTCAAACTCTTATCAGATAATTGAATTTGTATCAAGGATAAGTGCTATCTCGCCGTCGCCGAGGATTGTAGCGCCGCTTATCATCTTGCACTTAGCGGTGTACTTGCCAAGAGGCTTGATAACGATTTCCTGCTGACCCATGAGTTCATCTATTACAAGGCCGACCTGCTGATCACCCTTCCTTGCAATGACAACGACCATATCCTCGTCGGGATTTCTCTTGGACTCTGTGTCGAGAACCTCATTGAGTCTGATCAAAGGAAGCACGCTTCCGCGGAGATTGATAACTTCTTTATTTTCAACAAATTTGATGTCTGAAGGAGACACATCTTCAATACTCTGGATGGAATCAAGCGGAATAGCGTATTTCTCTTCTCCGATGATAACCATGAGAGCCTGGATGATAGCAAGGGTAAGAGGAAGTCTGATGACCCATGTGGAACCTTCTCCGAGCTTGGTCCTGACTGTAACTTCACCCGATAATGACTCAACCTTGGACTTAACAACGTCGAGTCCGACGCCTCTTCCTGAAATCTCGGATACCTGCTTGGCTGTTGAGAATCCCGGATGGAACAGGAGCTCTACGCACTGCTTCTCAGTCAGAAGAGCTGCCTGATCGGGAGTTACAACGCCCTTTTCAATAGCCTTGTTCTTGACTGCCTCTGCGTCAATTCCGTTACCGTCATCACCTACCTCTATGACAACGCTGTTGCCGTCCTGGAAAGCGTGCAGGAAAATCTGTCCTACATCGGGCTTGCCGCGCTGTGCTCTGAGTTCAGCCGACTCGATACCGTGGTCAGCACTGTTCCTGATAAGGTGCATCAGAGGATCACCGATCTCATCGACAACGGTACGATCCATCTCAGTATCCTCACCGGTCATGGTCAGTTCCATCTTCTTGCCCAGTGTCTTGTTGAGATCACGGATCATACGAGGGAATTTCTGAAGTACGCTCTCAATAGGAACCATTCGAACTTTCATGACTGACTCATGAAGGTTTGTGGTTACGCTCTCAAGGTACTCAATCTGCTCATTTACATTGCTGTTTGATACACCTGATGTGTTAGCAGCTGAAATAAGTGAGTTCTTGGCGATGATAAGCTCACTTACAAGGTTCATGAGAACGTCGAGCTTCTCGATATCGACACGGACCGTTCTGTTTACAACAGGCTTTCCTACCGGCTTCTTGCCGCCTGCAGGTCCTGACGCGGCAGCCTGTGCAGGTGCAGCTGCTGCTGCGGGTGCAGGTGCCGTGGCCTGGGCAGCCTCCGGAGCCTCTTCCTTGTCCTCAGTGGTCTTTGCGCCGTTTAAGTCGAATTCGCCGCACTCACAGCCCTCAACCTCTGAAACGGACTTTACGATCTCCTCAACCTTCTCTTTGGACTCATCGGTCACAACAACAAGGCTGAAGGAAAAATCAAATTTTTCATCCTCGATATCCTGGGTAGAAGGATCGGAAACTGCAATCTCACCGATCTCTTCAAGTCCCTTAAATACAAGGAAGCCTCTGGCTGCCTTGAGGATACAGGACTCCTGTATATGTACGGTAACTCCATAGAGCTTTTTGCCCTGAGAAACCGCTTCTTCTAATGTGGATTTAATGGACGGATCGAGCTTGATTGCCCTGTAATCCGAAGAACCGTCAGCTCCGGCTGTATCTGCAGAAGGTGCAGGTGCGGCCTCGGCTGCAGGCGCTGCAGCAGGAGCAGCTGCACCCTCACCTGATGTGCCGTTTCTGATATCTGCCAGAGCTTTTATGATATTCTGGTGTTCATCAGTACCCTCGTCCTGATTCTCTGTAATGTTGTCTACATACTCCTGAATGGCATCGAGGCACTGCAGAAGCACATCGATGTCGGCAGACTTGATCTTGATCTTACCGCCGCGAACATCTGAGAATACGTCCTCCATGTCGTGAGTAAGATTCTGCATCCTGGTATAGCCCATGGTTCCTGCCATACCTTTCATAGAATGCGCTGATCTGAAGATCTCGTTGATACAATCTTCATTCTCAGGATCCTGTTCCAGAATCATGATGTTGTCATTGAGCGACTGAATGTGCTCTTTTGCCTCATCAAGAAAGACACTTAGATACTGGGAAACATCCATAACCTATTTACCTCCATTTAAATATTAGTTACTTAAAGTGTGCGGCAATTCACACACTTATAAACATAATATCGTGGTGCAAATGGAGGAAAATGAAAACTATATGAAAACCCTCAATTCACACCGACATTCAATATTATTTCCTGGGCGATGTTGTCGAGCTTTACAACCTGATCAACAAGCCCGGCTGTTGCTATGGCTTTGGGCATTCCATAAACGGTACAGGTACTCTCTTCCTGACCGATTACATGTATTTTCTTCTTAGTCTTCAGATTTTTGATTCCTTCGGTTCCGTCAGCTCCCATGCCTGTCATTACGACACAGCATATCTCGTCGTAATCGGAATCCATGAGTGACTCATACATAAAGTTTGCGCAGGGTCTCACACCCTCTCTGGTAGGTCCGTCCACGTAGTGGATGGAAGGCCTTCCCGCGTTCTTTACGATATGCATATGCTGGCCGCCCCTTGAAATATAGACGGTGCCGGGCTTTAAGACATCCCCCTCGACTGCCTCCTTGACGTGTACCTCTGAGAGGGAGTCAAGTCTCTCTGCGAGGGAAGCTGTAAATCCCTGGGGCATATGCTGTACAAGTACGACCGGTGTTTTTAGGTTTTTGGGGAGCTTTGGAATAACTGCCTGTAAAGCTCTGGGACCTCCTGTCGAACTCGCTATTGCCACTATTCTGTTTCCTGTTATCCTGCCGGCAGACTTGGTTACAAGCTCGACAACCTTGCGGGACTCTCTGACATCGTCAATAGAGAAAGCCTTTGCCGATGCGGGAGCTTTACTCTCTGCAACTGCCGCGAGAGTATTGATGAAGTGCTTGGTGAAATCCTCTCCGCGGCACTCAGAAGCTCTGTCAGGTTTGTGGACAAAATCGAGAGCGCCAAGATCGAGGGCATCCATTGTTACCTTTGCACCTTCTTTTGTGTCGGTGCTGGCCATCATGATCTTCGCCTTGATCTTGTTCTTCTGCAGCTCCTTGAGTAACGTAATACCGTCCATCTTAGGCATATTGATATCAAGTACGACTGCGTCAAATGTTTTTCTCTTTAAGAGATCGAGAGCTTCAACTCCGTCCTTGGCCTTGTCAACCACCTGGAATCTTTTATCTGCATTTATAATATCACTGAGAACAGTTCTCATGAGTGCAGAGTCGTCAACTAAAAGTATTTTTTTCATAATTAAGTCTGCTTCTTTCTGATTTTTCGTTCTTCTTCAAAGATAAAATGTATGATATCTTCTCTGGAAGTTTCATCGATATACGAGTACTGGATGCGGTGTTCAAACAGTCCCGGCCTGTTTTCCAGCTCCTGTACCATCAACACGTTACATATCATTTCGTAGTCCTGATCGTTCAGATTTCCGGGTAAACGATAAGAACAATAAATGGTGCTGCCCTCGTCATATTTGAAATTAGCGACAAACCGTAAACCTCCGCCGCTTATATCCACTACGACGCTTTTTTGCAGTTGATCTCCCGGTGTAACAATAAATCTGGGGTTCTTTTCGAAGATTTCAATCTCCTCTTTTGTGCAGAGTCTTGATTTCAATTCGAGCGCGCAGCTGAATCTGTAATATTCTCTTCGTTGCAGCTTAGACAGTTCGCTTGTCAGATCCAAAACAAGAAAATACATGTTCTCACTTCGGTATCTGTCCACTATCCTTGCATAGCACTGAAATAGCCCCTTGTTGGAGTAAAAGCAAAGGCTGTACTCGCCGTCAACCGGCAAAAGAACTATCTTGCCCTTTTCAAACGGCATCAAGACCTCAATCCGATCGTCCGAGGTGACATCCATTATCTTGCTCTGATAGATGTGTTTGGTCCTGTTGTCCTCGTCCATCCAGATCTTGCCCGTTGCCTTTAGCTCCACTCTGTTTCCGGGTGAAATGTAGTCAGTGAGCATATCGATCCTTCTCCATATATTTCTATTAGTATAGTATATCACATTTATTTTGCTTATGTTATACAGGCGTTGTACCGGTAGGAGCGCCTGTTTGTTGTGGCGGTGACTGCGAGCTCGACAGCTTTCTTCCTGTGATGATATGTGAAAAGAATGCTGCCATTCCGCGAGGCTTTACCTCGGTCGTCTGTCCGGGATTCATGAGTGTTCCTGCTATGCTCTCAAAGGCTTTCACGGATTTTGCACCCGGATACTGTATTGAAACCGGAGACTGCTGCATAACGCTCCTTGAGAGCATCTGATCCTGGGGGATTGAGCCAAGATATGTGAGCGGGAGCTTTAAATATCTGGCGACCACGGCATTTAACTTGTTAAAGAGCTGCTGTCCCTCATCAGAGGACGAAACCTTGTTTGATACAACCGTGACCTTGGTGTTGTCCCTCGAAAAACGGGGCGACTGGTTCAGCGCCTTTAACAGCGAATAGGAATCCGTGATCGATGTGGGCTCGGGAGTCGTAACAAGTATTATCTCACCGCTCGCGACCAGAAACTCCATAACCGCGTTTGAAATGCCGGCGCCGGTATCGATTATTATCACATCCGCGATGGCATCAAGCTCAGCCAGATTGACTATTATATAGACGAGGTAGTCACGGCTTAGGTTGTACATTCCCGATATACCGGACCCGCCTGAGATAAAGCCCACTCCCTCAGGTCCCCAGGTGATGATGTCCTTAATATTTTTGCCCTGGTATATGAGATCGCTCAGATTGTGTTTGGGAATCGTCCCGAACATGATCTCGATATTGGCAAGTCCGAAGTCGGCATCCAGAATGATGACTCGTTTCCCCATCTTTTTGAACTGGACGGCAAGATTTATGGCAACATTGCTCTTGCCCACACCCCCTTTCCCGCTCGTGACGGTAATGACCCTTGCAAGCGGCCTCTGGGGCGTATTTGTATTTTTGATTATATTTCTTAGCTGTTGCGCCTGATCCATATTTTTCCCCAAATATATATGTATTCCTGAATTATGTTTCAGCTCTTTCCTCCCAGGAGATTCTTGACGATCTTCTGGGCATCAAAAACCGCAATGTCGTCCGGAACGTTCTGTCCGTTTGTAATATATGCTATGGGCGAACCCGTGTGCATCCTTATATTGTAGAGGTTTCCTTTGGCACTTGTCTCATCCATCTTGGTGAATATCAGCTTGTACGCCACGACCTCTGAGTATGCATCTGCAATTTCAATGAGGTCACGGTACTTGGTAGTTGCCGAGAGCACCAGAAAATTCTCGCATTCGCAGATTTCCTCCAATACCCTTATAAAGCTTTCGACTCCCTGCTTCAGTTCCTCGTTGTGAAGGGAATGTCCGGCAGTGTCGACCATCAGATAGTCGTAGTCCTTAAAATCTTCCACCGCCTGTTTCATCTCATCGACCGTGTAGATGACCCTGAAGGGAATCCCGATTATCGACGCATAGGTCCTGAGCTGCTCAGCAGCAGCGATCCTGTAGGTGTCGACGGTCAGAAGTGCAACCTTTTTCTTCCGGCACACCGTGAGGTCTGAAGCAAGCTTGGCTATGGTAGTCGTCTTGCCGACTCCGGTAGGCCCTATGAAAATCTCAGCCCTCGGCGTCTGCGTCGGCTCCTCGATCGGCTCTGACTTTCCGAATTTAAGGACCATCTTCTGATAGACATTTGCAAGAGCGTAGTCAAAAGGAAGCCCCGGTTTTGATATCTTTTCAACCTCGTCAGTCAGCTGATTTACATATATCTCATCAACCTCGTTCTCGATGAGGGTATTGTACAACAGCCTTATAAAAGAGAGCATCTCCTCGGATACTTCGCTCCCTTTTGAAGAACTCTTAGGCGGCGGAAGCTCCTCTTTTTCAGGGGAGCTTTTTGGCGGCGCCTCATCTCTCTCGGGTTTTAGGAAATTCTTCTCCAAAAGGTTTGAGAGGTTGTCAAGCTTCTCCTCGATTGCACTGTTCTCGTCCTTGACATCGTACCCCCTGGGAAGTGCATTTTTACTGGATGCGATGATGGTGTCCTTCTGCGAGTTCTCCTCAACCGTCTTTTTGGGGGCTGACTTTGCGTCCTTCTGCGGCGAAAAAGTCCTGGGAGACCTCTCAGACTCCTCCTCAAGCCCTACAGTAACCTCTATCTTCTGCGGCTTAAAGAAGGCAAAGAAACCCGTCTTTTTAACAGGCCTCACTGTCATGATAACAATCCCCGGGCCAAGTTCTTTTCTGGCTTTTTCAGTGGCTTCGCTTTCAGTTTTTCCTTCATACTTTTTTATAATCATATTATGCCGTTACCATCCCCACAGATTGTATTTCAACATTGGGTTCAACCTCGTTATATGAAATGACGATCAGATCCTTGTAATAATCCTGGGTCATCTTCTTAAAGTACATCCTGACAATCGGTGATGCCATGATAATGGCCATCTTTCCGGCCTCTTCAAGCCTTCTTATATTCTCACCGACTGCCGTGAGTATGGATTTAGTTCTCGCGGGATCAAGCGTAAGGTAAGCCCCGGTCTCTGTCTGCTTGATGGAGCTCATGATCTCCTGCTCCAGCTTCGGATCGAGCGTCAGAACATTGGTGGTCTCGCCTGTTGCGAAGTACTTGCTCGATATAGCCCTCTTAAGTGACTGCCTTACATATTCTGTCAGTATATCAGGGTCATGTGTCGAGGGTGCAAAATCAGCAAGAGTCTCAAATATCGTGACAAGGTCTCTTATCGAAATACCTTCGCTCAAGAGATTCTGGAGGACTTTTTCTATTTCACCAAGGCTCATCAGCTTGGGCACAAGCTCATCCACAAGTGCGGGATTGTTCTCACGCAGATTGTCGACAAGGTTCTGTACATCCTGTCTTGTGAGGAGCTCTGCGATATGCTCTCTGATGACCTCCGTGAGGTGCGTGGCGATGATGGAAGGCGGATCGACAACGGTGTAGCCGTAGCTCTCAGCTCTCTCCCTCTGCCCCTCAGTGATCCAGATGGCTGGAAGGTGGAAGGAGGGCTCAACGGTCTCGATACCTGTTATCTCCTCCTCAACATGTCCGGGATTCATCGCCATATAGTGGTCAAAGAGGATCTCTCCGTCACTGACCTGGATGCCCTTGATCTTGATTATGTACTGGTTGGGGTTGAGCTGGATGTTATCCCTTAGTCTGATGATTGGAACAACGGTACCAAGCTCAAGCGCAACCTGTCTTCTTATCATAACTACACGGTCGAGAAGGTCGCCGCCCTGATTGACATCGGCAAGCGGAATGATACCGTAACCAAACTCGAGTTCAATAGGGTCAACCTGCAAAAGAGATGTGACATTCTCAGGCTGCCTCATCTCCTCGGCCTGCTGCTCCTCCTCAGTTGCAACCTCGCCCTCGACAACGGCTTCCTCCATTGTCTGGCTGGTTATCCTGCCAAGGAGAATGAAGGCTGCGCCAAAGGATACGTATAAAACCGTAGGAAGAGGTGTCAGAATACCGAGTGCCGCAACAACTCCTCCGACCAGATACAGAGTCTTGGCGGTTCCAAAGAGCTGCCCTATGAGAGCATGACCGAAGTCTGCCTCCTTTGACCCCTTGGTCACAAGGATACCTGTGGACATCGATATCATCAGTGAAGGGATTGAGCTTACAAGTCCGTCACCCATGGTGAGGATTGAATAGGTATTGATGGCGGTGTTGACATCCATTCCCATTCTGAGCATACCCATGGCGATTCCGCCGACAAGGTTTACAGCAGTGATAATAAGCCCGGCGGTTGAGTCTCCTTTTACGTACTTGGTGGCACCGTCCATGGCTCCGAAGAAACTTGCCTCTTCCTGTATCTTTTCTCTTCGCGCCTTGGCCTCGGCGTCCGTGATGGCGCCTGTGTTGAGGTCAGCGTCTATAGCCATCTGTTTACCGGGCATGGCATCAAGTGTGAAACGGGCTGATACTTCAGCGACACGCTCAGAACCTTTGTTGATGACCATGAGCTGTACGATGATCAGGATGACGTAGACAATCGCTCCGACGATCAGGTCGCCTCCGCCAACGAAGGAACCGAACACTTCAATTACCTGTCCGGCACTGCCCTGTGTCAGGATGAGCCTCGTCGATGATACGTTGAGCGCGATCCTGAAAATGGTCGTAAAGAGAAGTATCGTCGGGAAGAAGGACATCTGAAGTACTTCCGTCGCAAACATCGACGTGAACATGATGACGAATGAGAGCGACATGTCAAAAGCAAGCAGTATATCCAAAATCCAGTCCGGAAGCGGAATAATGAGCATGATGATCGCTGCGACAATATACAGGGCAAGTCCATAGTCAAAAACTCTGTCTCTTACTTTTTTTAGATCCATGTTCATCCTCCTTCCGGTGTAATGGTAAAATCAGCAATTTCTTAAATCCTGCCTTTAAGGTGATATACGTAGGCGAGCACCTCGGCTACTGCCTTGTAGAGTTCAGGCGGAACCAGCTCTCCCACTTCAACATTTGCGTACAGCATACGTGCAAGTGGCTTGTTCTCAACGATTTCGACCTTGTTGTCCCTTGCGATCTCCTTGATCTTCTGTGCAAGGTAGTCAGCACCCTTTGCGACAACTACAGGCGCATCAGATTCTTCTGCGTCATACTTGATGGCAACGGCGTAATGGGTAGGGTTTGTGATGACAACGTCGGCCTGCGGCAGCTGCTGCATCATTCTCCTTCTCGATGCCTCCATCATTCTTCTCTTCTGCGCACCCTTGACCTCAGGATTTCCTTCAGAATTCTTGAACTCATCCTTGACTTCCTGCTTGGTCATCATCATGTCTTTTCTGAACTTGCGCCTCTGGTAGATGAGGTCGATTGCCGCGATAACAAGATAGGCCGCAGCAATACGAAAACCAAGATCTATGATGAGGTTCCCCATAAGACCGATAGCCTGTTTAAGGGGCATGTCATACAAAAGAAACAGTGACTCAGTCCTGCCTGTCAGGAATGAGTATATGACAGCGCCCATGACGACTAGCTTCAATATACTTTTTCCGAGCTCGAAGAGCTTTCTCGCGGAAAAGATCTTTTTCATACCGCTTATTGGATCGAGCTTGGAGAGCTTTGGCTGCAGCGGCTTGGATGTGGGCTTGAAGCCGACCTGCACAAAGTCTGACAAAAAAGCTACCAGAAAACCTATTATAAAGAACGGCGCAGCGATAAGAAGCATGGTCAGCATGGCATTTGTGACGATACTGGATAGCCATGCGATAGGCAGGTAGCCGTCATAGGTTCTTGCGACATTGGGAATATTGTTGTAGACCCGCTCAAAAACCGCCGCAAAATTGGTCCCCATAAACGGATACAAAACCCTGATTATCACAAACATAGCAAAAAGAGTAAGTGCTGTTGCAACCTCCTGGCTCTTTGCAACCTGCCCTTCCTTTCTGGCGTCGTCCAGCTTCTTCGCGGTGGGTTCCTCGGACTTTTCTGCACCGTTGGCATCCTCTGCAAAGAACTGCAGGTCATATTTAATTAACAGCGGCCTGTCATCATCCGCTCTGCATACTCTCAACAAATTTACGGATCATCTCCTTGCTGTTGATCATTATAAAATTGGAGGCATCTGCGAGCATTGTCACTGTGATGAACATTATCACAAGGCCCACGATTATCTTGATCTGAATACCCACAGAGAACATGTTCATCTGCGGTGAAACCTTTGCAAGAACGCCAAGTATTACATTGGTCATGAAGGTTATGATGAAGATCGGAAGGCAGATCCTGAATCCTATCACTATATAGTCCTTCATGAAATCTATCATAACTTCGAGCATCCTGTCGGAATTGATCATAGCTCCGTTTATAGGGACCAGTGTGAATGTGTCGACAAGTGCTCGTAATATATACTGGTACATACCGGTAAGGATAAGGGCCATCGTAAGATACTGGCTGTACAATGAGCCGGTTATCGTGACCTGCTGATTGGTCGCAGGGTCCATCATGGACACCATGGAAAGACCTATCTGCATATCGACCACAGATCCCGCAAAAGCTGCTATCTGTTGGCAGAGTGTCACGGAAAAGCCGACAAGCAGCCCCACCATAGCCTCTTTTAATACAATCACCGCGTATCCCGCAACCGTGTTGTACTCCGGCGGATAAAAGGGAACAGCCCCGTATAAAAGAATCGAGATACAAAGGCCATATCCTATCTTTACAAGATTTGGAGTCTGGGTTCCTCCGAAAAAGGGACATACATATATGAATGTCATTATCCTCACAACTATCAGGAGGTAAATTTCCAGATCACCGTAACTGAAACTGTAATCTATCATCTCTTTTTCCTAGCGAACGTACTGAGAAAAATCAGACCACAGATTTATTATGTAGCCCGAAAGTTCTGTCAGCATCCAGTTTCCAAGCAGCATTATCATGAGGAATACGCCGATTACCTTGGGTACAAATGTCAGCGTCTGCTCCTGAATTGAGGTAACCGTCTGAAATATCGATATCACAAGACCTATTATCATTGAGGTCAGAAGGACCGGCAGTGACATCCTGATGACGAGCATCAGTGCCTCTGAAACGATCCTGTTAATATCAGCCAGAGTGATCATGCAAAAGCCTCCTTAGTAAAAAGACTTGACCAGATTGCCTATGATGAGGCTCCAGCCATCCGCAAGCACGAATAGCAGTATCTTGAACGGAAGGGATATGGTGGTCGGCGGCAGCATCATCATACCCATACTCATGAGCACCGAAGCGACGACCATATCGATAACAATAAAAGGAATATATATCAAAAAGCCGATGATAAAAGCAGTTCTGAGCTCACTCACAATAAAGCTCGGTACCAGAACCACTGTCGGAATATCCTCAAGTTCACCGTCCCAGGTAAGGCCGTTTATCTCCATAAAAAGCCTTACATCCTTGGTCTGCGTCTGTCCGTACATAAACTGTCTGAAGGGCTTAACCGCCTCCTCAATAAACTCCTGCTGATCCATATCCCCGTTTTCAAAGGGAATAACAGCGGTGTTGTACGCTTCCTGCAGCGTGGGCTGCATTATGAAAAGAGTCATAAATAAAGCAATCCCAATCATCACCAGGTTCGGAGGTGACGTTTGGGTTCCGATTGCAGTTCTTGTAAAATGCAGCGCAACGATAATCCTCGTAAAAGAGGTCATCATCACAAGAAGCGTCGGCGCAAGCGATATGAGGGTTAAAGTGATCAGTATCCTGAGCGCGCCGTTAAGTGATCCGTTTCCGTTGTCGTAGGTGATGGTCACGGTGTTTGCAATATTGAGTTCCTGAAGATCTTCCGGAGTTTCAGAGGAGCCGGGATCATTTATATTGGTCCTCTCACCTCTTGTACCCATCAGTTCATCGTCGTCATCGGTTGTCGGATCCGTGGGAGTTGTATCGACTATCACGTTTTCTGTGGCGGTGGCCTTAACAGGACTGAATACAACAGAAAAAGAGATAACAAAAAGAATGGCAAAGAGCAGCTGCTTAAGGCTCTTTCTCACAAGACAAATAAAATGAGTATTAAATTTCCCATCTCCCCATGATCTTTTCATTTACTTCTTTTTCTCGCTCTTAAACTTCTCGAGGATTTCCCTGAAGCTGACCGTCTCCCCCGGATCACCTTCCTTTATAATAAGCTCCTCCCCGGATATCTCTCCGAGGTTTGTGATCTCATCCTTGCCTACGCCTATGGCGATATATTTATTTCCAATGCGGACTATCTGGATGTACTTGGTAGTAGATATCCTTGCGGTCTCAATTATTTCAATATTGCCGCCGGATGTTTTTTCCTTTTGGTAACCTGCCATCCATCTGGTAAAAAAATATGTGGCTACGAGCACAAGAACAAAAACTATGAGCATTGATATAAACTGCAAATAAGAATCCATAATCTATGCTCCTGTTTTACTGGATAATCTCGGTCACTCTGACGCCAAAGCTCTCCTCGATGACAACAACCTCTCCTTTGGCGACAAACTTGCCGTTGACGAGAACATCCACAGGCTCACCTGCAACCTTGTCAAGTTCTATGATAGTGCCCGGTGCAAAGTCCAGGATATCGGAAATAGGCTTGGCAGTCCTTCCGAGCTCAACGGTAACTTCAAGCGGCACGTCCTTGATGATGCCGATATTCTCTCCGCCTGCCATAATGGTGGTGCCGCCCGTAAAGGTCTGGAACTGTGCCGGCTGGATATTCATATTCATCATCTGAGGCATCTGCATCTGAGGCATTTGCATCTGCGGCATACCCATCTGCGGCATTCCCATCTGAGGCATCGGCTGCCCCATCATGGACGGATCCATGCCCATCTGCGGCATTGGCTGAGGTGCCATTCCCATGCCCATTCCCATATCGGGCATAGGTGCCTGGCTCGGTGCCGGAGCAGGCGCAGGCTCCGGAGCAGGTGCAGGTTCAGAAGAACCGGAATCACCGGAAATTACGGTATCTTTTAACGTCTTGGCAAAATCTATGGGATACAGCTGCATAAGAGTTGAATCCACAAGATCACCGACCTGCATCTTGAAGGATATCTTTACAAAGGTCCCCGTCAGGAAATCTGCGATATCCGAGGGGTCGTCGTTGATCATATCAAGAAGTGTCGCCTGAGGCGGGCTGATATCAACCTTCTGATTGATCATTGTAGAAAGAGATGTCGCTGCGGCACCCATCATCTGGTTCATCGCCTCAGAAATGGCTGACAGCTGCAGCTCTCCGATCTCCCCGTCCGTATTGGTTCCGTCACCGCCCATCATAAGGTCGGTGATGACCATAACATCATGCTCTTTAAGTATAAGAATGTTGGTGCCATCAAGACCTACTGTGTACTTGATCTGGATAAATACACAGGGCCTCTCATAGTTGCTGATCACATTCACCCAATTTGCAAGTTCAACCTGAGGAGTTGTGATGTTGACCTTCTGGTTTACCAGGGAGTACAGCGTTGTGGCAGAGGATCCCATGCTGATATTGGCAACTTCACCAATGGCATCCTTCTCTACATCCGTGAGGAGCGATTCGTCAATCTCACCGCCTCCAACGGGTGCAGAAGCTATATCACCTGACGCATCTCCGGCGTCAGAAGGCGCATCTGCAGGCGCAGAATCTCCGCCACCGGATGTGTCCATACCGGCCAGCAAAGCATTTATTTCATCCTGAGATAACATTCCATCCATGCTTCTACTCTTCCTCCTCTCTTATTACCGACGTTATACGCACGGCATATTTATCCTTGGCTGTACCCGGCAGAGCTGTAAATTTAAATATATTGCCGACATACACCTGCATATCAGTATTAACTCTGTTGTCAAGCCGTATGATATCCCCTGCCTGAAGATGTACAAAATCGTTGACAGAGACATTGCATCTCCCAAGTATTGCCTTGACAGGAACATCAACTCTCCTGACCATCGTCTCAAGGTACTCCTGGTAATCCTCGTCTGCGTTTTTCTGCATGGTCGAAAACCAGAATTTGGTATTGAGCTTGTCCATAACACTCTCTAAGGTAAAGTATGGAAGACACACATTCATGAGACCTTCCGTCTCACCTATCTTGATATTGAGTGTGACAATGGCGATCATGTCTGTAGGTGATATAACCTGTGCAAACTGAGGATTTGTCTCGATCCTCTCCATTACCGGATTGATCTCGGCAACCGTCTGCCAGGGTTCAACCATGAGCTGCATACAGATGGTTACAAGCTTCTCAATAAGGGGCATCTCGATGTCCGTAAATGGCCTTGGCTTGTCAAGTCCGGTTCCCTCGCCTCCGAGCATCCTGTCGATAAAAGAGAAGCCTATGTTGGCCTGAAGCTCCAAAATTATCGTGCCCTGCAGCGGAAGAAAGTTGATCACTCCCAGAATAACCGGATTGGAAAGCGCATTTGAAAACTCCGAATAGGTGACCGTCTCGGAGTTTGCCACGGATACCTGAACATTTTTGCGCAGATACAGAGGCAGCGTCGTCGAGAGGAGTCTTCCGTAATGCTCATAGATCATCTCAAGGGTTCTGAGGTGCTCCTTGGAAAACTTGGCAGGACGCTTAAAGTCATAGTCTTTGACTTTCTTTTCGTTGGTGTCCTGCATCTGATCCATATCGAGCTCGCCGGTGGATATCGCTGACAGCAGACTATCTATTTCACTTTGTGATAGTACTTCGCTCAATGTAAATCTCCCTTAAATTAGTTGTAAAGCACGCTCGAAAAGCTTACGTCATAAATAAAGTTTGAACCAAACAGTGCCTGAACCTCTTCAAGAATCGTCTCCCTTGCTGTCTCATCGGCTCCGGCCTGAAGCTCTTCAATTGAGTAGGATGCAAGAGTGTTTGTAACCTTGGACTTAACCAGTTCCTTCATACTTGCGAGCTGATCTTCCGATCCGAGTGTTGCATAATCAGCACTTGCTTTGTTCATGGAGAATACAACCTCCACCACCATGTAATGGCTCTTTCCGTCCTCGCCTGCGCGGAGATTGATAGTTAACTTGTCATCCCCTGTAAATCCAAAGGTTGCCACATCGGTAACAGCTACATTGCCCGATGCCGATCCGGAAAATCCTCCCGTTGAGCCTCCGTTTGCCTCGAGCTCCAACGCAGCAGCTATGTCCGATATCAGCTTGGCTGTCTGGGAGTTCGTAGTCATTACGCTCAGCAGCATGAACCCCGTCATGGCAAGGTTCACGATGAGAAGTGCAAGAATGATTATTGACAAAAGATTCTTTTTCATGGTTTAAATTCCCCTCTGTAAGTTAGTATGCAGCACTAAGTGGATTGTATATCTTGATCTCAACTCTTCTGTTTCTGGCTCTTCCCTCATCAGTAGAGTTGTCTGCTATCGGGTCATATTCTCCCCTTCCGGTGTGTACTATATTGGAAGGCTCGAGATTGGTATTCTCAGTAAGATAATAAAATATGGACAGCGCACGTCCTGAACTTAATTCGTCATTGTTTGCGAACTTCCCGCCTCCGGACATGGGAACATTGTCCGTGTGTCCCTCTATCTCAATAGTACCGCCGGCATAAGACTCAAGTATCTGCCCGACCTTCTCAATTACGGGAAGAGCATCTCCCTTGATATCAACCTTACCTGAATCAAAGAGGATGGACCCCTGGATGGTGAGCTGTACAAACTGACTCGTGTAATTGAGGGATACCATATTGTCAATCTCACCCTCATCAAGCGCCGCTTCAATCTTCTCAGCAAGCTCGGCAGAGGCTTCAAGCTGTTTCTCCTCAGCAGCCTCCATCAGCTCCTCCTGCTCCATGTCACCCACATCTGCGGATTCAGAATCTGAATCCTCTCCGGACTGGGCTACCCCTATGGAGTTAACAAAGCTGGACAGCTGTGTCAGCTGCGAAACCCCGTCTCCTATAAGAGCTCCCTTTCCTATCGCCATCTCACCGCCTGAGAAAACGCTGAAAGCAGAGCTGAAAGATGCCGCAACCTCCTCGAACTTCGCAGCGTCCATGGTGGCCATGGAGAAAAGCAAAACGAAGAAGCACAAAAGCAGGTTCATCAGATCTCCGAATGTACCCTGCCATGCGGGCAAGCCGGGTTTAATTTCTTCTGGTTTCTTTGCCATTAGTCTCCGCCTCCGTCGCCGGTGCCGTTTTCGGCCTCATATGCAGATCTGTCAGCAGGTGACAGGAAGGATTTAAGCTTCTCTTCAGTAACACGCGGGTTCTCTCCTGCCTGTATGGACAGAAGTCCCTCAATGATTATGCTCTTTACCATATATTCGGCGCCGTCCCTGGCCTTTAACTTGTTCTCGGCAGGATAACAGAACCAGTTGGCAAGAACCGAACCGTAGAATGTTGTGATGAGGGCAACCGCCATGGACGGTCCGATCGAAGAAGGATCCGACATGTTCTGAAGCATCAGAACCAGTCCCAAAAGGGTTCCGATCATACCCCAGGAAGGGCCCATGCCCGCAACATCAGCATAGAATGAATAGTTTTCTTTATGTCTCTCCGACATGGCATCAATCTCGGCTTCAAGAATGCTCTTTACAAGCTCAGGCTCAGTACCGTCGACGATGAGCATGACGCCCTTTTTCATGAAGGCATCCTCAAGTCCTCCGGCAGCCTCCTCAAGTGCGAGAAGTCCTTCCTTTCGGGCTGTATTGGAAAGATCGATTATGCTCTTAATAACGGCCTTCGTGTCGTCGGAAGGCATCTTGAATATCAGCGGGTATGCCTTGAGTCCGCTTATGAAGCTCGGCATGCTCCTCGAGGCCAGAACGGCCATGAAGGCTCCTCCGAACGTGATCATGGCAGAGGGCGCATCAAGGAAATACTTGACACCCGTGATACCTGCTGAAAACACGATACTCAGGATCATGAACAGGAAACATAGTCCTACACCCAGTAATGACGCAATATCCACAATATTTGCTCCTTCAATTATTTATAGTTCAGACTTTTTACAAATTACTTTCTCATTTACACGCAGTATACGAGTTATTTGGAGAATCACTCAGGAATTCATGTATTATTGATGATCTTTCTGATCTCATCGACAGACTCCTTAACAATGAGCTTTCTCCCTGAGTACAACACTAAGACTGTGTCGGGCGCTCCCTCGACAGTCTCGATCATAGCAGGGTTTATTAAGATTTTTCTGGTATCCATTTTGGTCAGTTCAATAACTCTGCTCATAACAAACCGGGCCTTGACCCGCACAGTTAAACCGGGCCTTTAATCTATGTTGCAAAACAGGATATTTTGACCCGCACAGTTAAACCGGTTCTTAAATCTATGTTGTAAACCAGGAGTTTACACAAAAATGCTCAATGAAATTTAATTTCGCATATCTTGAGCTTAAGTTTCAATAATTTCAATATTTTTCGAAACCAAACTCCCTGCAAACACTATTTTACCACTTTTCGTAGTCGAAATCTCCTGTTACAACTCATATTTTGGATGTAATTGAAGCATAATTTCAGTCCTGGGATTTGACAATGAAATATTATTGCAATATCCGTATACTCCCCCAACAATCATCCGTGACGACTCCACAATAATCTCATAATAATAGTGCTGCTGTCACCAAATAAGTCGAATTTATTACTTGCCTGAATTGCCATCTTCTGCGTTGTCGTCAATCGTCGTACCGCCTGGTACGACTTATTCCTTCGCCTTGTAGAATGACAATTTATCCTGCGTAAAAAGTCGAGGTATTTGATGACAGCAGCACTAGATGTTGTGGTATCAAAGACATTGTAACACTTTTTACTGTGGAATACAGTATTAATTGCATAAAATTTTTATTTGCACCAAGAAAGAGTGTTAAAGTGTGTTAACAGAATGTGTACCCACCGACTCAATATCCGGAGATCATGGATAAGCAGGTCAGACCTTAAACAAGTTGTCAATGAAATATTCATCATTTTAAAAAGCAGCTCCCCCGGAATGATACATCCCGGGGGAGCCGCCTTTTTTATTGGAGTTTTGCTTTACTTTCTTATTATCTCTTGAGGTTTGTGAGCTCTTCAAGAAGTGTGTCGGATACTGTGATGATACGGCTGTTTGCCTGGAAACCACGCTGGGTTGTGATCATCTCTGTGAACTCTCTCGAGAGGTCTACGTTTGACATCTCCAAGACACCTGTGTTCATGTAGCCGCCGTCTGTAGTGATATCCTGGATGGTTGCATCTCCTGAGTTGAGAGTTGATGCATAGAGGTTGTCACCCTCTTTTGAAAGACCTGATGCATTGGCAAATTCAGCTGATGCAATCTGGCCGAGGAGCTTGGTCTGGCCGTTTGAGTATGTCGCGTAGATCTGACCGTCTGTGCTGACTGTGACACCGTTCATCTCACCAACCGCACGTCCTGTGTTGAGGCTCTTCTTGTCACCCTTTACAGCCTTGATGGTTGATGATCCGCTGGTGTTGTAGTTGGTTACAGTCGAGAAGTCAACCGTCATGTGTCCGGGAACGACGTCATCACCGTCAGATGCCTGTTTCTGATATCCGAAAGCTTCGTTTCCGGGGATTGACTGATCGAATACGATATTTACAAGTCCGTTTGCTTTTCCGTTTGCTGTTGTAAGAGCGCCGGTTGAAGGATCGAACTTCAGCTGTATTGTCTGAGTTCCGGTTGTCATTGTGATGCTGCCGTCGCTGTTTATTGAATATGTTCCGTCAGTTCCGTATGCATCCGCGTCCTCATCGGTCTGATTATATACCTTCTTGAGAAGTCCGGCATAAGGTCCGTTTGCAGTTTCAAGCAGATCCTTGATGTTGCCGCTGTTAGGAAGATCCTTCCAGGCCTCTGTATCATTTGTTGTTACATAGGTTACTGTGCCGTCATCGGCTGCCTGTGCCGCGTAATCAGAGTTGAGGTCAGGACTTGTGGTCTTGGTCTGGTAAATTGAGATCTGACCACTTGATGCGATTGCAACCTGGTAGGATGCAGAGAATGATGTCGCATCAAGTCCATATACGTCGTTGAGCATTTCAGGCGTGTAATCTCCGACAACCTTCTCAGTGCCCTTAAGTATATATGATGAGTAGTCGGTTGTGCTTGTGAATACTGCACCAATCTCAGCAGCTGTATTAACAGGATACGCTTCCTC
This sequence comes from Butyrivibrio sp., assembly GCA_017470505.1. Classification (GTDB taxonomy): domain Bacteria; phylum Bacillota; class Clostridia; order Lachnospirales; family Lachnospiraceae; genus Butyrivibrio. Next base: position 37,477 of record JAFUYO010000015.1, on the reverse strand, counting down.
ATTAGCAGTGAGTTTCTTGGTAAATGCCTGTCCCTGATAAAGAACATTGTCTGTATCTGCGACTTTTGCAGGAACGCTTGAATAGAAGCAAAGTCCCGGAGTACCTGTCAGTTCATTTACTCTTATATGAGTGTATCCATTATCTGACATATAATTGTCAAGTTCAGTAGTTGACATTCCAAGAACTGTTGCAAGGGCATCCTTCTGATCGCTGGTAAGCCCGGCATATTCATAATTATTATCTTTAGCAAAGCCGCCTGTGGTTAATTCAGCAATCTGAGTTGCATCAACAGCTTCAACTTTGGCTGCATCTGACAATTTTGACCCGTATACAGTAAGCTGTCTGTCAGAATCCAGTTTGGTCTTATCAAGTCCTGTGTATGAGTAAAATACATCGTCAGTATAAGCAGCGTATTCAGCATCAGCTTCAAGATCAGTAAAATCAAGCGAGAACTTTGACAGATTGGCCTTGGATGTAGCTGCCGGAGTTGCTGCAACTGCAAGGTTGGGATCTCTGTAAATAGTAAATGTATCACTGCCTGTCGGTACATTTGAGAAAGCGTACTCATACCCCGCTGCGGAATACTTTTTGATATCAGCTTCGGTAACTGCGTTCGTGCCGTCCTTATATACATTTATAAGGGTTGTCTTTAGTGCCTGGGAAGCATTGCTCATGCTGTCGCCTGTTGTTGTGGTTGTGGGAACAACATATGCCTTGCCTGTAGATTCCTGAACATAGTAGCTCTGAGTGTTTGCCTTGTTATAGGTATATCCGTCAGGTTTTGCCGAGCCGCCTGCCACTTCCTGATCATAAGTTATGGTCAGAACACCGGTAGTAGCATCGATGGTAAAAGGTGAAGTCTTGGAGTAACCGTTCTTGCCGCCTGTTACCATATCATCAGTGATGCCGTAAACCTTTTCAAGGATTCCGCCGTAGGGTGCCTTACTTGAGGACATAAGGTCAGAAAGCGCTCCTGAAGTGGGAACCTTAGAATAAACAGTTGCACCTGCAAGAAGGTTAACGGTTGATGTGGTGTTTCCAACGACAACTTCATAAGCTGAATCAACGTTTGCGTCCTTGTTCTCTGTTGTTCCGAACTTAACGCCCGAGAGTCTCTCAGCTCCGATGGAATTTCCGTCAGAATCGATGATATCCTTGAGCTGGATTGAGAAGAGGTTGTCTGTACCTGTATCCTTAAGTGTGAACTTGCCTGTGTAGAGATATCCCTTGTTGTCATAGAACTCAAGGGTTATAGTCTTTCCGTCGTCAGATGTAACGTTGGTGTCGTGGTCGTCGATATTTCCGCTGTAGAGAGCCTGTGTTGTTGAAGCTGGTGAATATGTCGAGTTGTCTGCGCTCATGATCTGCAGAGGAGAAAGACCGCCGTTCTTGTTTACCGTGATCTCACCTGTCTCCTTGTTTTCCTGGGCAGCCCACCCCTGTACGAGGTATCCGTTTGCCTGCATCGCGAGGTTTCCTGCGCCGTCAATATAGAAAGACCCGTCTCTTGTGTAGAGGTTTTCCTTGCCGTTGTTAACGATAAAGAAAGACTTACCTGTGATCATGATATCGAACGGGTTGTTTGTTGTCTGGGTTGCGCCCTGAGACTCAATTGCCGTTGCAATGGCGCCTGACTTTGCACCGAGACCGATCTGACGTGCATTCACACCGCCCTTGGTAGCTGTGGCGCCTGATGCAGTCTGTGTGGTCTGATACATAAGATCTGAAAATGTAATAGACTGGGATTTGTAAGATGTCGTGTTTACGTTAGCGATGTTGTTACCAAGAACGTCCATCTTGGTCTGATGTGTACGAAGTCCTGCAACACCGGAATAAAGTGATCTCATCATAAGGCAAAGTCCTCCATCAAAATATTAAGCTTTTGTGTAGGACGAAGCTTTTGCGGATAACCCGGCAGTCTGTCCGGATTAAAAGATTTCCTGGCAGGAAAGACAATCCTGCTTCGGTCCAATCATGCAATAACCGCTCCGTCTATGTTAGTGAATACATTGTTATTGTTTTCTGTCTGATCCATTGCTGTAACAACCGTGTTGTTCGGTACATTCACGATAAATGCCAGCTGGTCGATCAGAATAAGTGAATCCTTTATGCCCTTTTCACCGGCCTCGATCTTTCCCTGATTGAGTCTCTCCATCTGCTCGCGGGTCAGCTCGATGTTTCTCATGTTCAGCCTGTTAAGTGCGTGCTTTGAAAACCTAACACTTGCTTCACTGTTATTATTATCGGCCGAATCCTGAATTTTATTTAGAACAGATGCAAAAGAATTTTCTCCTGTAGGCAAAGATTTTGTATCTTTGCCTACTTTAGGAGTATTTGGATTTAAAAACTGATTCTGAACCTGTCCGATTGAAAAGAACTGACGATCATCCATTATCATCTTTATGTCCTCCAATTGCGAAATATATCCTTATTTCGTCTCCAAAGTTCTGTGATCATCTTCTCTTATATCGTCAATCCGATTGACAAACTGAAGAAGACTCGTCACATAATTCTTGTCCATAAGGTTCTTGGCCTTATCTGTCATATGCTCTGTGTAATACTCGTACATTGTGTCTATTGTAAGGCCGTGCTCCTCCTCAGTGATCATGTCGAGGTTAGGAAGCTTGTCGATAGCCTTCTGGAACTCGTCGACTGCAGCAAGAGCATCTGTGTAATCAGAGTCCAGAACCTGTGTCACATCGTCGATCGAGTAGTTTACACCGCCTATGTTGAGGTATGCGGTATTACCGCTGTAATTTACAAAGTCTACAACGCCCTGTATCTCAGAGGTTGTGCCGTTTTCGTTCGCCTGTGTTATGGTGACTGTCTTTCCGACCATCTCAGAGGCTCTTGAGAGCGACATCGCACTCGCCATATTGGAGAGCTGCTCTACCTGTGAAAAGGTTGCGTACTGGGAGATATACTCGGTGTTTGAAGTGGGCTCCAAAGGATCCTGATACTTCATCTGAGCAACCAGTATCTGCATGAATGCGTCTTTGTCGTACCCTGTGGGAGCGGTTTTGTTCTTGGTAGCCTCGCTATTAGCGTTAACTACTTCACCGTTTTTTATAATTGCACCAACTGAACTTGAATCTGCCATATAAACCTCTTTCCGCGTTCTTACGCGCTGAAATCTACTGAATTTCCGTTTGCAGCCATCATCTGAACAGCTATTTTCTCGGCATCTGTAGCATCTTCCATATCTTCGTCATCGGGTATTTCGCTCAAGTTGATCCTGCGAAGTCCCTTAACCTTCCTGCCATCAGGATTTTCATTGTTCTGCTTATCGTTCCCCTGCTCGAGATTCTGCTCGAAGGAGTGACTTGCAACCGTGACTTCGACTGATGTGACCTTGATGCCCTGCTCGTCGAACTTCTGCTGGAGCTGTGCCATCTGCGCCTCAACCGCCTCTTTGACTATCTCGTTCTGGGCAGTGAATTTTGCGACAATACCATCCTTGCCGCTTGTGAGAAGGATGTTGACGTTTCCAAGACTTGCCGGGTGGAGCTGCAGCTCCATCGAGGTCTCGTCAGTTCCCGCAGAAATACTGATCCTGTCAGTTATCTGCCTGATGATGTCCTCCATCTGTGCCCTGTCTGTGTAATTCACCTGGCTCGTCTCTGCAGTCTCTGCCGCAGCTTCCGCTATGTTATTTATGATCTGGTTGTAGAGATTTGATGACTGTGCTCCGCTCTGAAGATTTCCCTTGTTCTCGCCATCGCTCTTTGCAGATACGATAACAGAGGCAGGTTCATCCTCGCTCTCCGGTGCCTTATCAGTGAAGGCCTCAGACACGGGTGCTTTAGGTTTGGTGATTTCAGCCTGAACTTTATCTTCCTTTACATCAACATCTTCCTCGACATTGATATCCGTGATCTCAGACTGTTCTTTTAAGGTATTTGCTGCATTGTCAACTACAGCTCCAAATTCCTCTTCCGATAAATCGAACTCATTCATAAGTTCGCTCTTCATACTCTCCGCACCCTCCAGGAGGTCCTGCAGCGATGTATATATATCAGAATCTGTGATAAAATCAATCTCTTCCTGCCCTGTCACTTCAGTGACAAGCTGTGTGAGATCTGCCGGGTTAAAAAGATCTGCAGCAGCAAGTCCGAGCACCTGCATTGCATTTACGATATCGTCCTCAGATACATCAAATGTATCTGCGATTCTGGAGATAATCTCCTCTCCGGCATCTTCTACTGCTTCCTGAAGCTCTTTCCCTTTAGCGGAATCCTTGGTATCAGTAACTTCACTCTTATCTGTGTCAGTAGCAGTATTGTTTGTCTTTTCTGCCGTCTGTGTGCCGGCCTTGGTCTCTTGCTCAATTGTTGAAGGCTTTTTCGCATCTTCGGATGCCTTGACTTTCTGGCTCTCTGCCTGTGCAGGTGTGGTATTAACAAGGTCCTTAACACTTTCGTTGGGTTTACTCTGTATAAGCGTGTCGGAAACCTTTCCAAGGATCATGTCAAAACTTGCCGGGGCTTTATCACCTCTCTTTGCAGTTTCGGTAATACCGGAATTGTTTGCAGCTGCAGTGCCCTGAGTGAAGTAAGAGGCGTAAGCTCCTACTGCATTGTTTGCACTGTTCATTCACATCCTCCTTTCAATATTTAGATTTTTACAATTTCTATATCGGTAAGTGTCCCCATCGTCTTAACATTTTTTTAAAAAAAAATTACAGTTCTGCTAAAGAAAAAGCAAAACTGTAATCTGTATTTATCCTGTTACCTTGGTGGACTTGTCCTGAAGGGATGTGGGCTCTAAGAGCTGTGTGAGCTTCGCAGCATTTTCTTCCTTCATGGCTGCAAGTATATCGCCTCTGTTTTCTACGGACATCTGTGCCAGTATCTTGCCAACGAGCTCAATCTGGTTCTCATTTACCATTTCGTCAAAGATAGCTGCGGCGCTCTTTGCCTTCATGCCGGAATAAGTGGTTGCAAAAGCCCTTATGGCGGCGTCACTGCTCTTGCCCTGCATTATGCTCTCATATATCTTTGCCGCGTTGTCGGGATCGATCATCTCATAATAAGCCTGATATGCGTCAGCGCCTGGAGCATTTTCACCGTAAACAACTTCCTTGTAGAATTTCTCCCTCTCCTCGTAGAACTCTCTCTGCTGCTGCTCAAACGGCTCAAGCCTTGAAACCTCTGCCTGAAGCTTTTCTATCTGGGCTGCATAGGCGCTGTTCTGCTCCATCTCTGCCTGCAGTGCCTGTTCAAGTCTCTTGATATAGGCGTTCGCGTCGTCCATGGTCTCGAGTGATGATGTCTGCTCCTGTCCGTCTCCGGGAACTCCTTCCACAACAATCGGAGTAGTAGTTTCCGGCTTTTTCTCCACAGAGCCCTCCGGAAGGATCACGTTAAGATACGGAACATCCTTGATGATCGGGGCCAGGATATCCGATCCGAACCCGCCCACATCGAGCTTTACCAAAAGAGCCATGATTGCGAGCCAGATAAGAATTATCAAAAAGGTGATGATGAGTGTTGCAAGTCCGCCAGCGTTGTCGCCGTTTATCTCGGCAGTCCTGTCTGCAAACTCCCTCTCTCTCTCCTTTTGCTCCTTTCTCTGTTCCTTGAGCTTTTTCCTGTATTCTTTTTTATCAGCTTTTAGCTTGGCTCTGGCCGCCTTGGGATCGTCGGGCGAGTTAAGCAAATTTGTTTCTGCCATTTATGTGTCTTCCTTCTGTCTTTGTCCGTAAGTAAAGCTTGTGCGCTGATCGTTTTCCTTGGCTTCTTCCTGCTTCTGTTCCTCTAAAAACTCCGCAAAAGCCCTGTCCCTCAAGGTCTCCTGCATCTTTCTCTCCTGGATGTTTCGGGTGAGCCTTACGCGGACCTGCTCAACGCGCTGCTCGTACTGCTCAACGACCCTCATCTGCTGCTTTATAAAGACATCCATCTGCGCGGTCGCATACTGGTTGTCGAGAATGTCCTGCAGCTTTAAAGATGTGGCTTTTCGCAGCTCTTCAGCTTCAATGAGGTAGTTCTCCTTGCGCTTTATGTACTCCTGAAGAATATCGAGCTGCTCATTGAGCTCAGCCTGGGCAACTCCAAACTCCATCTTGGTCTGATTCTCAGTCTGCTGCTTGATATTTAAGACGCTCTGCATCCGATAGACAAATCTTGCCATAGATCATCACTCATTCAGTCCCTGAACATATCAAGGAGCTGTGCCCTTATCTCCTGAAAAGAAAACTTCTCGTCGGTCTCCTGCATCAGAAATTCATTTACTCTGTCTATTTTGGAAACTGCGTAGTCGATGTTCTTGTTGGCACCCGTTCTGTAGGCGCCGATATTTATGAGGTCCTCGGCATCGTTGTAGGTCGCAAGGACGTTTTTGAGCTTTCCTGCAGCCTTCTTGTGCTCGGGATCCGCAATAGCCGACATACATCTTGATATGCTCGCAAGTACATCAATAGCCGGATAATGGTTCTTCTGGGCGAGTTTTCTGTTCAGAACTATATGACCGTCGAGGATACCCCTGGCCGTATCGGTTATGGGCTCATTCATATCATCACCGTCAACAAGGACCGTGTAAAGACCTGTGATCGAACCATGCCTGGATTTTCCTGCCCTCTCAAGGAGTTTGGGCATCTCGGCATACACTGACGGAGGGTAACCCCTTGAAACCGGGGGCTCTCCGCTTGCAAGCCCAATCTCTCTCTGAGCCATTGAAAAACGTGTGAGGGAGTCCATCATCAGAAGGACGTCTTTTCCCTTGTCCCTGAAATACTCAGCGATGGAAGTTGCCGTCTTTGCGGCCTTCAGCCTCTCAAGCGCAGGCTTGTCCGAGGTTGCGCAGACGACAATTGATCTCTTCATGCCCTCCTCGCCCATGTCTCTTTCTATGAATTCCCTGACCTCCCTGCCTCGCTCGCCGATAAGTGCGATGACATTGATATCAGCCTGGGTGTTTCTGGCAAACATTCCAAGAAGAGTTGATTTGCCGACACCGGAGCCGGCAAAGATGCCTATACGCTGTCCCTTGCCGACAGTGAGAAGTCCGTCAACAGCCTTAACTCCAAGCGAGAGAACATCAGAGATCGGGTCCCTTGTCATGGGATCCGGCGGCTGGTTCTCAACAGAATAGGCAACGCCCCCCTCTAAGGAAACGCCCTGACCGTAGCTCGTTCCGTCTATCCTCCCGAGGCCGTCAAGTGTGTGACCAAGGAGTCCTTCACCGACATTCACGCGAAGTGGCGAGTCTGTATTCTCAACTATGCTGCCGTTTCCGATGCCGCTGGTGTTCTCATAGGGCATCAGCTGAACATGGTTGTCCTTGAATCCGACAACCTCTGCCATGGCGGGTTTCACCACATGTTCCGTCAGAGAGTCATCGTCCTTTTTCTTGGGATAGATGAGGCAGATGTCACCGAGCTTGGCGTCAGGGCCTGCAGATTCTATCGTGAGTCCGATGACGTTTACCACCTTACCTCTCGTCCGGTAAAAGGGCGCATTCTGCATTTTTTTATATTTTGATAAGTCAACAGGATTTACCAGCATATATTTAACACCTGTCACCTTCTCTTTCTGTCAAAAGAAAGGAGCTTTAACTTTCTTGTGATCTCAGACAGCTCCACTCCGAGCGAGCAGTCAAAAACTCCGCTGTCCGACTCTATCATGCACTCGTTCTCTTTTAGGAGCGGGTCCTCAATAATCTCCATCGTCGTGTTCGGTGAAGTTATGCAGGCATCGAGGGACTCCTTTTCTTCCATGACATCGTCGTAGTCATCTGATGAGATGTGGACAATGAGGTCATTTCCGGGCTCTATCCTCGAGAGCGTTGTCTTTAAGAGGTGAAGGATGATTCCCTTGTCCTCCCTGAGCTCAATTCCGAAGACGTGCTCGTAGATCTGTGTTAGGACATCTACCATCTCCGGCTCAAGTTCATCGACAAGCTGCTGATATTCCTTCTCAAGCTCGCCGCGCTGTTGCTCGATCTCATCCTGCAGAGCCTGGGCAGCCTGCGCACCCTCCTGGTATCCGTCGTTATATCCCTGCTGTCTTCCGTCCTCCATGGCCTGGGCGCGGATATTATCAGCCTGCTGCTGTGCCTGCTGAACTATCATGTCAGCCTGCTCCTGCGCCTGCTGAAGTTTAAGGTCTATCTCTGCCTGAACTGCCTCCATATCAAACTGAGGATCAGGAACTGATTCTAACATGCTCTGATCCTCGGTTAGCTGAGACAGCTGCTCCATATCTATTCCGGGAACAAAATCATCCTCTGTGATGATCTCGGGGCTGCCGTCCTCCTGCGCCATCTGTGCGCGCTGTTTTCTCAGCTCCTGCTCCTGGAAAGCTTCTATTTTTTTGTTTGCAAGTTCATTGCTGTCAATGATGCGTGCCTCCGAAGCGTCGAAGCTTACGAAGCCCGCCTTGAAAAGATTAGACAACCAGCTCGTCACCTCCGCCTCTGGAGATAATAATCTCGCCCGAATCCTCAAGCTTACGTATGATATTGACGATCTTCTGCTGAGCTTCCTCAACATCCTTCATACGCACAGGTCCCATAAAGTCCATGTCTTCCTTGATCATAGCAGCAAGACGCTTCGAGAGGTTGTTGAAGATAGCGTTCTGAACCTGTTCAGTTGCACTCTTACATGCAAGTGCAAGGTCGGAATTCTCAACCTCACGCAGCACTCTCTGAATGGATCTGTCGTCGAGAAGAAGTACATCCTCGAATACGAACATCTTCTTTCTGATCTCGTCTGCCAGCTCCGGCTCCTCGATCTCGAGAGTTTCCATGATATGCTTTTCTGTAGCACGGTCCACGGTGTTGAGGATCTCTACTACAGCATCTACGCCGCCAATAATGGTGTAATCCTGGTTGACCAGTGAAGAAAGCTTTGATTCCAACACCTTTTCTACCTCTTTTATCGTATCAGGACTGGTCCTGTCCATGGCTGCAATACGCTTTGCGACGTCAGCCTGTCTGTCAGGTGCAAGCGCTGAGAGTATCATCGCGCTCTGCGCCGGTGACATATAAGAAAGTATCAGAGCAATGGTCTGAGGATGCTCATCCTGAATAAAGGTGAGAATCTGGCTTGGCTCAGTCTTTCTGATAAACTCGAAGGGCTTAACCTGGAGAGATGCAGTGAGCTTGCTGATGACATCCATCGCCTTGTCCTCGCCGAGAGCCTTCTCAAGAAGCTCTTTGGCGTAGGTTATACCGCCCTCTGCGATGTACTGCTGGGCGAGACAGACATCGTAAAACTCCTGAAGGACAGCCTCTTTTATCTGACTCGTGACACTCCTTGTATTGGCAATTTCAAGAGTCAGCTCCTCAATCTCTTCCTCCTTGAGGTGCTTGAATATGGCGGAAGACTTCTCCGGCCCGAGGGCGATGAGAAGTATTGCCGCTTTTTGAGTTCCGGTAAAGTCCGCTGTTACGGAGGTATTACCTTCAATTTGAGCGTCCATCATAACTGATACTCCCCTTTACATACCATAATCCTCATTCAGCCAGTTGCGCAAAAGCGTCGCAGCTGCTTCGGGGTTTTCTTCGATAAATTTCTCAATGAGTCTCTTGGTCTCAGACCCGGTATCCATCTCGATGTCAGAGAGCATCTCCTCAGGCTGTGACTCAAGGAGCTGCTCAACAGAGAGCTGCTCGGGAACTTCTTCCACTTCCTCCTGCTTCTTGTTTGTAAACATGCTTCTGAAGATGACAAATGCAAGAAGTCCGAGAATCACAACGATCAGCACGATCTGAAGGATATCCGTGACTGTAACGGCACTTCCCGTCCTGTCAAAGAACACGTACTCCGTGTAGGCAGCCATCGCAACATTCTCAGCATTTATGCCGGTAGCCTTCGATACCACGTTTATCATTTCTTCAGGAACCTGTTCTGCAATGGGCTGTGTGTTCGCCGCCTTGAAATCTTCCCACGAAAGGTTTTCATGGTCTGCAGGCTTGTAATCAGCCTCTTTCATCACAACATAGTTAATTGCTGTCACAGAGATTGACGAGGCATCATACTGAATAGCACCCGGAACATTCTCCTTGGTGGTTATAGTCTCATTTGGTAGATAGTCTCTTGACTCCTCGGTAATAGTAGAGGTCGAATTGGTGTTATCCTGAGTCACATAGGTGGTCTCATCCTCCTCGTTGGTATCTGTCCCGGGGATTCCGGCAATGCCGCTGACGTTCTCGGCGTTATATGTATCCTCGTGGCTGAGAACACCCTGTGTCTGATCCTCAGCGGGGGTGTACCTGTGATCAACGACCTTCTCGTTGGTAAAATCCATGACAAGGTTACTTGCAACCTCTATGTTGTCATAGAGCTTTGTTCCGAGAAGAACCTTTTTGACCTCGCTCTTTACAAGCTGCTCGGTCTTGGACTTTACAGAGAGCTGCGTTGCTGCAAGACCGGAAGTAGTCGTGTCCTCTCCTCCGGAAAAGAGCATGTTGCCCTCGGTGTCGAGAATGACAATATTGTCTGTGTTTTCGTTCCCGATTGCAACTGCAACAGCCTTTGCAAGAAAAGCTGCGTTCTCTTCGTCGAACTTGCCGTCTTCACCAAGCTGCAGAAGTATCCAGGCGGAAGCCTCCTCCTGATTGCCTATAAGAGTTCCGTCATTGTCAGGGATGTTCAGCTGCACGTTGGCGCTCTTGATTGCGGTAAACTTGGCGATAAAGTCCTGCTCAAGCCTTGACTCAAGGTAGAGAACGTATTTCTTCTGTTTGTCAGACTCGGTTGTGGAAAAGCTTCCATTAGTGACATTGTCTATCGAGTAGGCGTAGGACTGGATATCATTTGCCCCCAGCAAAAGATTGGCATTTGCCTGGTCCTTTTTAAGCACCTTAAACTCAAGACCGTCATCCGATATCTTGTAATTTATGGAATTAGAATCAAGAAGGTCCCTGATCTCAGAAGCCTCCTTGGTTGATTGTGCCTGTGCCAAAATGATGTATTGTGGTTGATTTAAGACCGAAACCAGAATGATGATGGTCAATAACACAACCGTGCTGGCGCCGATAATAAGCGTCTTCTGCCTGGCTGTGAACTGATTCCACCAGTCGAGAATTTTCTGCCAAATAGCACGCAAACGTTCAGCCATTTAATCTCACTCCCCTTTTTCATACCAAGTTTGTCCGCGATATACGCATGGCTCCGCATTCGCTCCCGCCATGCTACGTCCATTCGGAATCCTGTCCGCGATATACGGATTGCTCCGCATTCGCTCCCGCAATCCTACGTCCTGTTTCTATTATAATCTACCCCGCGATATACGCATGGCTCCGCATTCGCTCCCGCCATGCTACGTCCATTCGGAATCCTGTCCGCGATATACGCATGGCTTCGCATTCGCTCCCGCCATGCTACGTCCATTCGGAATCCGCGCTATTCGCGCTACTTCCTCATGTCCGTTATGTCTTCAAAGATTTAAATTGCTACGCGCCAGCGCGGCAATTTAAATCCTTGAATCCATATATCGCTCAGATCTGCATCTGTGTTATTTCCCTGTATGCACTCATGGCGCGGTCGCGAATCGCGACTGTATATTGAAGTGCGGTCGACGCTTTCTGAAGTGCGATGGACAGGTCATGTGTGTTGTCTGTCTGCCCCAGTGCCCACTTTATCTCCTCATTTTCTGCGTCGGAAAGATACGCGTTAGTCGTGTGAATGTTGTCGACTGCCGCAGAAAAGATGCTCTTAAACGACTCGTCGTTTCCAACGTCATCACCGAGTACGTTGTAGACCCTGCTGTTAGTCTTCTCCGCTCTTCTTATGACGTCGGACTGTACATTCCGAAGCTGCGATATATCAAGTGATGCCATTTAAATTTCCTCCCCGAAATAATAAATGTTTATCAGCTGCCCTGTCCGAGTTCAAGTCCCCTTGTCGCCAGGTTCTTGCTGGCGTTAAAGGCGGTTGCGTTTGCTTCATACGACCTGCTGGCGTCTATGAGGTTCGTCATCTCAGTGACCGTGTTGACATTCGGATAGGTCACATATCCGTTCTCATCCGCGTCGGGATGTGACGGGTCATAGACTATGTTCATCTGTGTCCAGGTGTCCTCCTGAACCGATGTGACCTTGACGCCCCTGCCTGAGAAGTGGTCGAGCCTCTCATTGAGTATCCTCGAAAACGGCGTCTGAGTGCCCTTCTCCTGGAAAGTCACAACCTTCCTGACGTAGGGCGTCCCGTCAGCTGTCCTTGTTGTGTTGGCATTTGCAATGTTCTCGGAGATGATATCCATCCTGAATCTCTGGGCTGTCATTCCCGATGAATTGATATTAAAAGAATCAAAAATGCTCATCCTGAACCTCCTTATGATGACCTGGTCACTGCTGAAATGTTGCTGAATTCACTACGAATCCCTGCCATCAGACCCTGGTACTTGATCTGGTTGGCTGCAAGAGTGACATTTTCGGTATCTATATCAACATTGTTGCGGTCCATTCTGTAGGAAAAACCGACGTAATCATTGACGACGCGAGCCTCAAGGTGTTTCTTCTGAAGGTCTGATACCTTCTGGTCCATGCTCTTGTACCTCGAATTACCCAGGGCTCTCTGGAGCTCCTCCTCAAAGTTGAGGTCCTGTCTCTTGTAGCCCGGTGTGTCAACATTAGCAATATTGTTGGAGATTATCTCGTTTCTGGTCCAGGCTGCATCTGCTGCTTTGTCAAGCACGTTGATGTAGTCAAAGACATTGCTATTGATCATCGCCACTTCCCCCTTTTAGTCTCTTTAATAATAAAATTTTTTTATGTAAATTACAAGTGTAAAATACTTTATATTGTGTTTTATGCATCCAAACAATACAAAATCTATGACTGTACCCAAGGTAACAAAAAAAGGACTTATCATACCGTGATAAATCCTTTCATCAATAATACTTCCCTGTTATATCTATTATCGGCTGATCATATCGTCTGCTTTAGCTTTTTTATCTCGCCGAAAACAACATCGTTGGTGACCTTGATATAGGTTCCCTTCATTCCCGAGGACCTCGACTCGATGACGCCTGCGCTCTCGAACTTCCTGAGGGCATTTACGATGACGCTCCTCGTAATCCCAACCCTGTCAGCAATCTTGCTCGCGACAAGAACCCCTTCCATGCCGTCAAGCTCGTCGAATATATGGATGATGGCCTGCATCTCGGAAAAAGAAAGTGTGCTGATAGCTGACTTTACAACCGCGAGCTTCCTGCTCTCCTCGGCATTTTCCTCGTTGACAGCCCTCAGCATTTCAAGTCCCACGACGGTTGTTCCGTACTCACAAAGAATAATGTCGTCGATGTCGTAGGGCTTGTCCGTCTTGTATATGAAAAGAGTTCCGAGCCTCTCTCCGGCTATCTCTATCGGGGTTATGATCGCCTGGAACAGTGAGGTGTCTATCCCTTCAAACCCAAGAGTCTCCAGATTGACATTCTCCTTGGTTGAGAGAATGGTGAGGAGCCTCTCATTGAGCATCGGGTCGATAAAAGAGCCGACGCTGCAGTCAAGGAATGAGCTTATAGACTCCACGTTGTCGCTCTCGCCTATACCTAACACTTTGCCTTTTCTGCTGATAACAAACATATTTGAGGATAATATGTCACACAGAACCTTGCAGATATCGTTAAAGACGACCTTACCTGAGTTGCTTGTGTGCAAAAGTTTTCCAATCTTGCGGGTCTTATCCAGTAGCTGAACACTACTCATCAAAATTCTCCTTTATATTTATTTCCCCAATCAGACAGCAGAGTGATCTTCATATAGACGAAAAAACGTCAAAAATCTCACTACACTATTTGTATCATAGCACAAAAAAATAGGCGCTTCAAACAACAAAGCGCCTACAATTATGAAAAAAAGCTAAAGTTTTCTGAAAACTTTTCTTATGTCTTTTCTTTTTCCTCGACGTGCCCGCATTCCGGATTTCCGCACGCAAGCTTGTTGCTCTTAGCATACATCATCCCTCCGCACTCAGGACACTTCTTTTCTACCGGTCTCTGCCAGGTCATGAAATCACAGTTCGGATTGTCTATGCAGCCGTAGAAAATACGGCCCTTCTTGGTCCTCTTGAGGACTATATCCTTGCCGCACTTAGGGCACGCAACTCCTATCTTTTCAAAATAGGGCTTGGTGTTCTTGCACTCAGGGAAGCCCGGACATGCCAGGAACTTGCCGTGTGGTCCGTACTTGATGACAAGGTTTCTTCCGCAGATTTCACAGACTTCGTCTGTCACTTCATCCTGTACCTGAACCTTCTCAAGCTCTGCCTCTGCCGCTGTTACGGCCTCATCCAGATCCGGGTAGAAGTTCTCGATAACGGTCTTCCACTTTACACTTCCCTCGGCTATCCCGTCCAGAAGAGCCTCCATGTTGGACGTGAAGTTCACATCCACTATCTGAGGGAAGGCATCGAGCATCATCTTGTTCACCGCCTGTCCCAGCTCTGTGATATAGAGAGCCCTGTTCTCCTTGGTGATGTAGTGCCTGGCCATTATCGTTGAGATGGTCGGCGCATAGGTACTGGGTCTTCCGATCCCGAGCGCCTCGAGGTCATGTACCAGCGAAGCCTCAGTGTAGTGAGGAGATGGCTGCGTAAGGTGCTGAGCTGATTCAAACTCCTCAAAGATGAGCTTCGTTGTAGTGTCGAGATTCTTCATCAGGACGTTTTTCTCAATCTGATCGTCCTCATCAGTGTAGACGTTTAAAAATCCGTCAAACACCGTCTTGGATGCGGCAACGGTAAATCTGTGCTTACCCGCATCGATCTTGACAGATGTGGTCTCATATCTTGCGCTCGCCATACGGCTTGCCATAAATCTTCTCCAGATCAGCTGATAGAGTCTGAACTGATCCCTCGACAAAAAGTCCTTGACAAGAACAGGTGTCCTGTCGATGTATGTCGGACGGATGGCCTCGTGGGCGTCCTGTATCTTTCCTGCATTCTTCTTGGATGCCGTACCCTCAGCAAGGTACTCATCTCCGAAATTATTCTTTATATAGTCGGCAGCTGCTGAAACCGCCTCGTCGGATACACGGGTCGAATCGGTTCTGAGATACGTAATGAGTCCGACCGTTCCCTCTTTTCCGAGTTCAATTCCCTCGTAGAGCTGCTGGGCTATCCTCATGGTCTTCTGGGTTGAGAAGTTGAGCGACTTGGATGCCTCCTGCTGCAGCGTTGACGTCGTAAACGGAAGAGGCGCCTTTTTGCTCCTCTCGCCCTTTTTGACGTCGGAGATGGCAAAGCTTGCGCCCTTGAGGTCACTCATTATCTTTTCAAGTTCTTCCCTGGAGGCTATCTCCTTCTTTTCGCCATCAGCGCCGTAGTAGTGGGCTACAAGTGGCTTTTTCTCGCCCTCGGGAAGGAGCTTCACATCGAGTGTCCAGTACTCTGTCGGGATAAAAGAGTCGATCTCTGCCTCTCTGTCAGCGATTATGCGCAGAGCAACCGACTGAACTCTTCCTGCGGAGAGTCCCCTTTTGATCTTGGACCAGAGAATTGGCGAAATCTCATAACCAACCATCCTGTCGAGAACACGCCTGGCCTGCTGGGCATCGACGAGATTCATGTCGATGTCGCGTGGATGCTTCATCGCCTCCTTGACGGCGTTCTTCGTGATCTCATTGAAGGTGACCCTGGAGACCTTGGCTCCGCTCTCGTTGAGCTTCAGGGCTGAGCACAGATGCCAGCTGATAGCCTCTCCCTCTCTATCCGGGTCGGTTGCAAGATAGACCTTGTCAGCTTTCCTGACCTGTTTCCTCAGCTGCGCGAGCACATCCCCCTTACCTCTTATGGTGATATACTTAGGCTCATAGTCGTGCTCGATATCGATTCCCATGCTGCTCCTGGGAAGGTCTCTGACATGGCCGTTGCTGGCTGCGACTTCATATCCCGCCCCCAGAAACTTCTTGATAGCCTTCACCTTGGTCGGCGACTCCACTATAAGAAGTGAATTTTTCTTTGATTTACTTTCCTTTTTGGCTGCCATTATATAAACTGACTCCTATTGTCGAAGATTTTTGATTCACTTTCTTATTAATAAACACTTTCACTTTTTTCGTCAAGCACTTAATTATTTTTGTATGTTTTTTATATACTTTATATTTTCATCAATCTGATTTGAGAGCCAGGCGGCCCACTCTTCCATCCCCTCGCCGGTTTTTGCGCAGATGGGAATGATCTTTGCCTTGGGGTTTCTGTAAAGTATGTTTTCTTTGCACTTTTCCAGGTCAAAGTCAAAGTACGGTATGACATCGATCTTGTTGATGAGGACAACATCGCAGATTGAAAACATGAGCGGGTACTTGAGAGGCTTGTCATCTCCCTCTGGGACAGAGAGTATCATCGCGTTCTTGGTGCTCCCTGTGTCAAATTCCGCAGGACACACGAGGTTTCCGACGTTCTCAAGTACCGCAAAATCAATATCGCTCACATCGAGCTCCCTGATGCCCTGACGTGTCATGTCGGCGTCTAAGTGGCACATCCCGCCTGTGTGTAGCTGGATAGCCTTGACGCCCGTTGAAGCGATTGTCCTTGCATCGACATCCGAGTCAATGTCAGCTTCCATGACGCCAATCCTGTATTTGTCCTTCAGCATTTCAATTGTCCTTGTAAGGGTTGTCGTCTTACCGGATCCGGGCGATGACATCAGGTTTAAGAGAAAGGTTTTACTCTCCTTAAGCTCTTGCCTTAATTTATCCGCATCGAGGTCATTGCTCTCAAAAATACTTCTTTTTACTTCTATTACACGTACATTATCCATTATTTTGCGCGCTCCTTTGTCATTGCATTATTATTTATTCCACTTTTCACCCGGACCAAGGTCGAAGTCATCGCCTGCCTTGAAATCGAAGTCGAAGTCCTTTTTATGAGAGGTAATTTCCGAGTTAAAGCCTGTTTCAAAATCCGAATTCAAATCTTTTATGAACTCTGTTTCAGACTCTGTCTGTTGTATTGATTCAGACTTATTTTTAGAAACTGACGCAGTACCAATATCCTGTTTAAGTTCTGGTATTTCTGTTTCTAATACTTCCATTTCCGGCGTTGTCTGAATTACTGATTCCGTCTTCTGTTCTATATATGACTCTGAATCCGTTTCTAACCTGTTTTCTTTATTTGCATCAGTGTCAGTTTCTGCTGATTCTTTTGGAAGCTGTCCGCCTCCCTCTGAACTATCTTTTGACAATCTCTTATTCTTTTCCCTGTCTCTCTTTTCGGAAGCAGATACGTAGCTCATAAATATCGCGCAGAATGCAAATCCGGCCACAGTTACCAATAGCCCCTTAAACAGATAAGGATAAGCGTAACTGATTATGGTCGTTCCCTTATTTACCGTGAGGAGGTTGTTCTCTTCTCCAATAGTCTGATCTGATCTGAAGATATCCTGGTAGGAAATTGATGTGTTCAGATTATCTTCGGTACTGTTTATGATCATCCCGCCGTTAAATGTCGTAAGTTCATATGGGATGAGTGATCTATCAGGCAGCTGCCCGGCATCCATGCCCATAACCCACTGCATTATATTGCCGGCATTTTTGTCCTTGGTCAGATAGTAATAAAAGGGAATGTTGAGCCCTACATAGCATATATTCTCATTTATACCCGTCCCCATAAAGGCGAGTTCTATTTCGTTGTCATAGATAGTGCCCCTGACATCTCCAAGACCATTCAGGTAGTAGGTGATCCACTTGGAGTAGTCGCGCGGGAACAGGTCGCAGTCCAGCTCTCCAAAATCATCCGTATACAGTATCGGATATCCGTTCTCAAACTGGATCACATTGCAGGTCACACCGAGAAATGTTTTGGTTCTCGACTCCCTGTCCTCCGGCATTCCATCAGCGAGGATGACTACCCTGACTCCGTTTTGAGACAGCTTCTGAACCAGATCCTCTGCCACCTCTCTGTCTTCGTAATAAAATCCGCTCAGATATACTACCTTGTATTTACTAAGCTCCTCGTAGGTGTAGTGATCCAGATAGTCGTCTGTCGCCTCTTTGATATTGGGAAATGCAAGCGAAAGCGAATATGCGCTGTAGCCAATGCCTATTGCATCATAAACCGCCTTTGTACCAAAAGTCAAATTCAGGTCCTTGTGCTTGTAGAGCATATAATCGCCGTTTTCATAGAGAATATCAAAACCGTTATTTTCAGCAGCCCTGTCAAGCTTAATAAGGCTCGACTCCCCGTAAACAGCCTGTTCTTTTTGAATTATTACCGTATCCGCTCCGAGCATGAGAAGTCTGTCAAACATATAGTCATAGTATTCATCTGCCATGGCCATATTTATCCTCGAGACATTGTCGGCTGTTTTCGCAGTCTCATAACCTATTCCGAAGACCTCATTCTTTACAGGGGCGTAATTGCTGATTATGTAGGCCGCCTCTCCGCCGAGAGTCCCCAGATCGATGAGGGCAATTCTCTGTCCGCACAGCTCTTTTGCCTTGTCTATGTAGGTGTTCTCGGATACTCTCTTAAACCTCTCAAAGGGCTGGAGCCTGTTATGGTTGCCATAGATAAAGTAAAGCGAAGGCAGGCTGTCGATGCAGATGATCAGGATAAAGGCTGCAAAGATCCATTTTCGAAGCTTTTTCCAGTACAGCACAGATAACAGCACCATGCAGCTTCCCACAGGCAAAAGAAGCATCATCCAGAGCGCTTCCGCCCCCGGGATCACCTTGATCATTTCGTAGGCAGACGGGGTGCTGACAAGGACAAGCACAATTGCGACAAGAAATCCCGGCGCTGATCTTTTGTTGCTGACAAGGATTCCTAATACAGAAATAATGACAAGCGAAATACCAAAGTAGATCATGTATGCTGATACATCTACTCTGTACAGAGGATTTAAGGTTATAAGAATGCTCTGGAAAAACTGTCTTGCCCTGTCAAATCTCTCAAAATCATAGCCGTCTTCAACTAGCGGCAGAACAAAGATGCCGCATATGGCATAGGATATCACAAGGCCTGTAATGGTTTTTACCATCCTTCTTCTGTTTCGGAAAAAGAATCTCTGTAACAAAAGATACAGGATAATAAAGAGAAACAGCAGCGCAGAAAAACCGGTGTGCGACAGAATGATAAGGCAAAAGACAATTATCGCGCCAAATAAAGCCCTGCTCCTGCCGCTGTCAAGATACGTGATCAACAGGCATAACAAAAGTGGGACAAAGCAAAGACAGAGACTTATCGCGAGGTCTCCGTATGCAAAAAGCATGTAGATATTTGTCGGGCAAAAGAAATAAATCGCGCCGATAACGGCTCCGCTCACAGGTCTTTTTGCGATGAAGCCGCAGATTGTAAAGGAAATCTGCCCGAGAATAAATAAGACGATACAGAAAAATATATAGGAGACATAGATCTGCCCATAGGCTGCGATATTGCAAAAAGCCAGCAGAAACAGCGCCAGAGGCGATGTGAACCTAAGGGGCTGAATCCCGTTGTACCAGGCGCTGTCAAAAAGGGGATAGATTTCTCCCCGCATCAGGGCCTTATAGATGAGATTCCCTCTGTAGATATAAAACCAGGTCTGCTCACCCGAGGGGTATATACCGTTATTTGCGATGAGCTCATAGAGAAGGTACGAGATGGCAGACAGAGAAAGGATCGTTATTAAAATTGAAAAAAAATAGCCTTTCTTACTCTTCATTGAGACTCTCTCTCACTATTCCCGCCACTATATTATCAAGTGCTGTTTTCATGTGTTCATTTAAATCGTTCAGATACTCATCCCTTCCTCTGAAGGAATAGACATAGGTTCTTGAAGGCGTCTCGGAGGCCTCGATCTTGATGAGAAGCCCGCCGATGTTCTTAATCTTCTCATAGAATATCGGAGCAAAATAGTCCAGCATGTTTTCCAAAGTCGGAATTATGGTATCAAACGGCTTGTGGTCATTTAAAAGAGTGTCCTGGAAAGGCTCAAGAAAATCGTCGATTGCCTTCTCAAAATCAAGGAACTTGATAAACTTGTCCTTGTCGACCAGAACTTCTATCCCGAACTCCCATGTGTGCGGGTGGCTCGCGCCCTTTCTTCCGTTGAAGATCACATAATGATTGGCATTTAGATACAGTTTGAATTTGTATTCTCTTAGTGCATCATTGCGCATAAACTATTCCTTTTATTCCTTTGCCCTGTACCTTGATTCGGTCCTGCTGTCGGGCCTTATTATGCGGGATATCGGCTTTGCATTGAAATCGGGATTTCCCATCGCATCAAGCGTCTTTTTGTACTTGAGGTTGAACTCTATTCTGTTTTTGGCAGTCTGTACCGTCAGGAGCTTGTGATCACCGACCATGTATTTTGTGATATTCTCCGCATTTATTTCCGAGCACTGAACCGACATGATAAGCGCCAGATGGAGCTGGCCGTCATAGAACTTGATGTCTTTTTTGCCCAGGAGGACACTGTTTTTGCCAAAGAAATTTGCCACGGTCTCGTTTTGTCCGTATTTGTATGCGATAAAAGAGATCGGAAATGCTCGCGGATTATTCATATAGGCATCTACAAATTTCTCTACCACGCTGAGATTAAAGAGGTTTTTCCGGTTGTCATATATTTCATCCGTGATGAGCTTTTCATTGAGTGACTCTATTGTCTTGTTCGCAACCTCGAGATCTGTTTCGGCATCAGAGACCTTTTTGGCTGACCGGTTGTAGATCATGGTCATCGCAATCGGGAAAATAAATATCATCGAAAAAGACACAGCAAAGATAATGATAAGCTCCATCTTGGATCCCAGGAACTTGTTGTTGTCCAGGAGTACTGTCGTATTCGTGAGAAGACATATCCTGTACTCCTCATCCGCGTATTCAAAAAGGGCACCGCTCGCAATGTACTCCTTGTTATCGAGTATTATTCTCTGGTGCTTAACCTTTCGAAGCTCCAACGAGTCAACGAAGTTCCTTGAAGATTCTGTCGTATAGTAGGAATTTGCTGTCAGCGCCTGGTATCTGTTGGTCTCAAGCGCATCCTTTACAAAGAGCATAGTCTGCTCTTTGGAGAAGGTCCAGTACCTGTTTGAAGATGAATCCATGGTGTTAAGGATCTTTTCGATGATCTCCTCATCGGACCGGTTTTCCTTGAGGTATATCTGGTCGATTACCAGCTGGACATAGCTGTCCTGCTGAGTTGCACACACATCCAGGATGCCATCTTCATACCGTGCCATCTCAAAATGTGTAAGAGCAATTAATCCACTGCAGATAAGGATCATGAGTATCAGAATCTTTATCAGGCTTATATGTCGTTTCTTCTTGTTCTCTCTGTTCATGTCTCATTCATAAAACTGTAGAGTTTGCGGTTAAAATCGGAAATTCTTTTGGCGTCCTCTTTGATAACGCCCTTGTAATCATTTACTTCATCGGTAAAGGTCTTTACCTTCCATGCACTTGAGGTATTCATGCTGTTAAAGATACCTGTCAGTCTGATGAAAAAGGTCAGTATGTTGAACAGCGGAAGTATGGGAATTGTCCACCACAGTGACCTGTAATACTTTTTTATATTGGGAAACGCATCCAAAAATATGCATATGGACCAAAAATACAGATATGCAATGATAACGTAAATTACCATAATAAGTGTCGTTGAAAAAACTATCATCTTGGAGGAGAAGTCCATAAAGTACAGGCACACAAGCGCGAGTATCCATACGACTCTCGGAAATGCAAAGGTGTGATCGTAGAGAAGGGTCCTCACGTTGACGTCTTTTAACATATTTAAGGGTCTGAAGTCCTTGGAATCAAACATATTCGCAACTTCCAATGATCCTCTCTGCCACCTCTGCCTCTGGGTGTAGAGCTTGTTCATGCCTTCTATGGGTCCCACAAAGTATATAGCCCTGTCACAGAGCTTGACCTTCTGTCCCATGAGATACTTCATCTGAAAGGTGATCTGCGTATCCTCAGCTATCGTATTGGTGTTATACATCCTTGACTTTAATACCGTGGACTTTCTGAACGCCGAAAAAGCTCCCGAGAGTGTATACAGATCGTTTCTCTCTGAGGCGTAGCTGCGGCCTGCAAGGAAAGCCTGTGCGTATTCTGCAAATTCAACCTGCCTTAGGAGCCTTGAAAAGAAGTGCTTGTACTCCTCTATCTGCTCCGGAATCGTGAGGATCGCGCCGGTCATGCAGCCGATGGATGGGTCCGATTCAAACTCATCTATCATGTTTTTGAGTGCATCCTTTTCAAGGACACCGTCCGAGTCGATATTGATGATATATTTCCCGGTGCTGTTGTAAAGCGCCAGATTAAGCGCTCTCGACTTACCCTGCTTGGCATTTAGCCACTGCATCCTCACCGTGGGAAATTCCTTCTGTGCCTCTGTGTAGACGTGAAAAGAGTCGTCCTTGGTCTTGTTGTTGACCAGATAGACCCTTATCTTAGAATCGTCGTAGCTTGAATCATGAATGGATTTGATACAGTCGTGAAGTGAATCAACCGAATTGTAAACCGGAATGATCAGTGATATCTCAGGGTAGTTTAAGGGCGGCTTTGGTTTATGGTTTTTTATCCTCTTTCTGATCAGCACAATTGCCGCACCGATCGAGGGGATTATCTCCATGATAAACGGGATGATTACCCAGGCACCCCAGAATACAAATGAATTAAACAGTCTTGTCAGGCCCCGCATCCTTGTTACCTCCTGCCTTGTCGTACGTGAAGGATCCGACCTTCATTCTGACCACCTGTGACTTGGTAAATACGTAAAAATACAGGACAACCGTCGCAGCATAGAAGAAAATACGTCCGAGGTATGTATGTGCGACATAGTACATTTTGGGTCCGCCAAAATGGATCATCTCAGCAATGAGTACGATCCTAAGAGCATTGGCAAGAACGATATAGATAACTCCGACAGCTGAGAGAATGGCTCTCTCCGGGATAGTGTATACCCTGAAAAAAGCAAGTATTGAAAGGTATACCATTATCTCTATGATCCCCGAACACTCAAAGTCGATCTGCAGCGTCATGGACCCTTCAGCAGTCTCCACAAAGATGATTCCGTACTTGAAAAAGGCGGAAAACGTCCCTGTGATCCTCCCGAAAAATCCGGCTATTGCGGCAACTATACGTGCAAGCGGCATCGTGGCGATGGGACGCACAAAAACCATCATGATGATAAACAACCCGCACATACCCACTGTTATAAAAGCAGCCTGATTCTTTACCTTGTAGAAGATCCGAAGATTGGCGAGCCAGATAAGAGTTACCACAATGAATATGATCACCTTCGTCATCGTCGAGGGATTGAAGGTTGAAAGCATGGCAGAAATCCTGGAAACTATAGACATTCACTTCTCCCTGTAATTTCAAAAAATAAGTTTATATTAATTATACACATATTTACGTTCTTATATTCACTTGAAAATGTAAATAATATATAAAAAAACTGTGAGAAACTTTTTTAGTTTCTCACAGCCAATTAACCTTTTTCAGATATAAGGAATACCGGTCTGTCCTCTGACAGTTCCTAAGCTCTCAGAGTGAGAACTTCTTTTTTATAAACGGAGCAAAAGCTGAAAGCATGCAGAGCGCAGCGTTTCCAATTGGTCCGGTTGATGAACCTGCTGTTGTGACAAGCTGTTGTCCGATTTCTCCATACTGCGTAGATACCATCTTGACATCTGTAACATCAAGGCCGTATCTCTGAGCGAGCTTTACGGTATCCACATACCATTCCATTGTCTCTTTCGTCTCTGAAATATTAACTGTCGCCTTACCATAGCAGACATCTGCATCGTACAGCGCACTTATGTTAGTGGAAGTGCCCCATGCATCTGTAGCAAAGATATAGTACTCATAGGATCCGTTATCGAGACCGTCTTTCTGCGGGTTCCAGTTGATATTGCCCTCAGAATCAACCGCTACAAGTCTCATATATAGAGCTTTGCTCCAGTCCTCATTTACAAGAACAGATACACCATTTGTCAAATCGCCGCCAGCCGCCTCAAGGTGAGCAGGCATCGAAGTTGTGCAGAAACCGTATACGTTATTATCCATATATATTGCAGCCTCGCCGTCTGGAACAATTTCCTGCGTACCTGCTCCCGCATACTGGATAAGTGTATGTTTAATATTCGACCAATCCTCTACATTTCCGTCGTATGTGATATCTACACTGGATTCGACATTTCCGGTGTCGCCGTATCCGGAGAGTGTTGCATCTGTCAGATACAATCCGAAGTTAAGACCTCCGTTGTTATCAGGGAGTGCGCTTATAGGGATTGCTATTTCCCACTGACTTCCCTTGTGAATAGAACTGCAACCTTCTGCGCCTACAGTTGCACCGTCCTCAGTCAGCTGAATGATGAGTGTCTTTCCGAGGTCGGTTGTAATAGCGAACTTGCCGTTGTGATTGGGACCTGCCCAGGTCGCTGAATTTGAACCGTCATCCTTGACATAGACATATACATATCCGCTCTCTGAATCGATAACCCAGGCAACTGATTCAACGCAGTTATCGCCCTCAGGCTCATTTAATGTATACTTGGTAACTGCATCCCAGTCGTTGAAATTACCGTCTGTGGATATTCCGGTGTAAACTGCATCAGGATTGCTTGAAGACTCCTCTTCGACAGCCTCACCACTGACTGATGTTGTATATTTCCCGCCGCTGACCGTGAAATTTGCATCCTTAAAATATGAGGCAGGAATTGTTATTGTATGTATTTCAGTATCAGCCTGATCAGAGGATGTCGATATAGTATAGCCACTTATCTCTGACCAGTTATCGCCATGAATTTCATTCCCGTCCCAGTTGAAACTTATTGTCTGGGTTGTTCCATCGGCATAAGTTATGGTCAAAGGATAATTTGAAACTCTGTTATCCCAAGGGGCATTGTGTCCTGTCTTGTACGAGATTGTAACAGTATCTCCGTCAGATGTGGCCTTAACTCCCATTACATCCTCAATCTCGCCGTTTGACCAGCTCTCAGACTCTATCTCGGCAGTTCTTCTGCCCTCTTCGCCTTCTGACTCCTCAGTTGAATCTGACTTTTTCTCTGTTGTAGAGGCTAAAGCTGTATCATTCGTAGCATTTGGATCGGCAGAGGTTTCTGTGCCTGTCGAATCAGCTCCGGTTTCTGTACTGCCTGACTCAGAAGCTGCTCCGTCTGTTTTTGCAGATTCGTTTTGCGTATCCTGCGACGTCGAATCATCCCCGGCTCCATTATTATCAGTATTAGTATTGCCTGTGTCGCCCTCTCCACTCTGTTCACTTCCTGAACCTTGGGAAGCGTCGGCATTTTCTTTAGTGTCAGATGAATCGCCATCCTGTCCGCCCTGATCACCTTCGGAGGATGAATCATTGCTATCACCGCCGCTGTCATTAGAAGAATTGCCCTCAGAATCGCTGCTATCCTCATTTGCGCCTTCAAGGGACATATCCTCCGATTCCGCATTGGAAGTCCTCGCGGAACTCTCAGCTGCAAATAATGTCATGCTCATCATGCTGGCCGCCATCATAATAGCTGTTAACTTGAAAAATTTTTTCCTCATCCTATTACCTCTCGCACATTTAATCCCTGAGTTCATCCGTTATCGTGTAAATTCTGAGCGGGGTCTCGCCTATTTCAAACCTCGTCATATGATAGTTAATTTTATTCAGAGCTGTGTCTATCTCACCGCAGAGCACCGCCCCGAAATTCTCTATCGTCGCATCTTCCTTCATACTCTCAAAATCATTGAGATACTTATTCTCATATTTGTCGAGGCATCTCTTTATATTGCTCTCAACGAGACGATAGTCGATTATAGGAGCGTCTGTCTTAACTGTACAGTTGATCTCCAGAGTGTGTGCATGGCTCTTTTGCCTGTCTCCGTCAAAGCTGTGAAGTATGGCAATGAACTGTTTTAATCTGTATAGTTTTTCCATGGCACATCACCTTTTGCTTTACACTATTAATTATATCCTATCCCTTTTTTCAATCTTTTGCCATTAAGAAAAAAATAAATAAAACATAGATTTTGAACCTTAATTTCAAAAATAAAAAGCTGCTCTGGAATTTTAATTCCCTAAGCAGCTCTTTGTCATAACCAGCCTTTATAAATCATTATCTTCCTTCGAACAGTTCTTTAAAAAACTCCATGGTGTGAAATGCAACTGAGACCTGACTTTTGGGATAGGCTTTTAAAAGGTCTCTGTAGGATTTATCCAGAGCGTCGTACCCGTTTGAGTAGTAGGTGATGGTGTCATCGAGAAAAGAAAGCCTTGTTGGCTGAAGCTCATAGGCGCTTACAATCTCTGCGCCATTCTCCTCACATATTGAGAGTTCGGTTTCGATGTGATCTATCTCTTTGTTCTTATAATAATTGAGAACTATCACCTTGTCGGAAGCTTTTGCAACGTCTTTTATCAGACCTTCAAATCCAAGTTCGTCATAGTAATACGGTATGCATACTCCAATCTTCAGGTCTGTGTTTTTCTCATTGGCATAGCTGCAAACAGAAGCTACGACCTCCGAGTACTCAAAAAGAAGATCCTGCCGCATGTCCCGCCACTCTTTTAAAGTGTATGGCTCAACATCATAGATTATACCTCTAAAGCCCTCGCCGTCATTTAGCTTTTTGTTGTATTCCAAAACCCTGTCAACCACCGACTTTGCAGTATCAAGCTGCTCTTTCTTCGACCATTCAGGCTCCCCGTCCAGATAATATACATCTATTCCGGCCCTCTTCATGTCGACTAGAAAGGAATAAATCTGCTTCTTCTTATAGTCGGGCTTTATGTACTGATAAACTTCAGTTATACCAGAATCAAGAAGAAACTCTATCTCTTCTTTGTCAGGCAGGTGATCCCAGGAAAATACCGCTGCTGAATACGGGTATATGGGTTCTTTTTCCGGCTCGCTAACAGTCATATCTGCACTCTCCTCAGTCTCCGAAACATACTCATCGCTGTCCGAATTATTGCCGCAGCTGCATAAGCTAAAAGACATCTCCAAAGCCAAAGCACAGAAAAGGCATTTTACACAAAAATCATTCTTTTTCAAAGAGTTTTCTTTTCCTCTCAATCATTTCATCTATACTGTTCATGTAGAGCTTCAGGTCTTTGACATTATCACATCTCTCTATCCTTCCGCCATAACCGAAGACTCTCTTTGTGACCGTGCCTGCTCCAAGTGCCACTATGGACTGCACTTCCTCATTGATGAGAATGTTGTAAATTCCGGCCTTGCCTTCCAGAGCATAGCCGGTGTTCTCAAAGTTGCCGCTAATGTTCTTCTGCCTGTAAAGATAATACGGCAAAAGCCCCATTTCGCGCGCGCCCTTCATTGCGACCTCCATCATCTCCTCAGTGCTGTCTGTCGACTTTTGAAGGGATACGGAGAGTGACCCGTTCTTTTCCTTCTCGAGCATAGCCTCAAAAAGGCGCGAGCCCCTCTTAATTGCAAGACAGTGTACCGTCAGATCATCCGGCCTTAGCTTTTTTATCTCGTCAATTGTGTGGCGAACATTCATGGCCGTCTCGCCCGGGAGCCCTAAGATGATATCCATGTTTATGTTATCAAATCCTTCGTCCCTTGCAAGATTAAAGGCATCAATTACATCACTTACGCTGTGGCGTCTTCCGATGAGCTTTAGGGTATCATCGCTCATGGACTGGGGATTTATGGAAATCCTGGTAACGCCCATTTTCTTCATGACACGGAGCTTATCCAAGGTTATCGAGTCAGGTCTTCCCGATTCGACGGTAAACTCTTTGACGCTCTTCATGTCAAGTCTGTTTTTCAGATACCCGATAAGCCTCTTTAGCTGATCTGCACTGAGCGTTGTTGGCGTTCCGCCTCCGATGTAGACAGTATCCAGCGTTTTGCCGGCAAAGCTCTCCGCAACATAATCTATCTCTCTTTGCAGACACTTAATGTAATCGTCTACAAGATTACTATTGGCTCCTATCGGGAGGGACAGAAATGAGCAGTAAAGGCAGGTCGTCGGGCAGAAGGGGATTCCGATGTAGATGCTGTATCCGTTTTTGTAATCGATACGCTTAAGGATTTCCTTCTCCCTTTTTGCTATTTCAAGAGCCAGAGCACTCTTTTCATCGCTTACGAAGTAATGCTCTTTCATAAAGGCTGTGACCTCAGTATCGCTCTTTCCCTCTTCTATGAGGTTCATCGCTATCCTTGTCGGGCGTATGCCGGTGAGGTCTCCCCAGGGAAGGAGCTTTCCTGTCTTTTCGGACTCGCGGCGGTAGATTTCCTGCTTTACCTCATCCTTGGTCTTTCCTGTCACATTTATCCTCGTGACAAAGTCAGCTCCTGTTATATCCTCTTCTTTTTCCGGAAAGTCGCCGGGATTTCCGGCAATGACCCTCACCTCTTCATGAGGCCAAAAAGCCTTGAAGAGCGAGTGAATATCATATTGGTACTTATCTTCATTAATGTAGATGATCTGCATGTTAGATAATAAACGGGTTGAATCTCTTCTCGTGCCCGATGGTTGTGACCTCTCCGTGACCGGGATAAACAATTGTCTCATCCGGAAGCACAAAGAGGCGCTCTTTGACCGACCGTATCAATTCAGATGTGGAGCTTGTGGGGAAATCAGTTCTCCCCACAGATTCCTCAAAAAGGGTATCGCCGCTGATAAGTATGCCTGCATCCTCAAAATAATAGCAGCATCCGCCTGAGGTGTGCCCGGGAGTTGCAATGACTCTGGCGCTCAGGGATGCAGTTTTAATAACATCTCCGTCTTTGTAGAGAATATCAGGTGTGACACCTGTACTTAGTCCGTAGCTGTTTGAGAGATTCAGATACGGATCGCGGCAGAGAGCCTCTTCCTTCTCGTATGCTCCCACTTTGGCACCTGAGAGTTCTTTAAGGTCATAAGCTCCCATGATATGATCAAAGTGGCCATGCGTTAAAAGAATGAGGTCTACAAGGATATTGTTTTCCTTCAGGGTGTCATAGATCTTTTGCCCCTTATCGGCGGGATCAAAGAAAATGGCGTGATGAAAGCCGTCATCATCAGTCTCTTCCTCATCAAAGACAAAGTAACAGTTTGTTCCTATCATCCCTAAGGTAAACATTCCGACCTTGATACTGCCTGTAGTCATCAGCCCGTAGTCCTTTCTATGTCAATGACACTGTCAATCTGTCTGATCTTGTCAACGATCTCCCTCAGCTGGTCGCGTGAAGAAACCTGGAAAGAGGTCTCCATGGTCGCAAGTCCCTGCTTGCTGGTTCTGGTGTTCATGGCAAGGATATCGATGCCTTTCTCCGTGAGCGCCCTGGATACATCCGCGAGTAGCCCGCTCCTGTTGTTTGCAAATATCTTGATAGTCGCTGCGTACTTGCCGGCATCAGAGGAATCAGCCTGCCATCTGGCCTCTATGAGCCTGGTTCTGTCCTCCTCCTGCATCTTGACAACATTTATGCAGTCCTTCCTGTGGATTGAGACGCCTCTTCCCCTCGTCACAAATCCGCAGATCTCATCGCCGGGTACAGGGTTACAGCACTTTGAGTAGCGCACTGCTACGTCATGTACCCCCTTAACTATGATCGCATTGTCAGAGCCCGAAACCTGCGGCGTGACATTGGAGTCAAGGACTGCTGCAAGCACCTCCTCATCGGTGATGTTGCGCTTGTGCTCCTTGTCGCCCAGCTCCAGTATCTTGTTGATGATCTGTCCCTCTTTGAGCCCGCCGTGTCCTACTGCGGCAAGGACGGCATCCCACTCCTTGAAGCCGTATTTTCTCGTGATAGTAGCCTGATATTCGGGCTTTGAAATCGCAAAATAGTCAAGTCCCTTGCTCTTACAGTACTCTATGAGGAGTTCTTTGCCTTTGGTTATGTTCTCTTCCTTGAGCTGGGTTCTGAACCACTGATTTATCTTGTTCTTGGTGGAGGTCGACTGTGCAATCGAGAGCCAGTCGCGGCTGGGCCCCTTGGAGTTGGCACTGGTCACAACCTCAACCCTGTCACCGTTCTGTATCTTGTAATCCATGTGAACGAGCTTGCCGTTCACCTTGGCACCAATCATCTTGTTGCCGACCTGCGAGTGGATCGAGTAGGCAAAATCGATTGGTGTCGACCCCGCAGGAAGGTTTTTGACCTCTCCCTTGGGAGTAAAGCAGTATACATCCTCGGAAAAGAGATTTAAGTCGCTCTTCAAAAGGCTCATGAATTCCTGGTTGTCCGAGAGATCCTGTTGCCACTCAAGGATCTGTCTGAGCCATATGAGCTTTTCTTCCTCACCGCTCTCGCCCTTCTTGCCGTCAGATGCCTCCTTGTACTTCCAGTGGGCTGCGATACCGTATTCAGCAGCTCTGTGCATGTCATAGGTTCTGATCTGGATCTCAAAAGGCTGACCCGTCTGCCCGATAAGCGTTGTATGAAGCGACTGGTACATATTGGGCTTGGGCATCGCGATATAGTCCTTGAATCTGCCGGGAATGGGCTTATACAGCTCATGTATAACGCCAAGGGCTGCATAGCAGTCCTTGACCGTATCGACGATGATTCGGATTGCAAAAAGATCGTATATCTGGTCCAGAGTTTTGTTCTGGTTGTGCATCTTTTTGTAGATGCTGAAAAAGTGTTTGACCCTTCCGTTGACCTCGCCCTTTATGCCCGCTTCCTCAATGTTTTTGCGGACGTTTTCGCAGATCTCTTCAACGTACTTCTCCCTCTCGCTCTTTCTGACAGCGACCTTCTCAGCAAGCTCCCTGTAGACATCGGGGATGAGGTACTTAAGGGAGAGATCGTCAAGCTCTACCTTTATCCTGCTGATACCGAGCCTGCCTGCAATAGGTGAATAGATATCGAGGGTCTCCTGCGATATCCTCTTTTGCTTCTCTGGCGGCATATGGGAAAGAGTTCTCATATTGTGCAGCCTGTCCGCAAGCTTTATCAGTATGACACGGATATCCTTGGCCATTGCAAGGAACATGTGCCTTAGGTTCTGCGCCCGCATGTCGAGCTGTTCCTGTGTCTTGTTTGTATTGTCGGTTGTCAGCTGCAGCGCAGTCAGCTTGGTTACGCCGTCAACAAGGAGTGCGACATCGGAGCCAAACTTCACATCTATTTCTTCCTTGGTGCAGATTGTATCCTCAACGACATCATGAAGAAGCCCTGCTGCGATGGTCTCTTTGTCCATCTCAAGATCAGCAAGGATAATTCCAACACAAAGAGGGTGAATAATGTATGGTTCACCCGATTTGCGCTTCTGGCCCTGATGAGCGTCATAAGCCTGCCTGTATGCTTTCTCTATAAGGGATATGTCATCCGAGGGGTGATATTTACGAACCCTCGAGATAAGACCGTCATAGAGCACATCCGGCGACTGAAACTCCTCTATGGCCTCTATTCTTCCGTCATCGAAATTTTCTGCCATTAAATGATCATTTCCCTTCGTAGCTAAGTGCAGCGTCAAGTCTGTACCTGCTAAGTCTCTCTCTGCCCTTTAAGCCCTTGAGTTCCATGAGAACAAGGATGCCTGCAACTTCTCCGCCGAGCATCTCAACAAGCTTTGCCATTGCCTCAATGGTTCCGCCTGTAGCCATGAGGTCGTCGACGAGGAGAACCTTCTGGCCGGGCTTTATTGAATCCTTGTGAAGCTCGAGTGTGGCTGTGCCGTACTCAAGATCATAGGAAACTTCTACAGTTTCACATGGAAGCTTGCCCTTCTTGCGAACGGGAACCAAAGCTTTCCCCCTGTTATATGCAATAGGTGCGCTGAAAATAAATCCTCTTGACTCAGCTCCTAAAACCAGATCAAAGTCGAGGTCCTTGACAAGGTTCTGCATTTCATCGATTGCAAGCTTGAATCCGTCTGCATCCTGAAGCACAGAAGTAATGTCTCTGAACATGATTCCTTTCTCCGGGAAATCCGGAATTGTCCGTACATAATCCTTAAGTTCTTTCATATTTACCCTCTCTGCACCTTCTCTTGTAATTAGTGCTAAGGAACTGTAGCGAAATAACTTGAACATTTTACTTGCCTGATTTCCCAAATGCTGCGTCAGAAATCCTCGACAATGCCCGCATTGTCTGCGTTTTCTTCCTTGCCTTTGAAAAATCATTCTGCGTAAAATGTTCAGTTAATTCTGCTACAGTTCCTAAAAAATATTACGACATAATATTATATCACAGTTTCATGTTTGAAAAAACCTAATAAATTGCAATTTGGCGTGAGCCGGGCAGAGCAAATGATAGTGAATACTAAAATAAAAAAGCCATTTCGACTAATATGCGAAATGACTTTAGACAAGAGCTGGAAAAGGGACTTGAACCCTCGACCTACTGATTACGAATTTGACTGAACAAAATACACGTACAATCACATTTTTCAATGTATCAATTATTTTTCTCTACAGCATCGATAATCTTTGTTTTCAAAAAGCGAAACTATATAGCGAAAAGCGATTCCATTAAGCGAACAAAAAGCCTTAAAAAGCGAACTTTTTCTATAACTCTACAATGTATTATAAATCTCTCTTATGCTATTTACGATTGATGTTTTTGCTTTGCTACTGAGGGAATAATAGTTTTTATAAATCGTATTGTAATCATCTCCTACAAGCTTGGCAAGTTGCTCTGCTGGTATTCTTTCCGCCATCAAACTACAAAAAGAATGTCTTAACTGATGTAGACCAAACGCCTCAAAACTCCCCTCAGGGCAGTGTCTCATAACATATTTCTTTATATTCGGAGCAAAATTGTGAATATTGATAGAGCAGCCTTGACTATTAACAAAAATATATTTTTCTGTTTTGTTCACTCTTCTATTAATTAGTTCTATCGGATCATCAAGGCACTTCCTATGATAATCAAGTATCTTATCTTTCAGCTCTGACGGAATAACAACGTTTCGTAGCGAATTTAAGGTTTTTGTATATGGGACTATTGAAAAGGTATTTTTATCTACTTCTACGCAAGTTCTGTTTATTATGATTTCAGTTATCTCTGCTCCATCAAAATCCTTGGTTACGCAAAAAGAGTCCGTCCCTAATGCAAACAGTTCTTCCTGCCTAAGCCCTGTATTTATGAGTATTTCAACAATCAAGGAATACATTGGATTATCTTTGACAGCTTCTTGAAGTATCCTGATTTTCTCTCTATCCATAAACCTTTGGTCTGGCTTAGGTCTAATAAGCATATTCGGTAACTGGACTTTTTTTATTCGAGTTATAGTATATTGCTTGTCTAAAGCAAAATTCATGATACATCTAAAGGTTTGTTCCAACTTATCGACATAGCTATAACTATAATATTTTCCCTTTTCTTCATTATAAATAAGTTCATCCGTGAACAACTTTATTGCTAAATCATTATCTATAACATGCACAGCTACCTGCCCTATTGCTCTGTTCAATCGAGCTATGGCTTGTTCTCTATTACTTTTTACGCTATAACTGACATTTCTTCCTTTTGGATGATGTGTAGCTACATAATCTTCCATCCATTCATCTGCAACTTCTGCAAAAGTCTTTATTCCATTCTTATGCAATACTATCGTATTTTTGTTTTGCTCAGCCTCTTGATCAGTTTCTTTTAAAAATCTTCTTGCTTTTAAATCCACAAGTTCTTTTGAATCGCCCGTAATAACTTTACGGAGCTTCTTGCCACTATTAACTTGATAATAAAATGCCAAACCAAATCTGTCCATCTCACCAGTTTTCTGATTTTTTACAGGGTATGTCGAGCCATTTCCTGATACCTTAATATTTTTCAATTCTAAGTCTTCAAACATAACCAAGTCCTCCTTTGAGCCAGGGTAACGCCAAATGCTGATTCGTCAAGACATATTGGTTCTAACTTGACAGTGCACTTCCTATTTCCAACTCCAAACCACAAACCAAAAATCAAATCTCAACTCAACCTCTTCTGAAATCGCCCTGAGTAATCTAAATTTCTTTGATACTGTGTATCTACTTTTTTGAAATGTCTGTATTTCTTTTCTTCTATCTTCAACAACTCTATAAATACCTTTTTATTTTTGATTTACTGTATTTGACTTATTCTGCTGTAAATACAATAACCACGATAGTCATTTATTCTTTAAACACTGCAATTTCCCTTTGAAGCTCATAATCTTTTATTTCCCAGCTCTTATATTATTTACAATCATGCAACCAATTACTGTAATCAATAATAGTAATACCCATATCCCTCATTCAAACTTTGGCATATTGGCACCTGACATCCTTAACTACTTTTCCATGTATCTCTCAAGTTTATGTGTATCATCACAAACAATTCTTTTGATCAATCCGCATCACTCTTGCAATCTTCTTTTTCTAACCTGTAGCAAAAATGCCACCGCACAATTTCCTATTTTTCTTCTTTGCAGATTTTTTCAAAATCATTTTCCTTATACAAATCAAATTTTCAAAACCACATTTTCAGCAAAAATACATCACACCCCTAGGGTAATTATGTTACATTCATTTATTTCAGTTAACTTTCATATTCAAAATTCCGTAATTTCTTCAATTGTCATTTCCAAACCATGCCTCAACTAAACTCTCATATTCTCTGTCCTTACCATGATAAATGTTTTTACCAACCTGATCATTACTCTTTCCAACTTGTACTCTGCTGGTATATCCATTTTCTTTCACTATATTTATATAAACCCACCATCCATCCCTATTTCTGCTCATATGTACTGTGATTTTACTAACTTGATTACTTCGTGCTCTATTATAATTCCTTAAACTTCGCAATTATAATTACATCATAATCTATGATTTCTGTACGATACTCATTTTTTCTAACTTGTTTGTTTCTTATACCCACTTGATATATTAAAGCCATCTCAAATCCCATGTTTCCCACCATTTTCTAAACACTGATTTGGTTTAAAGCCAATACCGGACGGCATACTCTTAATGTATACTTCAATCCCGAAAATCATTCCACCATTGTCCCGTGTTCTTTTAGTCAAGGGCGTAAGTTATGCAAACTACTCTTACGCCCACTGCTGGAGGATTTATGATTATGGCTGTCATTAAGCTGTTATTATATCTGCCCCCACAAGCTCTTACGCATACGCTTGTTAAAGGCATGCTTTATCTCATTTGCCAGGATCAGATTATCCTGCAATTGCCCGTCTTTTGGGCATCTTATGATCCCGACGTGATCTGTATGTCCATTCTTTAAAAGCACGTACAAATCTATCTCGTTTTCATTCAGTATCTTGAATTCAAGCCGATATCCGGTCATTCCTGTATTCCTCCTTAAAATCCTGCATGTTCAAACATCATCATGATATAGTACTGCTCGTAATCTCTCTTTATCTTGTCTCTAAGTTTCTTATTCTCCTTCGCTGTGGCTCTATTACTCACTTTTAAACCGACTAAATTCCTACCTGTTTTGATATCCACAAGTGCCCAACTATCAGCACCTGTATCAAGTGTGATTCTATGTTCCCATTCCAACATTCATCACGCCCTCCTTATCTTTGCCAAATCATTTTTACACAACCAAAAAATAAAAACTTTTTATTTTTTCTTCTCTACATGTAGCAAACAAAGTAATCTATAAACTATTCTTCAGCATTTCTTAATTTTTCATAGGTATACTTTGTGAAAACATATCAATCAATATATCAATTTCATTTCCATCACTTTTCCTAATACTGTATATAAAACACAAACCCATTGCACTTTTGTACAATGGGCCTGCTAAATTATTCTTATCTCATTCTTGCGTGTGCACTTCCAACTTTAGGTCATTACAGCTTTTCCCTGTAGCCTTACCTTTTTCTGCCTCACGTATCTTTGCTCTCATGTCTACAATAAACACTATCACATAAACTTCAATTGCCTTGGTTATGATCCATGCCAATAACGCCAACGACGCCATTCCAACTACAACTGTCATCTCTACCGAATTCATTATTCATCCCTCCAATAAAGGCTGGAGCTTTTCACTCCAGCCTATACAAACTATTATAATGTAGTTACTTTCTTCTGTTCTTGCTGCCCTTGGTTGATTTCTTCTTGGGTTCCTCTTCAACAGGCTCTGTCTTTTCTTCTGATGTATTCTCAACTTCTATACTTTCTTCAGTTTCAGGCTCTGTTGTAATCTCAGCATCAACAGATGTTTCAACTTCTTCTGTTGCCTCAACATCCTGCACCTGCTCTGTAATTGTTTCTTTCTGGCACTTTGGCACTTCAAGCGTACCATCTTCTTTCAAGATAACACCACCATTAATGATTCCCATGTTGTAATAAGTAACCAAAAGAGCTTCATCAATCTCCATTCTCTTAAACCTGTTTGTTATACCCTCATAAACAACTCCATTCTCAGTTTCTTTGCTACCTATGACAGTTACAAACATGTTAACCATGCAGCCATCTTCAATCATAGGCTTGTAGTTACCTATATGTCTCTTCTCCATAAGATTTCTCATACCAAAGCCTGCAGCATCAAGTTCAAGCTTTCCGCTCTCACCAATGACAAGTCCTCTTATGTCCTTGCCGCTCTTAATCTCAGAAACGATCTGTTTCTCTGTCATTTCAATGATCTCGCCGTCACTAAACAGCTCATAACCAAGTTCTCTGTTTCCTAAATAAAGTTTGTTAATCACGATTTTTGTACACATAATTCTTATCCTCCATGTATTTACGGCATCATCTTCAATGCCTTTATTTATCTTACAAATACATCCTAACGCTGCTATCATGATGCGTCTGTGGAGGAAATGTACGGACTTAAACACTGTATTTTATGGAGTTTGCCGGTCATGTAATTACAACAAACGACAACTTGATATCAAATCATGTTGCTGTAACACATCTGAGTCTAAAGTAACACTCATTTCCTCGTAAAGTCAGTATTTATCTGCATTCGCGAGTTCTTGACAATGTAGCTCATATACTCTCAAAACAAAAAATTTCCCACCAAATTCCATTTTAATCCCTATTTCAAACAATCCTCCCATCCTTAAATCCAAACTTTGAAAATCCCCCAAATTTTAATTTTTCACCCCATTCTGAACATCTTCACCCACCTCTCCAAATCTCCTTAAACCCAGATTTTATCTATATTTCAAGACTTATAATGTAATATTAAAAAAAATTATGCTATCCATTATTCTTTTATATATTCATTAATACCAAACTGTAGAGCCCTCATGAATAGTGCATTTAACATGATTACAAAAATGGTGTTTACGACAAATTCAGTATTTATGCTGCCTTCTTATCACTTGGCAGTGTACTTTCAAAAACAAACTATCTCCAAATCAATAAATAAATGGGACACTACTTGCCAGTTACATGCTGATAATTTTGGCACAATGGCACGCTCCTAAAATTAAGCAAAAAAAATAACACCTTTCGGTGTTTTCTACTTCTACTTCACCCGATCCACCACAGGAACCACATGTAGCCTCATCTGTTCCACCTGAACCACCACAAGCATCACATGTTTCATAGTGTCCTGGATGTCCCGCGGCGAATTGAGTTTCCATCCGACCGCACTTTTCCAGCAAATTAAAATCTGAAATCCTGTTCTATGTATATCTTAACGTGCTGTATTATACGGCACGTTTTTTTCTTGCAATCATCTCTACCATCCGATATG
>JAFUYO010000003.1 GCA_017470505.1 Butyrivibrio sp. | reverse complement strand
GAACTTTCTCATCCCAGCCAGATTGCTTCTCGAAAAACCGCGACCGTATTCGCTTGTCAGATATACCGAAAGCGAATCCAGTACTCTTGCTCCATATTGTGCACGTTCTGAGCCTTGTTGTTCTTCCTCTATCATGTATTTCCCAGAAGATAGCTGGTATATACCGTCACTGCATTGACGACAACACCCATGCTGCTTCTTGCATTGTCTATCAAAGCTTTTTTCATGCAGAATAAACGTCGTTTTATGTATTCAGCCTTTACTTTTTTATTGTTCAATGGTAAATTGACGTTTGATATAGTTACATTATTTGTAATGCCATGGTAAATCTGTAAAAAGGTATTCCACGCACCAGTTTGAAAGGATAGCAAATCAATCTTCCCGGGAAAGTGAGGATAACTTTTTGAATCAAAAGTATAATTTTTGTAATGAGCTGAATTTTATGATAAATGAAGCCAGATATCTTTCTAAGGAGTATGAAGAGCAATATGATGAAATGGAAGAATTTGCCAGGTGGAATTTGCCTGAAGAGATCGGTCTTGGGTGGGTTGATGCAAAAGGTATAATTTATTCAAAAGAATTGGCTCAGGCTATTTCAGATGAATCTTTACAAATGCTTAAGAGAATACTTTATAATTTTGAGAATGCATTTCAGGATTCAGACAAGGCTGTAGTTTGGTCGCATGATGCTATGAAATTAAATGAATTTTGGGAAGAGCAACGGAATATAGCGAAGCAGTTTTTGGACTCAATTTGTTTTAATGTTGATAAATCATGAAGAAATAGTCTTGTTTATCAAAGACTGTGAATCATCACATTTGCTTCTCCCCCAAGAAATGTACAGAAAAATTAAAGCATTGCAATTTGATTAACATTAAATTAGCCAGCAAGGGTAATCGTTGCAGAACCCTCACACACGATGCCGCCTATCGCAGCATCGGAAAGCGTAATACTTGCTCCGTTGGGAATCGTCACCGTGCCGGAGGTGGAGCTCGTCAGCACGTCGCAGTTTGCAAAGTCCCACGCATTGCCATCGGTGCATTTTGCCATGCTACATTATTGCATTTGTATTGATTTTGCAGTATATTTGACCTGTAACCCAAAATATCTATATATATTCTGTTTAACAGGAGGTATCCTATGGCAAGTACAATACAATTACGAGTTGATGATGACCTTAAGACCAAATCCGATAACCTGTTCCGTGATCTGGGAACTGATACTACCACGGCTATCCGGATATTTCTGACAAAAGCCGTAGCCATGAATGGATTTCCCTTTGAGGTAAGAAAAACCACCGCAGACCCTTATGTCACAATGACTGAGGATGAAATCTTAAGAAAATTGGAAGTATCCAGAGCCCACGCAGATGAGGGGCGTTTACGGGACGCAGATGATGTAGTCAGGGATATGAGGAATAAGTATGGACTATAAGGTTGTGATCACGGAAGATGCCGATGCGGATCTTAATGCCTTTATCGGATATCTCCTGTTTGAAAAGAAAAACAGACAGGCTGCTGCAGCCGTACTTGATGATTTTGAAGTGACAAAGGAAAGCTTAAAAAGAGTCGCCGGCTCTCTTAAGCTCTGTGATAATCCCAAGCTGAATGCTTTGGGATACAGACGCATCAATTTTCTCTCTCACAGATACTTTATGCTATATCGCATAGAAGATGACACAGCAGTCGTTGACAATATCTTCCACGAACTGCAGGATCACGAAAACAAGGTGTATTAGCATGAATATTGCGATTTTTTCCATAATACTAACCCGCATAAGCGGTTCAGTTCCACCGTGATATTGTTCGGAAGCTCTCACATCATAAAGACTCTTATCAAGTAAGATGAACATATGTGTCCGGCTTACGGTTCGTCAGCAAACAACAGGTCTCTATCCCTCTCGTAAAAGGGAACATATCAACCGGAACAGCGCGTTTTACCTCGTAGTCTTTTTTGGCAAAGAGAGCAAGGTCCCTCGCAAGTGAGTCCGGACTGCAGGATATGTAAATGACCTTTTCGGGCGAGAGCCTTGATACGCTGTCAATGAACTCAGGTGTCGAGCCTGACCTTGGGGGGTCCATGAACACGATGTCCACCTTGTCACCCGAATCGGCCATCTGCTGCATGAAGGCGGTAGCGTCGTTCTGGTAGAAGGTAATATTTTTTATTTCGTTTATCTTTGCATTGAGGATGGCGTCCTTCACCGCATCCTTGTTGAGTTCCACTGAGATTACCTCTTTTACACGCCTCGCTGCGATGATGCCGATTGTCCCGACTCCGCTGTAGCAGTCAAGAGCCACTTCGTCTCCCGACAGCTCTGCCATATCAAGGGCTGAATTATACAGGATTTCGGTCTGAACAGGGTTGACCTGGTAGAAGCTCTTGGGGCTTATCTTAAACCTCATACCGCAGCACTCATCATAGATAAAGCCGGGTCCGTACATAGGCTTTTCCTTGTCACCCAGTATCATGCTGGTCTGCTTGTCGTTGACGTTCATAACAATCGTTGTGATCTCGGGATGCTCCTTTAAAAGAGCTTTGACGAAGTTGTTCTTGGACGGAAAAATCGGGGATACCGTGACCAGCACCACCATGATTTCGCCTGTGTTTTTACCGATTCTGATCAGGACATGGCGTAGGAGTCCGTAGCCGTTGTCCTCGTCGTAAGTCTTTATCTTGAAGGATTTAAGCATACCTCTTATCGAAGCTATGATGGCATCTGCCTTCTCGTCCTCCAGAAGACACCCATCCACAGGCACAACCTCATGCGTTCCCTCTCTGTATATGCCTGATAGCGGATTCCCTTTTTTGTCATGGGTAAAGACCGCGTGCACCTTGCAGCGGTAGTGCTCAGGCTCATCCATTCCGACAAATGCCTCAACCCTCGTAAACGGCTCTAAGAGCTCCTGCACACGGGCGTGCTTCTTTTTGAGCTGCTTGTTATAGGGCATATCTATCATCTGACAAGCCCCGCACTTTTTGGAGTACGGGCAGCGACTCACCTTTTTAGCTGGCGTATCCTTCCTGTCATCTTTATTTTTTGTTTCCCAACCTTCTTTTTTGGGGATTTTACGCATATCTGTATTTGCTTTTTTTCGCTTTGGATAGGTTTCTTTTTTATTATCAGGCATTTTTATCTCACTTTCATTACTATATGGAAAAAAGGCAGGGAGTTAATTCCCTGCCCTGTAGTTCACTCGCTTTTTTCTTCAGCTATTACGGCACTGCTTTCTTCTGCCATCTCCTGTGGAGGATTCTCAAACCGAAGCTTATTGGGAACCTCCATTCCGATGCCGTCCTCCTTGAGGATCTCCGCTCTCTTCTTGATGCGCTCGGTGTTCTTGATCTCCCCGTAGTCCTTGAACTTGATGCCCTCAATTCCCTGAGCAAGCTCTTTGGCCTTTGTGATATCGCCCTTGTTGA
This sequence comes from Butyrivibrio sp., assembly GCA_017470505.1. Lineage (GTDB taxonomy): Bacteria > Bacillota > Clostridia > Lachnospirales > Lachnospiraceae > Butyrivibrio. The sequence goes on along the minus strand of JAFUYO010000003.1, from coordinate 41,752 downwards.
TCTTGAAGGTACACACAATTCTGTTGCCGTTCCTGTCGAATAGCTTCTGGAAGATCGATTTCTCCTGCCACTCTATGAAGTACGAGATGCGATGTGCAAGAAACCTCTCCTCGAGCTGCTTCTTGCTGTCCATGCTGTAGACCCTGCAGAAAGGAACCTCATTATTAAAAACCTGTTTGTTCTGGATTATTGATGACATTGTTTACCTCACATATAAAGTTATATCGCAAAATGATACATTCATGTGGACATGAGTAGCGAATGAATTGTAACACTTTTTTGCGTCGGTATCATAAATTATACCCCAACAACGGGCATCTTTCAATTATAATGATTACAGGAGGACAATGACATGTTCACATTTAAAAGAGCTCTGCCCGAAGAAGCAGGCCTATGTTCAGCAGATATAGAGAAGGTCCTTAGGACACTTGATAATAAGAATGTACCAATGCACTCGCTCATCATCATGAAGAACGACAGGATTGTATTTGAGAAATACTACGCGCCCTACAAAGAAGACACGCTCCACAGGATGTTCTCGATCAGTAAGAGCTTTAGTGCCGTAGCCGTGGCTCTTTTACGGGAAGAAGGAAAAATAGACTTTGATGATCCAATAATCAAATACTTTCCCGAGTATGTTGACGAGAGCACCCACCCGTGGATCAGGATGATGACCATCCGCAACATGCTTATGATGCGCACCTGCCACGCCTCAACCACCTACAAGGTCAACATGAAGTCAGACTGGGTTGAGAGCTTTTTCAAGGTTACGCCTACTCACAAGCCGGGAACTGTGTTCCACTACGACACCTCAGCTGCCCACGTTCTCTGCGCCTTGGTCGAAAAGCTCTCCGGAACGGATATGCTGACCTACATGAAAGGGAAAATGCTCTGCCATGTCGACTTCAGCGAAAACTCCTACATGGTCAAAGACCCTTTTGGCGTATCCATGGGCGGAAGCGGACTGATGGCAACTCCAATGGACGTGTTCAAGTTTCTGTACATACTTGCAAATAACGGCAGGATCACCTGCTCCGATGGACAGATTCGTCAGCTCATTCCCGAGGATTTCGTCAGAGAAGCGACATCTAACCTCTCCGACAACTATGTGACAGGGCCTCTTCCCAGCGAGACGCAGGGCTACGGGATGCAGATCTGGCAGAATGAAAAGGGCGGCTTTGTGCTCTACGGTATGGGTGGTCAGCTCGCCATCAGCATTCCGGGTGCAGACCTGCTTGTCATGACGACAGCCGACACCCAGGGTATGCAGGGTGGCAACCAGATAATATACGATGCGATCTACGATAATCTCCTTGGAAGTGAATGTGCACAGGATTTGTCCGGAGACGAAACAGTCAGCTCATCAGAGGTACCTTCACAGCCATCAGACGCGTACAGGCACCTTATAGAATATGCGGACACACTTCGTATTTTCCCTCCGCGCCTTCCGGAGAATTACGCCTATACAGGCACGGGCGCTACCAGGGATATTATGCGCATAAGTGCTGATTCAGCTGCAGACCGGGCAAGCTTGGAAAGGCATACAACATCAGAGCAGGTGATTTCCGGCAGCACTCTCTTTACCGGTGGTACCTACAAGCTCGATCCCAACAAGCAGGGCTTTGAGGCACTCTCTATTGAACTTCCAAAAGATGCTTATTCAAAAGTAACCTCTGAGCCTTACAAAGAAGCTTCCTCAGAAGCAGCCGGTGGTAGCAGGCACGGTGACTCCCCCTGCCGCCTAACCTTCAGACAAAACAATACCCTCCACACGATTGCCTTTAAGATCGGCGCAATGTGCGAAGGGCTCTTTCCGATATACAATATTCCTTACACGGCAGGCGGTATGTGGAGCCGTGACAATGTCCTCTACATCCGCGCGCACCTCATAGGTGAGTGCGTGGGCTCCGTTCACTTTGAGCTATACTTTGAGGAGGGCGAAGTCACCGTCTTCATGCGCAAGATTGAAGAGACCTGCTTCTCGGAATTCGAGGGTCATCTTCATGGCCTTCTTTCCTAATGAATTATATCCCAGAAGCATTTTCTTTTCCGGATCACCTTCTGTTGTCCGCAAGATGATGCTTGCGCTTTTGGATGTACATAAGCTCATCGATAGCCATCTGGAACTCCTTGGCGCTCATGTTCTTTTCCCTGTCGTAGATCATGTGCCCCATGCTGACTTCAAGCTTGTAGGGCTTCTCGGTCCAGTAGTTCAGCTTGTCCAGCTCGTCGTCCATGATCTCGACCTTCTCACCCAGCTCCTCTTCCGAGGCGATGTCTGTGATGACACAGAACTCATCTCCGCCGAAACACCCAATTGCCGACCTGTGTGAAAAAACCTTGAACAAAAGATCTGCCACTGTTTTTAATGCATAATCTCCCTCCGAGTGCCCGTAGGTGTCATTTATCTGCTTAAAGTGGTCCAGGTCCAGCATGATCGCGGAAAAGAGCCTGCCCGATGACTGGGCATTTTTTACCGCCTCTTCCATCCTGATATCGAGGCCTCGCCTGTTCAGAGCGCCTGTCAGATAATCCACATCCAGGTTCTTGGACTGAATATAGAAAAACAGTATCAGAAGGCCTATCGAAATGGCCGCATAGGTTGTGGTCATATTGGTAAAGAATATCTGGATCGCTGCTCCGAGAGTTGCCATCGTGGGAAGGGCAAAGACCGCAAACCTGTACCCCTCAAATATGTTCTTCCAGCACACAATAGTGTAGAGCGACATCATCACACACAAGACAAGAAGTATCGCAGCTCTCCCGAAGAAAAGCGGTCCCCTGCAGTAATTCAGCCCGTCAAAGTAATAAAAGAGCTTCAGCCCCAGAACCATATCCAGAGTTATTCCAATGAAATTGACAACCACAAACGCCTTGTACACAAAAAGAAATCTCTTTTTGATATCAAGCCCCGCCTTATCGTTGATCCAGCAGTTGATGTACAGTATAAAAAAGACATAGTCCACGGGGTCCAGGATATATATAAGATAATATCCCACCTTCATCAGAACCAGATACTTATCGGGAAAAGTCTCGCCTATGTGTCCTATAGTTTCGCATACCACAAGTAAAAGTGTCATGAAATCGAGCTCATTAAAACGTCTTCCGGCACTTGTCCTTGGGGCTTTGGTCTCAAAAATAAAAAGAAGGACCAGCAAAAGCGCAGTATAAAAATTAAGTATTACCCAACCTTGAACTTCCATAACTTTCATTATACAAAAAAAGCGCCATGCAGTTAAATAAGCATGACGCTTTTTAATATTTTTTTAATTTTTTAATTATCTCTGGATACGTCCTGAGCCGTCTCCGCCTGCGAGCTTCTCAACTTCGTCAACTGATACGAGGTTGAAATCTCCCTCGATGGAGTGCTTAAGTGCTGATGCTGCAACAGCGAACTCGATGGTCTGCTGAGGATCAAAAGCATTTACACAGCTGTAGATAAGTCCGCCGCCGAATGAATCGCCGCCGCCTACACGGTCAACAATACGAAGTGCGTACTTCTTGGAGAAGTAAGCCTGTCCGTCTGTGTAGAGCATAGCGCTCCAGTTGTTGTCATTTGCAGAAAGTGACTCACGAAGGGTGATGGCAACCTTCTTGAAGTTAAACTTCTCTGTGAGCTTCCGGGCAACCTCGATGTAGCCCTCTCTGTTGAGCTTACCTGTTGTAACGTCTGTTGAAGAAGCCTTGATTCCGAATACGTCGCCGGCATCCTCCTCGTTGGCGATACAAACATCAACATACTGGCAGAGCTCGCCCATAACCTTGCCTGCCTTCTCCTTGCTCCAGAGCTTTCCTCTGTAGTTGAGGTCACATGAAACTGTGATGCCCTTTGCCTTTGCAGCCTTGCAGGCCTCAAGTGTGATAGCAGCAAGTGAATCGCTTACAGCGGGTGTGATACCTGTGAAGTGGAACCACTCAGCTCCATCGAAGATCTCATCCCAGTTGAAGTCTGAAGGAACAGCCTCAGCGATTGCTGAATGTGCTCTGTCGTAGATGCACTTTGAGCCTCTCTGTGATGCGCCCTTCTCGTTGTAGTAGATACCAACTCTGTCGCCGCCGCGTGCGATCTTGGATGTATCAACGCCGAACTTTCTGAGTGAGTTTACAGCAGCCTGGCCGATCTCATGCTTGGGAAGCTTGGTTACATATACGGAATCAAGTCCGTAGTTAGCAAGTGAAACAGATACGTTTGCCTCTCCACCGCCGAATGTAGCCTCGAAATGGTCAACCTGTACAAATCTTAAATAGTTATCGGGCTGCAGACGCAGCATGATCTCTCCAAATGTAACAACCTTTTTTGCCATTGTTCTTTTTTCCTTTCGTATAATTATTTTTATGCTCTTCTAATTATTTCACGGTTTGTTTTCATTTTCCGGACGATAAACAGTTTCTCTTCCAGGCGATTACTCATTCTTTCCAAGGTGTACCCTGAATCCGCCGAAGTTGTCCTCGAGGTATGCGTTCTTAAGGTGTCCCTCAGCATCGTATGAAAGAGAAGCCTCTTCGAACTTAACGCCCTGCTTCTGAAGGTGGTAAACAGCTCTGTCAATGTTGTTGCAACCGATCGCGATATGTCCGCAGTCTCCGCGTCCCTTTGCCTTCATAACCTCTACAAAAGAACCCGCAAATACTGATGAGTTGCCAACCTTCTTGGTAAAGCCAAAGAACTTGTCGAACATATCAGCAACGCCCTCAGCAGCCTCAGGGCTGTCCTGATTGATGCCGATGTGCTTGAGCTTAAAGCCGAGCATAGCGTTTACAGCATCTCTTGTCATAGCCTCAATCTCATCGAACTTGCCGGCAGCGATGAGGTCCTTTTTAACCATCCATGTTCCGCCGCAGCAGAATACCTTGTTGAAGCTCAGGTAGTCGTTTAAGTTTGCCTTTGTTACGCCGCCTGTGGGCATGAAGTGCATCTTGGTGTAAGGAGCTGCCATAGCCTTAATCTTGGCAATACCGCCATTCTGCTCTGCAGGGAAGAACTTAACACACTCAAGTCCAAGCTCTATTGCCTGCTCAACCTCTCCGGGTGAAGCTGTTCCGGGAACTACCGGAACACCGATTGACTGGATGTACTCAACGTTTGATCTGTTGAATCCGGGGCTTACGATGAACTTGGCGCCTGCTGCCTTGGCTCTGTCAGCCTGGTCCTTGTTGAGGACTGTGCCTGCGCCTACAACCATCTCAGGGAACTTCTTGGAGATGATCTTGATAGCCTCCTCAGCAGCTGCGGTACGGAATGTAACCTCAGCAGCGGGAAGACCTCCCTTTATGAGCGCCTCTGCAAGGGGCTCAGCGTCCTTTGCATCATCAATTGCGATTACCGGAACGATACCGATTCTGTAAAGCTCTTCACAAATCTTATCCATTTTTTGCCTCTCTTTTTAATCACTTAAAAATATATGGTTTTGTCACAAATTATTATAGTGTAAAGCCATTTCACCGCTTTCATGCAGGCATGCGCGGCGAATGACTATTTGCACTTTTTTCATAAATTACTGTGCCTGGCTCTCGTCGATGTCTGTGAACTTGCTGGGATCAAGGTTGTTAGGATCCTGTCCGATGTAAGCTGAGATACCGCCATCGATGTAAACAACCTGTCCGTTGATGAAATCAGATGCAGGAGATGCAAGGAATACTGCAAGTCCCATGAGGTCCTCTGTCTTGCCCCATCTCTGAGCGGGTGTCTTGGAACGGATGAACCTGTCGAAAGGATGCATTGATCCGTCTGCCTGCTTCTCGCGAAGAGGAGCTGTCTGAGGTGTAGCGATGTAGCCGGGTCCGATGGCGTTACACTGGATGTTGTACTGACCATACTCAGAGCAGATGTTCCTTGTGAGCATCTTGAGTCCGCCCTTAGCTGCAGCGTAAGCTGAAACTGTCTCACGGCCAAACTCTGACATCATTGAACATGCGTTGATGATCTTGCCTGATCCCTTCTTGATCATTGCAGGAAGAACTGCCTTGGAGCAGATGAAAGGACCTGTGAGGTCTACGTTTATAACCTGGTTCCACTCATCAACTGTCATCTCTACCATAGGGATTCTCTTGATGATGCCGGCATTGTTTACGAGGATATCGATTGTTCCGACATTCTTCTCAACAGCCTCAACAAAAGCGTTTACCTGATCCTCTTTGGTTACGTCACATACCATGCCGAAAGCCTTGATGCCGCGCTTCTCATACTCAGCCATTCCTCTGTCAACGAGATCCTGGTTGATGTCGTTGAAAACGATCTTTGCGCCGGACTCAGCGTATGCTACTGCATAAGCAAGTCCAAGGCCGTAGGAAGCGCCTGTGATCCAGGCTACTTTGCCTTCGAGTGAAAAGTTCTTTAAAAAGTCTGCCATTTTGTTACCCTCCTAAAAAATGTGTTATATGTTTTGTGTTACTTGTATACGGATTGCAAAGCGTTATATGAATCTGAATTCCAATATCAGTTATTTCAGATCCTGCATAGCACAGTCGTCCATGTCGTCAAAGTCCTGATTCTCTCCGACCATTCCCCAGATGAAGGTGTAGGCCTGTGTGCCGCACCCTGAGTGGATTGACCAGCTGGGGCTGATGACTGCCTGCTCATTTCTCATGATTATGTGCCTTGTCTCTGTCGGCTCTCCCATAAGATGTACAACGAAAGCGTCATCGGGAATATCAAAGTAGAGATAGACCTCCATTCTGCGGTCATGTGTGTGACAGGGCATTGTGTTCCAGACCGATCCGGGCTGAAGCTCTGTCATGCCCATCTCCAGCTGACAGGTCTCTACCTGTCCGGGGAGAATATATTTGTTGATGACTCTGTGATTTGCCTGCTCGAGTGATCCGAGTTCCTTCTTGTTCTCGTCCTTGATGATGACAACATCATCTGAAGGTGTACCCTCTCTCTTAATGAGAACTGTGGGATATGTCTTGTGTGCAGGTGCGCTGTTTAAGTAGAACTTTGCAGGCTTAGATGCGTCCTTGCTGGCAAAGGATACGTCCTTTGATCCCATTCCGATGTACATGCCCTGCTTGTAATCCACATCGTAGTTCTTTCCGTCTATTTTGATAATGCCATCACCGCCGATATTGATGACACCCATTTCCCTTCTCTGTAAAAAGTATTCCGCTCTGAGCTCGTCTCCCGCCACGAGCTTAAGCTCTTCTTTTACCGGCACCGCAGATCCCGTGATGATCCTGTCGATGTGACTGTAAATGAGCTTGATCTCGTCAGGCTTAAACAGATCATCGATAAGGAATTCCTCGCGAAGCCTTGTGGTGTCGTAGTACTTCTCGTCCTTTGGCGAACATGCTGTCCTGAGTTCCATAGTAACCTCCATTCCCATTTGATAGAAAACCTTCTCTTAAAAGCGGTCACGAAACGCTTTAATTCGATGTATACCCATAATAAAGTAAACAATTTTCATTTTCACTTCATTTTTACATCAAAAACTTGCAAATCTTGACTGAATGTAACCGCTTTCACACATAGTTACATTTTAACATGACTTGGCATAATTATCATTGAAAAAATTGCTGTTTAAAATTATTTAATAATTTGAATTGCGGAGCAATTTCCTGTTGAATAAAATAAGCAGGCTGCTTTTTTTGGATATTTGCAGCCTGCCCTGTTAAAATCTGGAATTTGAAAAAGCTTCAGAAAAAGAAAAACATTCTGATGATAAGGGATACAATCTGGTAAATGACAAACCACTTAATGAGCTTGCCAAATACGGACTGTCTGCGTACCGGCCTGTTGTAGCTATTACGATAATTGCCAAAGCCTGAGCCGAACATCGGACCGAAGCTCCAGTAAAACCCGCCGTTTCCGAAGCTTCCAAACGGGTTATCACTATCGTAAGCGCTGCGCCCGCTGAACGCAGACCATTGTCCATATCCATCCTGCTGCCCGTAGGATGAACCGCTTCCGTAAGCGCTGCCGTAGCCCTGCTGCCCATAGGATGAGCCGCTGCCACTGCTGCCCTGACCACCGTAGGAGCTTCCGTAACCGTTTTGTCCGCTGTATGAAGATCCGTAGGCCGAGCCGCTGTATGCGCTCCGCCTCGTTGAATCAGATGCGTGAGGCTTGGTCAGAAGATCATAGGCGGCGTTTATCTCGTTCATTCGCTCAGAAGCCTTGGGATCATCGGGATGAAGGTCGGGATGATACTTCTTGGCAAGTTTCCTGTATGCACTTTTTATCTCGTCGTAAGATGCTCCCATCTGAACGCCAAGCACCTTGTAGGGATCCATCATCATATCACGTTCTCCTGATAAACTTCTCCTGGCACCTCGGGCAGGTAATCTCGATCCTGCCCTTGCCTTTAGGAACTCTTATCTGTGTGCCGCACTTTGAGCAGATATAGTATCTGCTTGTCTTTCTGTCTCTCCACTGTAGTCCAAGAAGATTTAATCTCTTCCTGATCCCGGCGGTTGCAGCTAAAAACTTCTGATTTTCAGCATATCTCTTTGGGATGTTTTTTGATAATGTTCTAAACAGTGCGTATCCGAACATTCCCACCCAGAGAAAATAGATAACTGAATTCGCCGCAAACAGATTGATCACAAGAAGAATGAGTGAGCCGATATAAAAAGCTCTCGCCATGTTGTCAAAACCGTTGCGCCCGTACATAAACTGCGCAAGGCCGTTCTGCATTCTATACTGAAACTGATTCCTGTTCATTTTCCCACCTGTCTTTCTGATAAGATTATATATTCCTTTATACCACAGATTAAATGACAATTTGTGAAAAATAGATGAACTTATTTCCTCAAAGCCGGCGTAGGTGTGATGAAAGCACCTCCTCGTGAGGAGGGCGGGAGCTGCCTCATGACGGTAACTTCCACTCAGCACTATAAAAGCGCGCAGACAGCAAACTGTCTGCACGCTCTATAATCTTTTTCTATAAGGAATAGTCAGCAGTTCCTAATATCAGAAATCAACCTCAGTGTCGTAGTAGCAGCACTTAAGGAGCTTCTCCATCTCCTCCTGGCTGGGCTGACGGGGATTGGACCCTGTGCAGGCATCGAGGATAGCGTTTGCTGCGATGTCTTTGAGTCTTTCGTTAAAGATTTCCTCAGAAACGAAGCCCTGATCAGCAGGAAGTCCGTCTGCACCGTAGTGCTGTATGCAGTGAGGAATGTTGAGGTCATCGTTCATCTTGCGCAGATAATCAATGAGGAGCTTAACCTTCTCATCGTCATTTGCTCCGCCCAGATTCATGTAATCAGCGATAACGCCGTATCTCTTTTTGGCTGTCTCGTCCTTGGCATTGAAGGCGATAACCTTGGGAAGGTACATTGCGTTTGCAGCGCCGTGGATGATGTGTGCACCCTGGTCAGCAAAGACAGCGCCTGTCTTGTGAGCCATTGAGTGAACGATTCCAAGGAGGGCATTTGAGAATGCCATTCCTGCAAGGCACTGCGCATCGTGCATTGTGTCTCTTGAGTCCATATCTCCTTTATAGGACTTAACAAGGTTGTTCTGGATGAGCTCGATTGCATGGATTGCAAGAGCGTCTGTGTACTCGCAGTTCGCAGTTGAAACATAGGCCTCGATGGCATGAGTGATTGCGTCCATACCTGTATGTGCAACGAGCTTAACCGGCATCGTATGTGTGAGCTCGGGATCAACGATGGCAACATCAGGTGTGATCTCGAAGTCAGCGATAGGATACTTGATACCCTTCTGGTAATCTGTAATGATTGAGAAAGCCGTAACCTCCGTAGCTGTTCCCGATGTTGAAGGAATAGCACAGAAATGAGCCTTTGTTCGAAGCTTGGGAAGTCCGAATACCTTGCACATATCCTCGAACGTTGTCTCGGGATACTCGTATTTGATCCACATAGCCTTGGCTGCATCAATGGGTGAGCCTCCGCCGATTGCAACGATCCAGTCGGGCTGGAACTTCTGCATAGCCTCGGCGCCCTTCATAACTGTCTCAACTGAAGGATCAGGCTCAATCCCCTCAAAGAGCTCGACCTCCATTCCGGCTTCCTTCAGATAATCTTCTACCTTCTGAAGAAATCCTCCCTTTTTCATTGAGCTTCCACCAACACAAACGATAGCTCTTTTTCCCTCAAGAGTCTTGAGTGCCTCCAAAGCTCCCTTGCCGTGATAGACATCTCTGGGTAATGTAAAACGTGCCATAATAAAAATACCTCCTTATATTGTGTTAAAAAAATAACACGTCGATATCCCTATTATAGTACATCCCGGACTCTTTCTCAATTGGAACTATCTCACAATCAAACTGCCCTCTTTTTGGTAAGAAAAGCTTATGAGAAAAAGCTGTTGACATCAGTTTTGATTCTGTTGTTTCAGCTGCTCCCTCCTCTCTTTGATCCTTCTTTTTATCTCTCCCTGACCGATCACGCCCTCATGAAATACCGAAACATCTCCCAAAAGCTGCTGATTGGGACTTGAATCAAGTATTTCATATTGCTTTTTGAGCTGCAAAAGCTGCCTTAAGGTGTCGTCCTGCTCTTCTCCTTCGTAGTAGTAGCGTCCGGCAAAGCCATCCGCAGAACCTGTCACATCCCTCTTAAGTCCTATATCGCCCATAGCGTTTTTTATGTCATTCCTCAGACCATTCAGGCGTTCCTTGAACGCTTTTATCTCTTTGGCGTCGAGAATGTCACAGAGAGAGTTTGCCGCTACATCATCATTTAGATTCATGACAGCATTTAAAAAAGCAATGGGCATTCCCTTGATGTTTTCATTTGTGATCGGCCTGATTCTGTTAAGCCCATTTTTTAGACGCTCATATTTAATGGTTCCAAAGGCAATATCATTGTCAATTCCCTTGATTTTCTTCACGATGATCTGGCCGTTTTTTCTCTCTGTTATCGCGTGATAGTTTCCAAAATGCCTGTCCATCTGCTGACACAAAAGATCAAATATCTGAATGGTGTATAACTGACTTATGGCTTCGTCGCTATAGCTTACCTTTCCGTCGTTTTTCCTGGCCTCTTTTACCAGCTCAGTTACCTCTTCGCCCTTTGTGTCCTCCATGAGGTTGCCCATCTCCACCTTGTCACCATCACGCATAAGAGCCGTCCTCGATTCCGCTATCATGCCCGGGATACCCAGAATGAGGGCCATTCTGCTGGTAGCAACGTTCCTCTCGGACAAGGGCTTTCCATAACCAATATGTGCTCCCTTGCAAAAATCACGCTGAAAAACAGATCTTGCAAATTCCGTAAGGTATGAGCCGACCTTCTTTATTTCATCCTTGTCCTTTATATTTTTAAGAAACTCTTTTGCCTTTGAATCAGATTTTAAGACTGCATCAAATATCTCCTCACTGCTGTTTCTTCTCATCGGTTTAAAGAAATCTGTCATAGTCTTACCGTTTATTGTTTTCTCTTTGCCAAAGATCTCAAATATCGGGCGAAGAGTTCTTTCCATGAAGCTGCCTTCAGCCATTGTCTTGTCCAGAAAATATTTTACAAACTCCTGGTTATCCTTCGGTGGAACCACTTCTCCTTTGCGGAAAAAGACACTTTTGCCTTCGTAGTCAAACTTGTAAATGGTCGAAGAACCCGCGCCGATTTTCTTCATATTAACGCCGTCTTCCCCATTGACATTGAGCTTAACGCTGCGCTGATACTTTAAGGCATCAGCCCAGGTAAGCGGCTTTGCGAGCTTTAACTGCTGCGTTTTTATCAGGTCTCGCAGCTCAAATACATTTTGCCTGAAAAGACTCCTCTCCTTTTTGCAGAGCTCTCTCGCATCCTGCAGCTGTTTTTTTATCTCCTCGGAATTGTTGTAATTTTCCGGTTTGTTAAGGCACTTATCAATACTCTTCTCTGCCCTGTTGTAGATATTAACAGCCAGAAGGCAGCCGGCATCAATTGCCTCATCATCAAAACTAAGCGGCGGCATCTTCTGTCCGAGGAAGTTGTAGATCGCATTCATGGCAGCCGAAAACTCCTTCATCGAAGCCGAATCATTACCGCCATCTTCCTTTCTGTCTTCCATGGCTTTGACCGCATCCCTGGTGGTCTCATTTACTTTAAGCTCTTCCTGTATGTTAAGCGAATCGATGAGCTTATCGGCATCCGTCGTGATCTTGCGGATTCTGGCATTTAAATCAACTATCATATGAATCCGCGCGCTTACCTCTTCCGCCGTTTTACACTCCCCGTACTTTTTCAGATTATCTTTAAGCGCTGTTATCAGTTCATCCCTCTTCTGGAACGACCTGGTAATCTCCTCCTTTGCAGCATCTATGGATTCTTTTACCCAGGGCACATCTTTATTGAGCTGCGATATTCTTGCAAAAAGCCTTGGAGCAGCCACCTCGGAGGAATAGGCCTTCCCCCTGGTATATCTGGCCGCATTGTTAAGTCCTGCCTCTTCAATGTTCTTTACATAGAATTCCTTCCACTGCTTATCGTAGGCGTCTTTTGCCTTTTCATGGTTTTCTTCATTCTGACTGCGCTCCTGTGCGCTTTTGCCCTTAACCTCTTTGAGGGTCACAGCGCCGGGATCCCCGTCCTGATATTCCACATTTATACCGTGAAGCTCAAGGTGAGAATTAAGGAGTCCTTTCAGGTCTTTTGCCATGTCAGAGCGCTCTTCAAGTATCATCAGGTGGCTGTCCGGGATGGAAGAAAAAAACTTCGGGTACTTGTCTCTCAGCTCTCCAAACATTTCAAGCTTTTTGCAATACTCAAGCATCTCTCCGATGTGGTCCGAGAGATAGTCATCTGTCAGATACTTCTCCGACATATCGAGAGAGACAATGTCAGAAACAAAAGAGAGAAGGCTCTCATTGTCAGCGCCATCCTGCCCTGTTATTTCAGATTTTTTCCCATCCTGCAAAAACTTAATATGGGCCTTTAGATTGTCCATCTCCCTGACTGTACATGTATCCGCAAAGGAAAATGTCTTTTGTGCTTTCTTCAGGGCACCAGCCTCGGTTTTACGGGCCTTTTGGGTACTCCTTGCCTCAGGAATTTTCTGTACCGGGAGCTTTCTGTACTCATCATAGGCCTTCCACTTATCCTCAACCGTCAAAAGAACGCTCTGTCTCTCCTTAAGCTGCAGATTTGCATCCATGGAGTTTTTGACCATGATATCAAGGGCTGAGTCCTTTTCCTTTTCGAAGTTTATTTGCTCCTCAGGCTGAATAAGCTCTGATTTATTCAGGTCATAGACAGAGTCCTCTTTATTTTTTTCTGAGGTAACCTGAATCTCCTGCAACGGTTTATTAATCTGTTTCTTTACTTCACCCATGCCTTCCATAGATAAAACCTCCTGCTTAGGAACTGTAGCGAAATAACTTGAACAGTTCCTTAATGATGTCAGCTTTTGATCTTCACATCACTTGATAAATGAATAGGAACAAGAAGCGGCATCGCCCATCACCGACCTGAGCGTCCTTGACGGCTTATCACCAAGTACCAGCACCACCAGCTTTACTTCCGGGTCAAACTTCTTCTTTAGCTTCCTGCATGTTTTGAGAACTAAGGCTGACAGCATCCTGTGGTCAGATATTTCCGAATCGATTTCCTCCACCTTGAGAATCTTTTTTTCCACTCTTTCGACAACAATATACGCCTTAATTGTGCCTTCCATCAGAACAGCGCAGCTCACATCCTTAAGGACTGTACCTGCCGTAAAGTCGATCTCCGTTGTTTTTTGAAAATCTGAAAGAGTCTTCTCCCCAATATCATCAAGAAATGATAAGGAGAAGTTTTCCGGAAGATCCGGAATTGTCTCATCCTCTGTCAGATTGCCTATCTTTCCGATGTAGTATCCCGGTCTGTTCTGCGCATCATCCCTGTATCCAAGGTGCAAAAAGAAGGGTGCAAGAGCCTCAAGATCCTCGCCTGCCGCGGTGTACTCAGCTCTTATAAGACGCCCTGTGACGGCCACGATCTCTTCAAGCTTCTCCAAAAGAGCTCTTCCTATGCCCCTTTTCCTGTATTCCGGCTCCACATATATGCTCAGCAGCCTGAACACATCGCCGTCCGCAATTCCGGCTGCAGCTCCAACAGCCCTCTCATCTTCCTCCGCTATGATGGCAGTGACCGGGAGGCCCTTCTCTATCGCCTTTACCGTATCCGGCAACAACAGCGATTTCGCCTCTTTGGCCTGTCCATTTTTTATGGAAAAAAGTCTCATTCGATCTCCTGTTTATATTACTTCAAAAGCCCCTTGCAGCTTTGCAGGGAGTTTTTTCTTTTTCTATATTATCTCTCTTTTCACTTTTGTTGTCAGCAACCATCTGCTTATTTGAACTAATAAGGAGACCTGCATTGGTTACGATCACAAAAAGCAGTCGTTTATATAGCTTTTAGTTGAGTCACGGCATGATTCAAGTTACAATTAAAATGAAACGGTATTTCAACATTTTTCAAAGTAGGTTCCACCTTCTGAATTAACATATACGGAGGCACAGACATGAACAATAAGAAAATGAAAAACTCCCTTCAGAAATCGCTGATCCGTATCAGCGTCATAATTGTTGTATTCATATCAGTCTCTGTGGGAGCTTTATGTTTTAACATCTATAGAAGAAATATGATAGGCCGTTATCAGAACTACGCCGGTGATTCCATCAACTTTTTATGCAGGTGCATAGACGTCGACGACCTTGAAGCATGTATGCGTACCGGTGTCAAGTCAGATAAATACCTTAATCTCCAAACACTGGCCAATAATTTCAAAGAAACCCACGACCTGTATTATATATATATCATCGAACCGTTAAAGGCAGATCCTCCGGATAACATGATGGATGTCTTTGCTGCATATACTTCATGGGGAAAAGCAGATGGAACCGATGGACTTACGGATCTTGGAAACTACACAGGTGTTGCCTATCCCCGGGAAGTTGCCATTCAGTACATGAACCGCATGGATACGGATACAACTGTCACCTACTTCAGAAATGATACTGATTTTGGAAAAATATATACTGCTATCCGTCCTCTTATAAACAGCAAAGGAGAACCTGTTGCAGTCATATGTGGCGATATTCTTATTGATGACATTTATAAGGCAGCCTATACCTATGCAACTGCAACTGTCATAGTTGCCCTCATTGCAGGGTTCCTGGTAATCGTTGCGCTCAACAAATGGTATAACAAGCGGATTGTCCGTCCTATCAAAAGCCTTGAAAATGCCACCGGAATGATAGAGGACAAATGCCGAAAACGCGCTCCTGTATCAGAGCTTGTGATGGATGACCTGAACATACATACTCACGATGAAATAGAATCTTTGTCAGACTCTATTTCATCAATGGTCGAAGATATACGGGATTACGCCTCGGACCTCATCGACAAAGACAGGAAATTAAGTGATATGCAGGATAAGAACTCCCAGCTGGAGGCTCTTGCGAACAGGGATTCACTTACCGGAATAAGAAATAAAACTGCGTATGATAATGAGATCAAGTCGCTTGAATGGAATCTCCAACTGGGCAAAACTGAATTTGGAATCGGAGTCGTTGACCTAAACTACCTCAAGGTCATCAATGACACTTACGGTCACGACAAGGGCAACGAAGCCATCAAAAACATCTGCAGGATAGTCTGTGTTATATTTGCGCACTCTCCTGTTTTCAGGATAGGCGGCGACGAATTTGCAATAATCCTGAAAGGTCATGATCTGGAAAATATTGATTCTCTGATAGATCAGTTTAACAAGCAGCTTCTGGATCTTTCAAATAACAAGGAGCTTCCTCCCTGGGAGGCTGTTTCTGCTGCAATCGGCTATGCCACATATGACAGCAGTAAAGATGCCGGTGCAATAAATGTCTTTAAACGTGCAGACAATAACATGTATATAAACAAGAAGAATATGCATGCGGAAAGACAATGAACTTACATGCCAAAAAAATGGTACAAAATAAAAAACGGATTCTATTGGTAAGGTTCACCAAAAGAATCCGCCTTTTTAAGACTTTTTCAGTATTATATATCACTTATTAAGCATTAACAATCTTGCCGAAGTCAGGCTTAAGGCTTGCTCCGCCGATGAGACCGCCGTCGATGTTGGGCTTTGATAAAAGCTCCGCAGCGTTTCCGGCATTCATTGATCCGCCGTACTGGATACGAACTTCGTCAGCCGTAGCCTGATCGTAGAGCTCAGCGATAAGTGAGCGGATAAGTCCGCAAACTTCCTCAGCCTGATCAGCTGTTGCTGTCTCGCCTGTTCCGATAGCCCAGATAGGCTCGTAAGCGATGACAAGCTTCTTTACCTGATCTGCTGTTACGCCGTCAAGGTCCCATGTGATCTGTCTTCTGATCCACTCCTTGTAGGTGTCAGCCTTTCTGAGCGCAAGGGACTCACCGCAGCAGAGGATAGGATTTAAGCCTGCTGCGAATGCCTTCTTAACCTTCTGGTTGATAAGTACATCGTTCTCACCGAAGATGTCTCTTCTCTCTGAGTGACCGATAATGATATACTCAACTCCCGCATCCTTGAGCATGGGAGCTGAAATCTCACCTGTGAAAGCACCCTTGTCCTCGATGTAGAAGTTCTCAGCGCCAACATGTACGTTTGTGCCCTTAACTGCCTCTGCAACAGGTACGATATCAATTGCTGGAACGCAGTAAACTACGTCCACGTCATCATTTTTTACAAGATCCTTAAGCTCTTCGCAGAGAGCTACTGCCTCACTGGGAGTCTTGTTCATCTTCCAGTTTCCGGCGATAATACGTCTTCTTGCCATTACTATTCTCCTTTCATAACAGAGCGTAATACGGATTTTTCCGCTTCGCTCTCAAAATCCTACCAGTCTTCGCAATATCTCTTCCGTGCTGCGCACGTGATATTGCTCATCCGGTTTATTCGTCATGGATACGTCATTTTCTGCAAGCAGAAATGCCGTATCTATGACTCATTTATTACGCTTTGTCGTCAGCTGCATATACTCCGGGAAGCTTCTTGCCCTCGAGGAACTCAAGTGAAGCGCCGCCGCCTGTTGAGATGTGGCTCATCTTGTCAGCGTAGCCAAGCTGATTAACAGCTGCTGCGCTGTCGCCGCCGCCGATGATAGTTGTTGCCTCTGTCTCAGAAAGAGCCTTTGCAACCTCCCTTGTTCCCTCAGCAAGAACAGGATTCTCAAATACGCCCATAGGTCCGTTCCATACAACTGTCTTTGCTGACTTAACAGCATCAGCATAGAGCTCGATTGTCTTAGGTCCGATATCAGCGCCCTCTTTGTCTGAAGGGATCTTGTCAGCATCAACAACTACTGTTGTGATGTTGGGATTGTCGATAGGATCAGGGAAAGCATCGATGCAAACGGTATCAACAGGAAGGAGGATCTTCTTGCCGGCCTTCTCAGCCTTGTCCATCATCTCCTTGCAGTAATCAACCTTGCTCTCGTCGAGAAGTGAATTTCCAACCTCATATCCCTTTGCCTTTAAGAAGGTGTAGGCCATTCCGCCGCCGATGATGAGGGTGTCGCACTTATCGAGCAGGGTGTTGATAACGTTGAGCTTGTCAGCAACCTTAGCGCCGCCGAGGATCGCTACGAAAGGTCTTACAGGATTCTCAACCGCATTTCCGAGGAAGTCGATTTCCTTCTGCATGAGGTATCCAACCGCGTTTGTGCCGCCCTTCTCTGTGATGAACTTTGTAACGCCTGCTACGGATGCGTGCGCTCTGTGAGCTGATCCGAATGCGTCACATACATAGTCGTCTGCGAGGTCTGCAAGCTCTTTTGCAAAAGCATCGCCTGCCTCTTCGGGCTTGGTCTCTTCCTTGCCCCTGAAACGTGTATTCTGAAGAAGGATAACATCTCCGTCATTCATAGCCTCAACAGCACCTGTTGCTGTTGCGCCTGTTACGTTGTAATCGCTGATGAACTTAACATCCTTGCCGAGTTTCTCTGAAAGTCTCTTTGCAACGGGTGCAAGTGACTCTCCCTCGTTGGGGCCGTTCTTAACCTTGCCGAGGTGTGAGCAGAGGATAACCTTGCCGCCGTCCTTGATGAGCTTCTTGATCGTGGGAAGTGCAGCCACAATCCTGGTCTCATCTGTGATCTCGCCGTTCTTTAAGGGAACGTTGAAGTCGCAGCGTACAAGAACACGTCTGCCCTTAACATTGATGTCGTCAACTGACTTTTTGTTTAATGCCATTTATAAAACCCTCCTTAAAAAATCTTGTGCATGTAAAAAGGTCCGGTCCATGTGGACCGGACCTCAATGAATCCTATTAGTATCGCGTGGTTTTCACAAGGAAGTTCTGCTCTCGCGCTACGATAACAGTCTTCACAAGGAAGTCCTGCTCTCGCGCTTCGCGCTCGCCAGGACTAAGTAGTACACCAGGCTCGAAAAGACCTCGCCAGGTGATTACTTAACGAACTTCTCGAAGTACTTGATTGTCCTAACCATCTGTGATGTGTAAGAGTTCTCGTTGTCATACCATGAAACAACCTGAACCTCATAGAGATCATCAGAAACCTTTGTAACCATTGTCTGGGTTGCATCGAAGAGTGAACCGAAGGTCATACCAACGATATCTGAAGATACGATCTCGTCCTCGTTGTATCCGAATGTCTCAGGATCAGAAGCCTTCTTCATAGCCTCGTTGATGGACTCCTTTGTAATCTCCTTGTCGGACTTAACAACTGCGAAGAGGAGTGTTGTTGAACCTGTAGGAACAGGTACTCTCTGAGCAGCGCCGATGAGCTTGCCGTTGAGCTCAGGGATAACAAGACCGATAGCCTTTGCAGCGCCTGTTGAGTTGGGAACGATGTTAACAGCGCCTGCACGTGCTCTTCTGAGGTCGCCCTTTCTCTGAGGTCCGTCGAGGATCATCTGATCGCCAGTGTAAGCGTGGATTGTAGCCATGATACCTGACTGGATAGGTGCGAAATCGTTGAGAGCCTTAGCCATAGGTGCAAGGCAGTTTGTTGTGCATGATGCAGCAGAGATGATGTTGTCGTTCTCTGTAAGTGTCTCATGGTTAACATTGTATACGATTGTAGGAAGATCATTTCCGGCAGGAGCAGAAATAACAACCTTCTTAGCGCCGGCATCGATATGAGCCTGTGCCTTGTCCTTAGATGTGTAGAAACCTGTACACTCAAGAACAACGTCTACTCCAAGCTTTCCCCAAGGAAGATTCTTGGCATCTGCCTCTTTGTAAATTGTGATCTTCTTGCCGTTAACTGTGATTGAATCGTCATCGAAATCAACCTTGTCAGCATATTTGTACTTGCCCTGTGAAGAGTCGTACTTCAGAAGGTGAGCAAGCATCTTGGGTGCTGTAAGATCGTTGATAGCTACGATCTCTGTTCCCTCGTGCTCAAACATCTGTCTGAATGCAAGACGACCGATACGTCCAAAACCATTGATTGCTACTTTTACTGCCATTTTAAGTTCCTCCTAAAATGAATTTGATAACTTAATTGATAATTTTTTATCAGCAACTTCAATTCTAATAAACTTTTGCTCATAAATCAAGTGAGAATATTAAAAATATGCTAGATTAAGTGGTAAATTTTCGCTAAAATGATTGTTGGATTTTTATGCACAAACACCATATGCGGAGGATATTATGCCAATAATCGCAGATTATCATCTTCACACCCATAACTCCGGAGATTCAACTGCTCCGATGGCTGACATGATCGAGAGCGCAATACAAAAGGGGCTTTCAGAGATCTGCTTCACCGAGCACATGGACATGGACTACCCGACAGGGTATGATCTTCCGGATGATCCTTTTATTTTGGACGTTCTTTCTTATAAAAAAGAACTTGATGAGATGAAAAAGAGATACGAAGGCAGGATAAAACTTAAATTCGGAGTTGAAGTCGGGATGCAGACTCAGATTGCAAAGCAAAACGCTGACTTTGTATCTTCTTATAACTTTGATTTTGTCATAGCATCGATGCACCTTGTTGACAGAAAGGACCCCTACTACAAGGATATGTGGGAGGGGAAAGATTCAAAAGATCTGATAAAAAGATACTTTGAGTCAACCCTTGAAAACATTGAGCTGTTTGACAACTACGACGTCTTAGGGCATCTCGACTACGTAACCCGCTATGCCCCCGACGCTGATGCAGTCTACAGGTACGAGCTCTTTTCATCGTACATCGATCCAATATTAAGACACCTTGCCGGGCGCGGAAAGGGGCTCGACCTCAACTCGAAGATGCTTGGAAAAGACATAAAATCATCCCCAAATCCCTGCCCGGAGATAATATCACGCTTTAAGGAGCTCGGCGGCATGGTCATCACCTTCGGATCCGACGCGCACAAACCTGCACCGATTGCATGCGGTTTTGACAGAATGCAGCAGATTGCCATTGATGCGGGCTTTAGAGAGTATTTTACCTTTGATAAGAGGAATCCCATCCCCCACAGCCTGTGAGAAACAGCCGTATCGGTCCGTTGCCGGAAACGGTTTTAATCATTTTTCATAATGTAGTAGAATTATAATCATGAAGTTAAATAAACGAGAAACAAATAAAACTTCATACACGATAATGCTGACAGCAATCGCGGTCATGGTCCTGTCTCTGAGCGCATGTGGAGGTGCCTCTTCAGGAGCGGATGTATCCTCTCCTTCCGCCTCACAGCAAGCCCAATCAGGAGAAAGCGCAGGTGCTTCTCCCAAAGAAGAGGCACCGCGCGAAAAGGGAAGCCGCGACAACACCCCTGTTTGTCTTGTGCCGGTTGCAAGCGGCGAAACCGTCTATGAGAATGCGTACGCAAGGCTCGACGCATCAAACTGTTCAGAGGGCTACGTTGTTGTCTCATATCTTGGCTCATCGCCAAAGGTCAAGCTTCAGATCACAGGACCGACGCAGATCACCTACACCTACAATCTGACGACCACAGCTCCGACCGAGGAGGTCTTTCCCCTGCAGTCAGGCGACGGGGAGTATATGATAAACGTCTTTGAAAATATCGAGGGAACACAGTACTCGCAGGCATTCTCACAGGAGATATCCGTAAAGATGCCCAATGAGTTCTCTCCTTTTCTATATCCCAACCAGTACGTGAATTTCGAGAGCAGTAGCAGCGCCGTCAAAAAAGGCGCCGACCTTGCGTATGTATGCAACTCTGACCTCGAAGTCGTATCGGAGGTTTACAACTACATCATCGGCAATATCTCCTATGATTACGATGAGGCCGAGACAGTTCAGAGCGGGTACCTTCCGGACATCGATGAGGTCCTTGAGTCGAAAAAGGGTATCTGCCTCGACTATGCCGCGCTTATGACTTCGATCCTGCGCTCCCAGAAGATCCCCACCAGAATGGAGGTCGGCTACGCAGGAAGCGTCTACCACGCCTGGCTCTCTACTTATATAGAAGATATCGGCTGGGTAAACGGCATGATCGAGTTCAACGGAACAGACTGGGAGCTTATGGATCCAACCTTTGCATCCAACACCAAAGACAAGTCATTAAAGGACTTCATTGGCGACGGCTCAAACTATTCAGTGAAATATATTTATTAAACTTGGAGGCACCATGAGTAAGATTACAGGAACAAAAGCTCTGAACAGCAGCGAGATATCGAGCTTCTGCAGGCAGATGTCACTTCTTTTGAGAGCGGGCATCGCGCCGCAGGACGGTGTCGATATCCTCCTGGAGGACACCCCTGATAAGTCCGCCCAAAAAATACTCACCTCTCTCGCGCAGGTTCTTCACTCCGGTGAAAAATTCCACGTCGCCCTTGAAATGAGCGGGGTCTTCCCCGAGTATGTCGTCCACATGGTCAATATAGGCGAGGAATCCGGAAATATGGACGTAGTCATGGAGTCACTGGCTGACTACTACGACCGCGAGGAGAACATAGAGAGCAGCATTAAGAGCGCTGTCAGCTACCCTCTCATCATGGTCTTCATGATGCTGATTGTTGTGCTGGTCCTCATAACCAAGGTCCTTCCCATCTTCGAGCAGGTCTTTGCACAGCTCGGGACCAGTATGACAGGCTTTGCGCAGTCTCTTTTAAATCTCGGAAATGCGCTGAACCGCTACTCCATCGTCATGGTGATGATACTTGTTCTTTTCGCGGCATGCTTTTTCTACTTCACCAAGGCAGTCAGCGGCAGAGAGAACTTCAGGAAACTGCTAAAGGCATTTGGTCCCACCAAAAAGCTTATGTCAGACATCGAGACAGAGCGCTTTGCAAGCGGTATGGTGCTCACCTTATCGAGCGGCATGGACACCTACGAGGGCCTCTCTCTGGTCAAAAAGCTTGTGTCAGACGATGCGATGAAGGAAAAGATCGAAGAATGCAGGAACCTTCTGCTTGACGGCGACAGCTTCCCTGAGGCACTTCAGAAGTCAGGACTCTTTTCATCCTTCTACTCCCAGATGATCTCCGTGGGATTTCGCTCAGGTTCAATGGATCAGGCGATGAAGCAGGTTTCAGAGAGGATAGAATCCGGCACCCGCAAGAGGATCTACGCACTTATCTCGGTCCTTGAGCCAACGCTCGTCATCATACTCTCTCTCATAGTCGGTATGATACTTCTCTCTGTAATACTTCCGCTCATGGGAATCATGACATCCATCGGTTAAAAGAGGTTTTAATATGGCAAACAGATTTGATTCAGACAATCATTTTTTCAGGCCCTCAGAGAGCTTTTACAGAGCTGTTTCCGCCGTCATCTTTGTTATCATAGCCATCATTTTTGTCGCAGCAGTCGACTACTCCGGAAAGAGCTCAATTGAGAAGCAGCAGCAGTCCTTAGAGAGCGCCATTGCAAGGGATATTGTTCAGTGCTACGCAATCGAGGGAGCCTACCCGCCAAACCTTGAGTACATGGAGGACCACTACGGACTTGCCTACGACAAGAGCACCTTTTTCGTGGACTACCAGCCCGTGGCAGCGAACCTTTATCCCGATTACACCGTTATCCTGAGGTAAGATTATGGAACTTGATAAAAAAAGCTCTCACACAATAGACGCCGTGTTCGTGATAGCACTGCTTCTGCTCTTTATGCTGTCTGCGCTCTCCGTCATAGCGATCGGAGCGAGCATTTACAAAAAAAATGTGGAAAAAATGTCTGAGAACAGCTCCCACAGAATTGCCTGCGCATATCTCACAGAGAAGGTCAGGCAGGCAGATGAGAACGGAGCAATAGATGTAGAGAGGATCTTTGGCGAGAATGCGCTTGTGTTCTCCGAGGATATTAACGGCGTCACATACAAGACCTACATCTACGACTTCGACGGGAACCTGATGGAGCTGTATGCAAGAGATGACATGGGAGTGTTTTACCCAAGGTCCGGGCAGAAGATAACGCCCGTTGTCTCCTTCGATATCCAGAAGGTTTCGGACAATATGTTTGATGTATTATTTATTCTTCCGGACGGCAATGAAGAGAGGCTGTTCGTGACAAAAAGGAGCGAAAAAGCAGGTTGATATGTCCAATATGAACAGTTCAAAGCAGAGTCTGTTCCTCATGGAACTCATAGTTGCAATAATGTTCTTCTCACTGTCTGCCGCAGTCTGTGTCAGTCTCTTTTCATCTGCGCATCTTGCTGCCAAAAAGACGGAAGATCTCAGGAATGCCATCAAGTGGGCCCAGAGCATATCCGAGGCATTCGTAGGAGAAAAAGGGGATCTTTCCAGTCTCTCCCGCCTCTTCCCGGATGCCTTTATAACCGAGACTCCATCTGATTCCGAAGAAGATTCACATACCTTTATCCTGATCTTTGACGATGAGTGGAACACGATAAATACCGAAACCTCTGCAGCATCCTACGAGATCATCCTGAAGGCAAGGATACTCGACGCTTCCGATGTTTACAGCGATGTGACAGACTATGGCACAGCCCTTACAGGGAAAGCGGCTGTCTGTGACATAAAGGTTTTGGACACCGAAGGCACAGATTCAGTCCTTCAGGAAATTTCAGAGGGCGATGAGAGATTAATCTTTTCGAACACCGTCGACACTTATATAGGAACGGAGGCCAATTAAGATATATGAATAAAAACGATTTTCATATCTCGCACGTGGGAAGTGCGTCCATCCTGCTCATATTTACCGTCCTCTCCCTCGTCTCTTTTGCCGTCCTGTCCCTGTCAAGCGCTTCGGCTGACTACCGGCTGAGCGAGAACCTCGCAAAGAGGCAGCTGATGTACTACGAAGCCTGCCACAAGGGGAACGCCTTTGTCGCAGCCGTAAATTCAGGCTACTCCGAGGGCGAAACTGATGGTATAATTGAAAAGAGCATTCCTTTTACGGATAATCAGACTCTGGATATAGCGATAACTGCAGGCGCCTCCGGCCATTCCGCGGAAGGTGAAACGGTCTGCACAGTCACAAAGTGGAAGGTCGTAAGCCATGCAGACTATGATTACGATACGCCCCTGCCTGTCATGAAATGACCTGACTTTATCAAATTTTAATTTTTGTCATTACGATTTAACGCACACAAACAAAATGATGTGGTACAATAGTATATGTATCAAATAGAGATTCAAAAGTAATTGCTATTCTCACAGCAACTATAAATATTTATTGGAGGTTCAATATGGGAAAAAGAATACTCATTACTGATGACGCCGCTTTCATGCGCATGATGCTCAAGGATATCCTTTCGAAGAACGGATATGAGATTGCCGGCGAAGCAGAGAACGGGAAAGTCGCAATCGAGAAATATAATGAGTTGAAGCCCGACCTTGTAACTCTTGATATCACTATGCCGGAGCTCGACGGAATCGGAGCTTTGAAGGGAATCAAGGCTGCAGATCCTAATGCGGTTTGCATCATGTGTTCTGCTATGGGTCAGCAGGCAATGGTAATTGAATCTATTCAGGCAGGTGCCAAGGACTTCATCGTTAAGCCTTTCCAGGCTGACCGTGTTCTTGAGGCTGTCAAGAAGGCCATCGGCTGATTTTTCGCTCCATATCCTATAGAATATTTTTTCAGGAGCTGCAACATATCGCTGCAGCTCCTCTTTTCGTGCCTTGCTATCATTTAACAAGTACCAAAAAAACGCAGATACCATCTTCCGGTACCTGCGCATTTTTATTGAAACACTGATCATATTGTTATGTATTATGCTGTTTCTGACTGCATTCCTGTGTACAGCTGGTAATACTTCTGCTTTCTGGCGATCAGCTCATCATGCGTTCCCTGCTCAATTATCCTGCCCTGCTCCAGGACTATGATGCAGTCACTGTTTCTGACCGTGGAGAGTCTGTGCGCGATGACAAAGGTTGTCCTGCCGCTCATCAGCTTGTCCATTCCGTCCTGAACTATACGCTCTGTTCTGGTGTCTATGGAGGAAGTAGCCTCATCGAGGATGAGAACCGGAGGATCCGCAATCGCAGCTCTCGCGATGGCGAGGAGCTGGCGCTGTCCCTGGGAGAGGTTGCCGCCATCTCCCGTGAGCATGGTGTCATACCCCTCAGGAAGCCTCTTTATGAAGCTGTGAGCATTTGCGAGTTTGGCTGCCGCAATGATTTCCTCATCCGTCGCATCGAGCTTGCCGTATCTGATGTTGTCCTTGACCGTTCCTGTGAAGAGATGCGTATCCTGCAGGACAATTCCAAGACTTCTTCTGAGGTCCTTTTTCTTTATCTTGTTGATGTTGATATTGTCATACCTGATCTTGCCGTCCTGGATATCATAGAAACGGTTGATAAGGTTTGTGATAGTGGTCTTCCCGGCACCCGTTGAGCCGACAAAGGCAATCTTCTGCCCCGGCTTTGCGTGAAGGACGATGTCGTGGAGAACCATCTTTTCATCGGTATATCCGAAATCAACCCCGTTGAAGGTGACATCACCCTCCATGGGCTGATATGTTGTCGTGTCGCTGGCCTTGTGGTAGTGTTTCCACGCCCAGTGTCCGGTGTGGTGATCGGCCTCTACTATTTCGCCGTCCTTCTTCTCCGAGTCAACGAGCATTACATAGCCCTCATCAGTCTCGGGCTTCTCATCAAGCAGCCTGAATATCCTGTCGGCACCTGCAAGAGCCATGATTATGGAGTTAAACTGCATGCTCACCTGGTTGATAGGCATCGAAAAGCTCTTGTTGAAGGTAAGAAAGCTTGCGAGTGCTCCTACCGTAAAGCCTGTCCCCACACTTCCTGAAAGAGCAATGGCTCCGCCTATCATGGCGCAGATGACATAACTGGTGTTGCCCAGCTGTGAATTGATGGGTCCCAGCGCTCCGGAGTATGCATTTGCCTTAAAAGCGCTCTGGCACAGTTCCTCGTTGAGTTTGTCAAACTTCTCAACTGCAAGTTGTTCATGGTTGAACACCTTGACTACCTTCTGTCCCGTCATCATCTCCTCGATGTAGCCGTTCAGATCTCCCAGATTCTTTTGCTGTGCGACAAAGTTCTTTCCGCTCATCCTGGTGGCCTGCGCCGAGCAGAAGAGCATAACTGCAACCATCACAAGAGTGAGGACCGTAAGCGGTATCGACAAGACGATCATCGACGCAAGCACCGATACAATAGTGATCGCACTCGAGAGCATCTGAGGTACGCTCTGGCTGATCATCTGTCTCAAAGTGTCGATAT
The DNA here is from genome assembly GCA_017470505.1 of Butyrivibrio sp. GTDB lineage: Bacteria > Bacillota > Clostridia > Lachnospirales > Lachnospiraceae > Butyrivibrio. Next base: position 15,302 of record JAFUYO010000003.1, on the reverse strand, counting down.
CGTTTGTGTACATCGACATGATATCTCCGTGGGCGTGAGTGTCAAAATACCTGATCGGCAGACTCTCCATGTGCTCGAACATGTCCTCACGGAGCCTTTTCAGTGTACCCTGTCCCAGGTATATCATAACCTTCTGCTGAACAAAGGTGGCTGCAACTCCTAAGAGGTAAAAGAGCGCAACCCTCATTATTGCAGCAAGGAGCGGACCGTAGTCAGCGCTCCCCGACTCAACCATGGGCTGTATATATGAATCGATAAGCGTCCTTGTGAAAAGAGTTCCCTGCACCGACGAAAAAACCGTCAGGAATATACATATGACAACCACTACCATGTGCAGTGAATAATACTTAAAGACGTATCCCATTATCCTCTTGAGGATCCCAATGGGATTTTCTACCTTTGGCCTTGGCATTCCCCGTCTCTGCCCTCTTGTTCCGGGGCCGCCCTGTATAACTTTAGCTTCTGCCATTTAAATACTCCTCCTGCATCAGTCACTGCGGCTTGTCGAAGTCGGCGTTTGCGCCTCCTGTCTGTGACTCGTAAACCTCTCTGTAGACCACGTTGTTCTTAATAAGCTGCTCGTGAGTATCAAAGCCGCTGATCTGACCGTCATCCATGACTATTATCCTGTCACAGTCCTGAACAGAGCTGATCCTCTGCGCGATGATGAGCTTTGTAGTCCCGGGAATTTCCTCGGCAAAGGCTCTTCTTATCCTGGCGTCTGTCGCTGTATCAACCGCGCTTGTCGAATCATCGAGTATCAGTATCCTGGGCTTTTTAAGAAGTGCCCTGGCGATACACAGCCTCTGCCTCTGTCCGCCCGATACATTGCTTCCGCCCTGCTCGATGAATGTGTCGTACCCATCGGGCATCCTCTCTATGAACTCATCTGCGCAGGCCATTTTGCAGGCTCTCCTGCACTCCTCATCTGTGGCGTTCGGATCTCCCCACCTGAGGTTTTCAAGGATGGTTCCAGAGAACAGAACATTTTTCTGAAGGACCACAGACACCTGGTCTCTGAGTATCTGCATGTCGTAATCCCTTACGTCCACCCCGCCGACTCTGACCGATCCGTCCGTTACATCGTATAGTCTGCTGATGAGGTTTACAAGGGAGGACTTGGCAGAACCTGTTCCCCCGATGATACCTATTGTCTCTCCTGATTTTATATCGAGATTTATGTCCTTTAATACCGGCTCGTCCGACGTCCTGTTGTATGCGAAGTTCACATGGTCAAAAGAAATGCTTCCGTCAGGAACGCTCATGACGGGATTTTCTTTGTTGACAAGGTCAGCCTTCTCCTCGATAACCTCCGCGATACGCTTGCCGCTTGCAGAAGCCATCGTGATCATAACAAATATCATCGCCAGCATCATAAGGCTCATCAATATGTTCATGCAGTAGGTGAGAAGACTCATGAGGTTACCTGTAGAGAGGTCACCTGCAACTATCATGTGAGCTCCAAACCAGCTGATGAGAAGTATGCAGGCGTAAACCGTTCCCGTCATTACAGGGCTCATGTAGACGATGTTCATCTCAGCTTTCACGAACATGTTGTAGATATTTGTCGCGGCCTTTCTGAACTTGTCATTCTCGTAGTCCTCTCTTACATAGGCCTTGACCACCCTTATCGCAGAGACGTTCTCCTGTACGCTCTCGTTGAGCAGGTCGTACTTTTCAAAAACCTCTTTAAAATACTTCGTCGCCCTGTTCATAACAAAGCCAATGATGATTCCGAGGAAAATAACTGCGACAAAATATATGCTCGCAAGCCTGGGACTTATGATAAAGCTCATTATCATCGCAACTATCATCGATGAAGGAGCCCGCATCGCCATTCTCAGTATCATCATGTAGGCATTCTGGATATTGGTGACGTCTGTCGTAAGTCTTGTGACAAGTCCTGAAGTTGAGAACTTGTCGATATTTGAAAAAGAGAAGGTCTGAATGTTGTCAAACATCGCCTTCCTCAGATTCCTGGCAAATCCGGTGGATGCCTTGGATCCGAAATACGCTCCCCCGAGCCCCGCAAAGAGCCCGAAAACGGCGATTACAACCATCATCCCGCCGACACGGAAGATATAGCCCATGTCGCCGCCATATATACCTTTGTCTACTATTCCGGCCATCAGTACCGGTATGACCATTTCGCAGATAACCTCACCTATCATACAGATGGGGGTAATTATGGACGGGAGCTTGAATTCCTTTATCTGTGCCATTAGTGTTTTCAGCATGTTTTTCTACCTGTTTTCCTGGGATCACTTATTCATAAATGTCCTTACATTGATACCGTTTACTTCAATGTGATCGTCTACCGCTATAACCAGGCACTGCCTCCCGTCTACTATCCTCGACTCAACAAGGTCTGTCCTGTCGGGCTTTACCTTGATGACAACATCGGGAGTCTCAATGTCAAACTTCCTGGTGTTGGCTATGTTGCTGGCAAGCAGCGGATAGTCCTCATCTCCGGCGCATTTTGCATAGTTCTCTTCAAAGAAGCCCATCCGATCCTGCGGAACTCCGCTGTCTGAAAGGAGCTGCTTAACATCCTTCCTGGAGAGCTCCAAAGGCTCCGGGTCGTCCACGTGATCCTCTATCATATCATTTAAGTTGTCGTGTATATTGCGCATGATGTCATAGTCGGCCTCATCTCCAATGGTGCTCTGGACCACTGCATCAAATATATCCTTCTGCTCGGGAGCGGATATCGGCGCTCTTGCGCCAAACATGGCCTCAATAAACTCAGGCTGGAGGTCATCCGGCTTCTTGGTGAAATAGAGCATGTTGTGGATGTCGGTGTTCCTCTCGATAAACGCAGGGAAAAGAAATCCCTTTGTCGGCCCCTCTACGATCCAGTCCCTGAATCTGTCCTCTATGCAGTTCTTGGACTCGTTGTATCCAAGTCCCGCCTTGGAGAGCTTGACAGGGCAGATACTGCACAGTGTGTAGTCATATACATTCTCTGAGGCATCCTCCATCATGATGCCGTCCCCGGTGACTCCGGGAATATCATATACGGCGTGGATGAGAATGATGTAATAATTCTCACCGTTTATGTAATTTGCGATGATCCTGTCATAGAATTCCTCAACAAGCTCATCATCCTCAAGATGGGAGTTCCTCAAAGTTAAAAGAAAGTCCTGAGTACCACCAGGCTGTTCCTGGTCGAGCGGAAACTCAAGACTTATCAGATTTTTGCCAAAAGTACCTGCCAGAGTGTGCTGGAAGATGTCCAGATACTTGAACATCTCCTCCTCCGGCAGCGAATCAAAAGCCTTTCTGAAGGTGAGACGCTTGTTCTTTTCGTGGTCAACGAGACACCCGCAAATGTGGTCAATAGTACACCTGTCAGGAGTAAACTGCTTTTTTATCTCCAACGCTTCTGCTTTATTCATCTGTAAGATCACTTCCCCTTATTCATAAATTTGTTGCATACATCCACTGCAAACTGCACCGGATAGAGCTGTACCATGACAGAATCGATGAGATTGCCGATGGTCATTCTGAACGCAATTTTGACAAACTTATCGTAGGTGGTGTCAAACATCTTCTCAAAGACCTTAATACTCTCAACGTCAATCTGGTTGACGATGGGAGTAGAAATGTCTGTTGCAACTCCGAGCATGGAAGACAGACTTGTTGCGCTGGTCCCCATCATCTGGTTCATGGCTTCAGACGCCGCTGACAGATGAAGCTCCGTGATCTCGCCCGAGGTATTGGTACCATCGCCGCCCATCATGAGGTCGGTCATGACCTTAACGTCATGCTCCTTGAGCACTAAGACGTTGTTGCCCTGAAGTCCCTTCACATAGTGGATCTGAACAAAAATACAGGTCTTCTCATAGTCATCGAGAGCTTCGCTTCTCTTTATGACCTTAACATTGGGAGTCGTAATATCGACCTTTCTGTTGACCATCATGCTTAAGGTCGTCGCAGAATTGCCCATGCTGATGTTAGCTATCTCGCCTAAAATGTCTATCTGTTCATGATTGAGATTAAAATCTTCCAATTCGGTCACCTCCGAAATATTTTTGCGTACCATATTAATATTTTATTTTTTCTTTTGGTCTTTGTAAAGGAAGATTTACGGCTATATGCAAAGCTTTATTCTTTTTTTAGATTATCTTCATTGATTGACTTTGATGATTTTGTGATTATTTAATAAAAAACTTGTTGATTATTTGTGATTTATTTTGATTGCCTTTGATTGTTTATGATGGTATCATGGCTTTGTCAGGAGGTAAAAAATGCTCACTCATACCAGACGTGATCGGATTGTTGATTATATAAACGAAAACAATACAGTGACGGTCCAGGAACTGATGTCAGAGTTTGACGCCTCAGCTGCAACCATCAGAAGAGATCTCTCGGTTCTCCACGATGAAAAAAGGATCCTCAAGGTCTTTGGCGGAGCAACGGCAATCACAAACAGCGATGTCAACACTTTCGAGCCCACGATGAAAGCCAAATCCGCTCTCAATATCGACGAGAAGGACAGGATCAGCAGATACGCGGCATCTCTTATTTATGATGACGACTTTGTCTACATCGACTCAGGCTCCACCACCCTGGAGATGATCAAGTACATCGAGAACACCAGGGCCAAGTACATCACAAACGGTATTGTCCACGCCAAGAAGCTTCTTGAAAAGAACTTAAACACAATGATAATCGGCGGAAGATGCAAGGTTTCGACAGAGGCCATCATCGGCCCCGACTGCATCGACGGCATCAGGAAATACCATTTTACCAAGGCCTTTATGGGGACCAACGGCATCTCGGTCACGGCAGGCTTTACCACTCCCGACGTCGACGAGGCCCTGGTCAAGGAGGAGGCGGTTAAGCACGCCTACATATCCTACATACTCGCAGACCACACCAAGTTCGGACAGGTCAGCAGCGTCACCTTCGCGGACATCACGAGCTGCTGCATCATAACAGACAGGGAAGTCAGCAAAAACTATTCATCCAAGACCATTATCAAGGTCGTGTAAGGGAGGCAATCATGATCTATACAGTCACATTTAATCCTGCCATCGACTACGTAGTCAGAATGGGCAGCGCTCTTCTCCCCGGAATGACAAACCGCTCCGACTCGGAGGAATGTTACTTCGGCGGCAAGGGCATCAACGTATCGACAATCCTGCAGAATCTGGGATACGAGAACACAGCCCTCGGTTTCACAGCCGGCTTCACCGGAGAGGCAATCGAGGAGAGCGTCAGGAAAAAGGGTATCATCTCCAACTTCATAAGACTGCCCGAAGGCATGTCGAGGATCAACGTCAAGATAAAGGGCGAGGCCGAGACCGAGATCAACGCCCAGGGGCCAAAGATACCGAAGGATGCGCAGGATAAGCTCTTTGAACAGATTAAGAATCTTGTCGACGGGGACATACTGATACTTGCAGGGAGCATCCCAGGTTCACTCCCCAGCGATGTTTACGAGAAGATAATCGCACTTTTAAGCGATAAAAAAATAGATGTCGTTGTGGATGCGACAAAGGATCTTTTAAAAAATGTCCTTAAATATCATCCATTTTTAATAAAGCCAAACAACCACGAACTTGGTGAGATGTTTGGCAAGGTTCTTGAAGGGGACGAAGATATCGAGATCCACGCCAAAAAGCTCCAGGAAATGGGCGCAAGAAATGTTCTGATCTCCATGGCGGGTGACGGAGCAATGCTCATATCCGAGGACGGAAACAAATTCCGCATGGGAGTTCCGAAGGGCAAGGTCAGGAACTCGGTAGGCGCCGGAGATTCGATGGTAGCAGGCTTTATAGCCGGGTACCTCCAAAACGGGAGTTATGAGGAAGCTCTCAAGATGGGTACCGCTGCCGGATCAGCAACAGCTTTTTCCGACGATCTCGCCACCAAAGAGGACATACTTAGTCTTTATAAAAATCTTTAAGAGGAAGATTTGTAAAGGGGATACTATTAACCGGCCAACGGCCAAAAGGAGGGTCTATGAAAATCACAGATTTACTGAAGAAAGATGGCATTGCCATCGGCGCAAAAGTTGCCGACCAGAACGGGGCAATTGACAAGCTCATTGAGCTTCACGACGAAGCCGGCAACCTCAAGGATGCCGCAGAGTTCAAAAAAGCCATTCTCGCAAGAGAGGCTAAGGGTTCAACCGCAATAGGTATGGGAATTGCTGTTCCTCACGGCAAGTCATCCGCAGTTTCCAAGGCAGGAGTAAGTGCCATGACTGTTCCTGCAGGCATCGACTACAAGTCGCTCGACGGCAATCCCAGCAATCTGTTCTTCATGATTGCTGCACCTGACACCGCAGCAGATACACATCTTGAGGTGCTGTCCAAACTGATGACACTTCTGATGGATCAGAATTTTTCAAAAAAGCTTGTAGAAGCAAAGTCAGCTGACGAGTTCCTTTCCATCATTGATGCCAAGGAAGAAGAGAAGAACAAAGAGGAGGCAGCCAGGAAGAAATCCTCTTCTGCTCCCGCTCCGGCAGCTAAAAAGGCTGTCAAGCTCGTCGGCGTAACAGCCTGCCCTACAGGTATCGCTCACACATTTATGGCAGCCGAGGCACTTGAGCTCAAGGCAAAGGAGCTCGGCATCGATATCAAGGTTGAGAAGGACGGATCAGGCGGAGCCAAGGATGTCCTCACTTCAGCAGAGATTGCAGAAGCAGATGCAGTCATCGTTGCCTGCGACAAGAATATAGAAATGGGAAGGTTTGACGGAAAGAGCGTCCTCATCACTTCCACAAAAGAGGCGATCCACTCGCCCGAGACTCTGATTGAGAAGGCATCAAAAGGAAACGCTCCTGTTTATCATCACACAGGTACTGTTTCAAAGGCATCCGATGAGTCCAATGAGAGTATCGGAAGAAAAGCGTACAAGCACCTGATGAACGGTGTATCACATATGCTTCCGTTCGTTATCGGCGGCGGTATCCTCATCGCTATCGCATTCCTTCTCGATGACTACTCAATAGATCCCGGCAACTTTGGTTCAAACACACCTGTTGCTGCATGGTTCAAGTCAATCGGCGGCGCTGCATTCGGATTCATGCTTCCAATCCTGGCCGGTTTCATCGCCCAGAGTATTGCTGACCGTCCCGGTCTTGCAGTTGGTTTCGTAGGCGGATATCTCGCATCGACAGGTGCAACCTTCGCAAATCCCGGAGGAGATGTTCCTTCAGCATTCCTCGGTGCGCTGGTTGCCGGTTTCCTCGGCGGATACATCGTACTTGGTCTTCGTAAGGCCTGCGACAAACTCCCTGCAGCACTCGAAGGCATCAAGCCCGTACTCATCTACCCGCTTGTCGGAACCCTCCTCATCGGCATTGTAATGTGCCTCATCAATCCTATCGTAGGCGCACTCAATGCATGGATCTCAGGTGTTCTCACAGGAATGTCAAGCGGCTCTATCATCGCTCTCGGAGCACTTCTCGGAGCTATGATGGCAACAGATATGGGTGGTCCTCTCAACAAGGCAGCCTATGTATTCGGTACTGCCGCCCTCGCTAACCAGAACGAGACAGGCTACATGATCATGGCTGCAGTTATGGTCGGCGGAATGGTTCCTCCCATCGCTATCGCACTTGCAACGATCATCTTCAAGAACAAGTTCACTGAGGCTGAGAGAAAGTCAGGACCTGTAAACTTCATCATGGGCCTGTGCTTCATCACAGAGGGTGCCATTCCTTTCGCAGCTGCCGATCCCGCAAGAGTTATTCCTTCACTCCTTGTAGGCAGCGGAGTTGCAGGAGCACTTTCAATGGCATTCGGATGCACACTTATGGCTCCTCACGGCGGAATCTTCGTATTCCCCGTTGTCGGAAACGTAGGAATGTACCTCGTAGCTCTCCTTATCGGTTCGGTTGTAGGATGCGCCCTCTTAGGACTCCTCAAAAAGAATGTCAGGGAAGCATAAGTCATTGTAAAACATCTGCACAGCTGCTTTTTGCAGCTGTGCATAGTTAATAAAAAACACACAGACAGAAAGGAAGAAAAAATATGGTATCACAGAAGATCACAGTAACTAATGAGCAGGGAATGCACATGCGTCCCGCAAGCGTTTTTTCACAGGCAATGACACCCTTTGCCTCAACCGTAAAGATCAATTTTAACGGCAACACCTACGATGCAAAGAGCGTAATGATGCTCATGAGCGCATGCATCAAGTGCGGCGCCGAGATTGAGGTTGAATGTGACGGCGCAGACGAGCAGGACGCACTCAAAAAGGCAATCGAGCTCATCGAGAGCGGCCTCGGTGACTGACCATGATCACTTAACGAGGTTCGACGCCCTATTACTTTGGAGGTATATTATATATGTACAACGGAATTGCCGCATCACGCGGAATCGGAATAGGCAGCATCTGTGTAATCGCCGAGCATGAGCTAAAGTACGAGGCCAAAAAGATTGAGGACACAGAGAGCGAACAGAAGCGTTTTAATGAAGCCATAGAGAAGTTCAAGGTTGAGACCTCAGAGATGGCTGAAGATATCAGAAAGCGTATCGGTCCCAAGGAGGCTGAGATTCTTGAGGGACATCTTGTTATGATCTCCGACCCCACAATGGCAGGTGAGATGAGCAAGATGATAGCTGCCGGTCAGTGTGCAGAGTCAGCTGTAGAGGCTGTGTGCGACATGTTCATCGGTATGTTTTCCAAGATGGAGGACGAGCTGATGCAGCAGAGAGCATCTGATATCGGCGACATCAAGGTGAGCCTATTAAAGATCCTTCTGGGCATTGAGGACATAGACATCAGCAAGGTTGCTCCGGGAACCGTTCTGGTGGCAAGGGACCTCACACCTTCCATGACTTCACAGATTGTAAAGGAAAACGTAGTCGGAATCATAACAGAGGTAGGCGGCAAGACTTCCCACTCTGCTATCCTCGCAAGGGCGCTGGAGATTCCTGCTGTTCTCTCCGTCCCCGACATAACAACTATCGTCAAGGACAAGGACACAGCCATTGTTGACGGAACTGAAGGGTGTGTCTACATCAATCCTGAGGGTGACATTCTTTCCGGATACATCATAAAGCGCGAGGAGTTCATCAAAAAGCAGGCCGAGCTCAAGAAGTTTTTCGGCAAAGAGACCGTAACTGCTGACGGCGTCGGTGTTGAACTCTTCTGCAACATCGGAACGCCCAAGGATGCCAAAAAGGCTGTTGAGTGTGATGGCGAAGGAATCGGCCTCTTCAGATCAGAGTTTCTTTTCATGGACAACAACCACATGCCATCCGAGGATGAGCAGTTTGCCGCATACAGGGAAGCAGCCGAGACGATGGGAGGAAAGAGCGTCATCATCAGGACCCTCGACATCGGCGGAGACAAGGATATCCCATACCTAAACATGAAGAAGGAGGAGAATCCTTTCCTCGGCTACAGAGCTGTCAGGTACTGCCTTGGAAACAGGGACAGCTATATGATACAGCTGCGGGCAATCGTTCGCGCAAGTGCCTACGGCAAGGTCAAGATAATGGTTCCTCTGGTTACCTGCGTCGAGGAGATACGCGCGGTAAAAGAAATGGTTTCCGGGATCAAGGACGACTTTGATGAGCAGGGCATCGCCTACGACAAGGACATCGAAGTTGGCTGCATGATCGAAACACCTTCAGCGAGCCTCATCGCAGACCTTCTTGCCAAAGAAGCTGATTTCTTCTCAATCGGAACCAACGATCTCACACAGTACACCATGAGCGTTGACAGGGGAAATGCAGATGTCGCTTACCTGTACTCCACCTTCCAGCCCTCAGTCCTTCGTTCCATAAGGCAGATCATCGAGGCTGGCAGAAATGCCGGGATAACCGTTGGAATGTGCGGAGAAGCAGCCGCAGATCCGCTTATGATACCTCTTCTTCTATCCTTTGGTCTGAATGAGTTCAGCGTAAATCCTGTTCTCGTGCTCACAGCAAGATGCATCATCTCCAAGTGGAGCAAGGAAGAAGCCGATGCCCTCACAGAGAAGGTAATGGCCCTCTCCACCGAGGCAGAGATCGTTGCAGCCCTGAAGGAAGCATCCAAAGAATAAAGAATAAAAATCGAGTAGGGCGGATTTTCTCCGCCCTCTCACACCACCCCTAACTATAATTATGGATATCATGCAGCCCTTGTTACCAGCCGCATGATATCCTGCGATCTGCGCTAATGCGCTGTTAACGTAATTAATCCTAATGTACATATACGGTTTTCCTGTTGCGTCTATGCCCCATGTATTGTATGCCATCCGACTTTCTTATCATTGATACGACGAACTTCCTCTATTTGCTTGTTTTCTTCATCTGTATAGGTATTCTTGAGCAACCAAAAGGATTCACACCCGCAATTACATCTTAAAGAAAAGTTTATGAGATTCTTTCTTACCTTTACATTATTAGCATACGAATTAAGATAAGCCGGAACTTCTATCATATTGTTTCCTCCGCAAATAGCAATATTCAACACTCAGCAAGTCTATTCATTAGTTAGCAGCTTCACCTTCGCCTGCTTCTGGAAAAATGCTACCCCATAGCAAAGAATCTGATCATAACCGTACATCCCACCAGCATATTTCTCATCAATGATCTGCTTTATCGCTTTATCACAATCTTTATTCAGATCTGCTTCCTTATCAGATTTCTTCGCCTCTATAATGATAGCCCGTCTGTTTTTTCTATCCTTCAGAAATATATCCGGTCTACCAAGCCCTTTCTCTTTATTGGATTCAACTTCATATCCTCTTCCAACAAATACCCCCGCAAGGAAGGCATGATAATAGTCCTCATGATAATCATTATAACTGATTGTATCCCACAACAAACCGGATAGTATTTCGCCAGATCCTATTTCGTCCTTTTCCCACAACGCCTCTAGTAGTTCTTTAATTGTATCAGAGCTTACAGTATCCGTAAAATATCTTACAACGGAATCCTGAAAAATAGACGCTATCTCTTTATTGGGTATCTTCAGTGAAACCGTATCTGTATCTTCATCAGTATCAGCCTTTGTAACATAGCCTGTCATCAATAGAACACTCCATAGATTGTCTTCTGTGGAATGAAGAGTATCATAAGTCAATTCATCAGCTATCGTCTGAACAATACTCCCACCATTTAACAGTTTTTCAAATTTCCCTGCGACATCGAAATCTGTGCGTTTTACAAATGTCAGCAAGATACCATTATGACTGGTGTTTTTCCAATAATTCTTAGGCTTGGCATCCTTCCTCTTTTTCAATGCCGAAAGATAGTTTATAACATCCCAGGGGCAATACACATAGCTGTTGCCAAACACATAACCATCATACCATTCCTTAATGATGTCAGCTTTATCCTTCCGATCTGCCGCCTCAAGGATTGCATCTACTTCACCATTAGAAAAACCGAAGTAATCCGAAAAATCTTCGTCCAGCACTGAGTATGAGGCAAAATTATTGGTGCCCGTAAAGATACTCTCCTTTGCAATGCGAAGACATCCTGTTATTACGGCAAATTGAAGAAACTCATTATCTTTAAGGGCAGTACTCATAATACCCTTGATGACATCAAGCATCTTGGAATAGTACCCATTCTTTGATGTATCCTTTTCGCTCGCCTTTGCAAGAGGAACATCGTATTCGTCAATCAAGAGAATGACTTTTTTCCCATAAACGGCGTTCATCATGCGCATGATCGTCTTTAATGAATTCTGAACATCACTCTCTGTTCCTTTTTGCGCCTTTAGCCTTGCAAATACTTCCAGATCATCCTTGTCTGTCGTATCATTATTACTTAACTCGGAATTTGATTTACATATATCTGCTACGATCGTCATCAATTTTGCGTATGCCACATCATAAGTTTCCGATTCCGCATCCTTAAACGAAATATACAATACTGGATACTGATTCATCCAATCCCCGCAGAAATCACTATGTTCTGTTATGGCAAGTCCTTCAAATATGCTCTCGCTATTTTTGCGTATGCTGAAAAAATTCTCTATCATACTCATCATGAGTGTTTTTCCAAACCTGCGTGGTCTGGTAAAGAGCGTTACCTTGTTATCAGTATCGTTAACAAGTTCATAAATCAGTTCCGTCTTATCGACATAATAATTACCTGATTCTCTAAGTTCCTCAAAATCAGATTTTCCGACACCCACCTTAAATTCCATACAACAACCTCCTTCCGAAGGATCCTACTATTTCAAATATCCTCTAATACACATTAACTTCCAATATAATGTAATATCAATCCTCATATTTCTTGGTGCATATAGTTCAGAATCAAATAAACCTTATTCTACACTTGCCTTCAAGATTAAATGCTACCGGTTCAGCTCCAGTTGCTTTACAGACAAGTGTATCTGCATCCCATCTATCAAACTCAATATCGTCCAAATCAAGATCATCACATTCACATCTGCTATAAATTGAAATCCAGTCCTTCGGTTTCACTGCAGTCAAAGGATCTTTAAAATCCAGAACAATAACATCGCCTGGACAAGCCCAAAAACATCCATCCACAGCTAGAAGATTATTTTGGGAATTGTAGAAACAATCACACCAAATAAATGTTTCTTTAAATTCCCCAGGATACTTCCCGTGAGATTCTGCTGGAATGTAGTGCATACTTTGAAGAGTATCAAGATTCAAAACACTGTAACCATATAAATCCTCATCAAAAACAAAATAAGTATTCCCATCCGCATGGTGAATAATACAGGCTAACCTTGAATTACCGTCCGTATTTTTCCACTCGAATACCTGTTTATCACCCTTAAACAATCTGCATACCTCTCCGTCAACTGGCGCTTGACCGGGCTTGCAGTTCTCCTCATCAGCGTAGTAATAGTATCTGACAATATAACCTGATTCCAGTTCTTTTTCTCTCTCAGGCTTATCAAACCTAATTTTCGAAAAAATCTGTTCATCGAGTTTCTTCATATCTTCTTTGTGTTTTTCTGTTCCATAATAATTCATTTTGACCTCAAAGCACTAATTTTCTATACAAATCAAACCTGTTGTTACGTTTAACTAAAAGATAATCTTCCAATCATTCTACTTTTTGCTCATTTATGTGAGCCCTCTTGACTAATTTCAAAAAGCTCATTTATAGGACACTCAAATAGTCTGCAAAGTCGGTCAATAGTTTCGTAATCGACTCTTGTAGCCTTGTCATTATAAAGGCATGACACCGTATTCCTCGATAACCCAGTCTTTTCATGAACATCTTGTATGGAATAACGATTCTTACCCATTAGTGTTGATAAAGTACAGTGCAATGCCATAAACGCTCCTTTTTGCCTCCCTTTTTTAATCCCTCTAATACGACTAATTATAACAAGATTCAGAGCTATTGTAAACTACATCCTTGTTATTATGCAAGGTATCTTCATCAGGTATCTTCACCACTCATTTCTGTCTTCAAATGTTCCATCCTCTTCCTCGCCGCCTCTCTGCTCCTCTGATAATCTCCTTGGCTTACGTCAAACCCACCTTCGGTTACATTCATTGCTTGTGTCTCCTAATCTTGCTTCACCAAATGTAAGATTCACTATCCCCATCTGGAACAATGCCCTGATCTTTTTTATATCTATATCCGTAAGATCCTTTATCCTGGAATCTTTTCTGGTTTTTATGGCAAGAGCACTTCCCACCAGATATCTTGAATCCCCCGAATAGACAATTGCATTTGAAGAAAAGCAGATGACATAATCATCGCTGAGTGAACATGCCATGCCATTTTTTCCAATCTCTTCAAATATCCTGTCCGTCTTCCGGCCACTCGATTCCGTCACGGGCAGGTTCCAGTTCTATTTTTATTTTCAGTTCTTCCATTCTTACGCCGCCTTTCTCAGTTCTCTGTGCTCATCCATGATCTTTCCCATACACGGAAAGCAGAATGTTCTTCCATTTATCTTTGTATCCTTTTCAGTTTGACGCTCTACAAACTTTTCACCAAGTTCAAACACCTTGTCCTTGGCATCGTAGTGATATACGTTGTCTGTGAGCTGGTCTGCAGGGTCTACTGTTGTGGCATTAACCTCTTTTACCATGTTCTCAAGGCTCTTAAGATCGAAGTTCCCATTATCAGGAATAATCAGAAGCTCATGAATCGAACTGGGTAAAATGAAAAAGCTCTGTCCACCGACTCTTTCTGAAGCTTTGTCCATGAAGTCCTCATATGCAAGAACTCCGGCTCCGTGGACATTGCCCTCCACAGAAGCAACAAACATCTGCTCCTGCTCAGGTGGAATATTGAGTCCCATCATTTCGAGGTCCTCAACATCTGATACAATCGTTAATCCGTAGGTATCAAGATTGAAGTAGAACCTTGCATACAGGCATGCGCCGTAATCTGCATCTTCTCTGTCCTGTCGAAACTCAAGACAGCGTATGTTTACCAGTATCTCTTTTACTATCATCCTTCTCCTCTTTCTTTGGCTATTTGTGTATATTTGTGTATTATTCTATTGACCTTTGTGTAAAAGTGTGTATAATGTAATTATAAGGAGGTTGCAATGAGCCCAAGAAAACAAGCTGAGCATAATCTCAAAAATGCAGGTTATTGCCTTGACCGACACGGTGCCAAGCACGACATTTACAAAGACGGCAAAGGCCACAGGATTCCATTGAAAAGACACGACTTTGATGACAACGACCTGGCGTACATTAACAAAGAAATAGCACAAAATGGTGGAGCTTAACGCTCCACCTTCTTAAAGGAGGTTTTTATGATCTATATGTATACCGCAACTTTTATTACCGAAGACTCTCACGTCTATGCGAGAGTTCCTGATCTCCCCGGGTGTATTACATCCGGAAAGAACCTTGATGAAGCCATTGAGCTTATAACTGATGCCGCAAGTGTATGGCTTGTGTCAGCAGAGGATGATGGTGATATCATTCCCGAAGCTTCCGCTCAGTCTTCTCTGGATATACCTGATGGAGCAGTGGTTTCTCTTATCCGCATCGATACGATTGCTTATCGGGCCGCTACCGATACGAGAGCCGTGCGTAAAAACGTTTCTCTCCCTGCCTGGATGGCAACTCTCGCGGATAAGAAAGGTATTAACTGCTCTCAATTGCTACAGGACAGCTTGTTGGCTAGATTTTCCTGACTCATGGCCGCTGCGTTTTCGCAGCGGCTTCTATGCAGCTCGAAAACATTTGACATATATCCGGGGATATTATACTATTGAGGCGCGGAAACGCATTAAAAGGCAATGTTAACAACCCAGTAGTGTTTAGTGGTATAAAGCAGGCGTAATCTGATGTGGATGAATGATGGGCTTGCGAGGTTGGTGAATGAACTCCTAAAAAAGGCCGCACTTGCCCCTTGGTGCTTTTAGCGGGATTT
>JAFUYO010000014.1 GCA_017470505.1 Butyrivibrio sp. | reverse complement strand
TGAGATGCTCTCAGCTACTTCTTCAGCGACTGTATCTTCAACAGTTTCATTTACCTCATTGACGAATGACTCTGTAACGTCCTCAGTTTCACTGGTTTCAGTCTCTTCTGAGATGCTCTCAGCTACTTCTTCAGCGACTGTATCTTCAACAGTTTCATTTACCTCATTGACGAATGACTCTGTAACGTCCTCAGTTTCACTGGTTTCTATCGCATCTGAGACGCTCTCAGCTACTTCTTCTGTAAATGTATCTTCAACGGTTTCGCTGACAGTTTCCAGCGGAAGCTCCTCTTTTTCTTTATACGAAGCATCCTTCAAAATGGCCTGCGGAACTTCGGCTTCCATTATCACCTTGTTCACGATATCTTCTGCGAGGTTCTCAAATGTCGTCTCTGCAACAGGCTCGTCATCGGACCTGACCTGCATCTCCTCGTTGAAGAGGTCTATCGACTCCTTGGCCTTGTCCATCATGCCCGTCAGCTGTACAACCGCCTCAGCAAGTGTTCCGGAATTCTTGATGGCATGGAGCTTTTTCTCAACCTCCTCGTCCTTGGCCGCCATTTCTCTGGCGTGCCTGGCCTTCAGCCCCTCAATGTCCTTCTCGAACTTCTCCTGGAGTTCAGCCTTCTGCTGATTGAACTTCTCGCGCATCTGCGCTTTTTCTTCATCGAAGTTCCTGAGCATCTCAGCCCTTTCCATCGCCATTTCATGCTCGAGCTGGATCCTCTCATTTTCAAAAGACTCTTTTAATTCCTTCTCATGCTTCCTGGCCTTCTCTGCCTCCTCGGAAAAAGAGATCATCATCTCCAGAAGCTCAGCCCTTGAAAGCTTTTTAAGATTAACCTCTGCCATCGAAACCCATCTCCAACACCATCCTCAAAATTTTGTGCAATTAAATCTTGCAGCACATAAAATGAGGTGTTATGCGCCGACTCTGGCACATAACACCCGAAAGAATCCTTATTATGAGGGGCTCATAGCCAAAGCCATGCTATACTGTTTTTATGAAAAAAACTACCTTGTACTACCGACTAAAAAAGCAGGCGTTCATCCTTGAACAAAAGTGTACTGTAATTCCATAAAAATAGACCGTCTGTAAAAGTTCCCCACAGCCACGGTCTTCTTTTTGATGCCATCAGTCCATCCGGCACCAGCAACTGGCTGTCTTTCACATATGTGACTAAGACCCTTTAGTTTTGCGTCACCATCTTTCGATGGGTTTGCCCTTTATGTTACCTTGTCCCACAAAAATACTTTCAATCAACCCTTTTTTTCACGAATAAATATATAATAATAAGAACAACTTTACAAGTCCCTTTTGGGCACAAATTTTGAGTTTCCAACAAAAACAGAGCTGAACCCCAGTCCAGCTCTGTGAAACTTTGTTTCAATTATTTTTTTTAAAAAAATGAGTTTCCGCTGTTTGACGTCAGTGTTTTAGCGCTTTAGTCCTCTAAGTATCTGAAGCATTTCGTCGGAAGTCGTGATAACACGGCTGTTTGCCTGGAAACCGCGCTGAGTTGTGATCATGTCAGTGAACTCTTTTCCCAGATCCACGTTACTGCCCTCAAGGACTCCTGACTGCATCGACCCGCCGTTTCTCGTGATATCCTGGATCATCGGAGCGCCGGAGTTGAGCGATGCGGCATAGAGGTTGTTACCGACCTTCTCAAGACCCATGGCGTTGGAAAACTCCGCCACTGCTATCTGCCCCTTCTTGATGGTCTCGCCGTTTGAATACGTTCCATATATAGAGCCGTCATTGCCAAAAGAAATGCCGGTCAGTGTTCCGTTAGCATAGCCCTGGTTGAGCCCCTTCGTGTCGCCCTTGTACCCGTAGATGGTGGATGAGTGGCCGCTCATGGTGCTCGCGTAGTTCGTGGTGTTGGTAAGGTCTATGGTGATGGGACCTATGACGGAGCCATCTCCCGTGGGAGATATTGTAACAAGTCCGTCTGATGTGAGCTTGCCGTCGTTCTTACCGTAGGTGAGCTCTATATCGTCAACGCCTCCGAAATTCACTCTCTCGCCATCTGAATTGAGTATCCTGGAGAGCGACATGTTGTAGGTGTTGTCCTCTGTATCGCCTGCATTATCTATGACAAACTTAAGCGTATAGGTATTTCCGTCGTTTCCAAAGACCTCTATCCCGAGAGTCTTGCCCTCTTCCTCGATGCTCTCATCGAGGCTGTCGATGTTCCCCTTAAAGTAAGCCTGACTTGTCGCGGTTCCCCTTCTGTAGTCGACATTGTCCATGGTCCCGTCGCCATCGGCATCAACAAGAGTACGCTTGATGACCTGGAGCCGGTCGGGCGCTGCATTTCCCACATCGCCGCCGTCGACGCCCTTAATATAGTAGCCGTCGTTCTGCGTCACAAGATAGCCTTCCGCATCTATAGTAAAAGAGCCGTCTCTTGAATAGTTGTTTACCCCGTCCTGCTCAACGACGAAAAATGAAGGTCCGTTGATCATGAGGTCAAAAACGTTGTTGGTTGTGACCGCTGAGCCCTGGGCCGAGATATTGGTGTAAACAGATCCGACCTTGGCGCCAAGACCTACCTGCGAGATATTGGTAGAGCCGAGGTTTGCACCTGCTGCTGTCCCCTGCTTTACTGTCTGGTACAGGACATCCTGAAAGCCTGTCGCCTGTGATTTATAGGAAGTTGTGTTGACGTTGGCGATGTTGTTGCCGATAACGTCCATCTCCATCTGATGTGTTTTTAAGCCGGAAACTCCGGACCAGAGTGATCTCATCATAGTACACGTACCCTCCGTTTGATCTTCTTTTCCAAGGTTCGTACATCCGTGTACATTTATGGCAAGATCCGTTTGCCGGAAAAAGAAATAGAGATTAATTCTACTAGTCTTTTTATCGGCAGTCTTTTTGAATAAATTTAGAGGTGATTGAAATTTTTTTGCCTACTAATTATAATAGGTTGGAAATCACGAAAATCGGAGATTTACGAAATGGATTATAAAAAGAAAAACAACTCCCCTGAACTCAAGGATGAGATCAAAGAGATTGTCGACCTGATACTCGCTGATTATAAATCAGAGCGCGATGTTGACAAGATGGACGTCTACAACCAGCCCGACAGGGACGCGGTTAAAGACATCGTGATAAAGCTCATCCGCATCATCTTCCCGGGATACTACAGGGACAAGGTCTACAAGAGCTACAACGATAACAACAGGATCGCTGTGGTCATAGAAGACGTCATCTACAACTTGCAGAAGCAGATAGCGATCGCTTTCCACCACAGCCCCGAGTATGAGAACGCAACTGACGAGACTCTCGACTGCGGTGCCAGATGCATCACCCACGAATTTTTCAAAAAGCTCCCAAAGATAAGGGAATATGTAGACACAGATCTTACCGCCTGCTATGACGGTGATCCGGCAGCATACTCCAAGGGAGAAATCATCCTCTCCTACCCCGGGCTAACGGCTTCTACGATCAACAGGATCGCTCATGAGCTGTACCTGCTTAAGGTGCCGCTCATTCCCAGGATGATGACAGAATACGCTCACTCCAAGACCGGAATTGATATACACCCGGGCGCCACCATCGGCAAGTACCTTATGATAGACCACGGAACGGGAATCGTTATCGGCGAGACCTCCATAATCGGTGAACACGTCAAGATCTATCAGGGTGTCACGATCGGCGGACTATCGACCAGAGCCGGCCAGGGCCTCAAAGGTGTAAAGCGTCACCCCACTATCGAGGACAACGTCACTATCTACGCAGGAGCTTCGATCCTGGGCGGTGAGACTGTCATCGGCGAGGGCACAGTTATCGGCGCAAACGCATTCATCACTTCCTCAGTTCCCGCAGGGAGCAGGATCAGCATGAAGAATCAGTGATATACTCACAATTTGCAAAAATGTTATTGACCGCAGCACGGTACTCACCCTTGCTGCGGCTTTTTCTTATGGCCTTTAATGCTCTTTCGCAGCCTTCAAAATGCACCTGCAAAAAAGCCCAGTGCTCGAGCATCTTGAAGATGATATTGCGATCCTCGGGGATAAACTTCTCGTACTCCTCATAGAGGCGCTCAAGATAGAGTCTGAGTTCCTCCGCTCTTAAGGCTTCTCCGCCCCTTAGCCTTCTGACAAGAGCCGGGTCTGCAAGAAGGCCTCTTCCTATCATGACGGCGGAAATAAATGGTTTAATATCAGAATCATTTTGCGTGAAAGCTTCTATATTGTGCCGCATATTCATAGCGTCATAGTTATCCCCGCCACCGCACAGCTCTGGCAGTGCGCTGTAATCGCCCGGCGAATTGATGTCTCCGTTGTAGCAGATATCGGCTTTTCCGCCGCACTCGCGGTACACTTTTACAGCTCTAATAAAATCTTCTGTCCTCGCTCTTCCTTTGTAATAATCCTCGCGCACCCTTGCGTGGATTATGAGTTCTTTTAACGGATACTTTGCATAGATTTCCATGAGGCGGTCAGCTTCTTGAGGGTCGCTCATCCCGAGGCGCGTCTTTAATGATATCGCAGGGTACAGGGTGCCCTGTGACTTATCAAAAGCTTCGGCCATCTTAAGGGCACTGTCATTACTCCGAAGCGAAACCTTTGCCCGGTCGCCATGCCGCTCTGTCACAACAACCTCCGAATTTCTACGGATTTCTTCAAAAATCCCATCAAGGAATTTTTCAAGGCGCTCGGGGTCCTCAAGCATCCCCGCTCCCTTGTGCCTGTTCACAACGGTTGGCGCAGGACAGCCGAGGTTTATGTTCACCTCGTTATATCCCATCTTTTTCATCTGCGCAGCGGCCCACAGAAAAGGTTCAGCCTCCCCCGCCATTATCTGCGGAACTATCTGCTCACTGTAATTGTCAAATCCGACATTCTTTTCAGGGAGCACATCTCTCTTTTCCCTGTTCTTGAAATGGTAGTTCTGCGATGCCGTCAGAAACGGCGTGTAGTAGCGCTCTATCCCCTCTCCGAACAGCTCCCTGTGCACATTTCGCAATGGATACAGCGTTATCCCCTCCATTGGCGCAAAATAAAACTTCATAGTTTCTTCCTTTATATAAAGATTTTTTCACAAACAAAACATACTTTTCTTCATAAAAAAGAGTATAATATACCCTTGTGTGAAACAACAATATAATTATTTTCAGTGAGGAGAGTATTAAAATGAGTCAGGAAAAAATCGATGCTTACAAAAAAGAAAAGTCAGGCCGCAAAGAGAGGCTTGCAAAACAGAAAATGATGAAGAAGGCTGCAAAAATAGTTTGCGCAATCCTTGCAGTCGGCATTGTTGCAGGAATAGGATTCTCAGTGTACAAGGGAGCTGTAGCAAAGTCAGCTGATAGCCAGGATGAGACAGCCATAGAGACCGAGGCAGCCGAAGAAACTGAAGATGAGGCTGAGACTACCACAGAGACTGCAGATGAAACTGCTGAGGGAACTGAAGCGGAAACAGCAGCCGAAAGCACAGACGAAACTGCTGCTGAGGCATCTACAGAGGCTGATACTACTGCCGAAGCACAGGACACTGCTGCTGAGGCTGACACTACTGCTGAAGCACAGGACACTGCTACTGAAGCTGACACTACAGCTGAGACAAATTCTGAAACTGAAGCAGCACAGGACACCGCTGCTGAGTCGACCACCGAAACCTCTGGCAACTAAAATGTTGCTGACCGAATAGCAACACTTTAATCCCCTATCACACAAACGGATTGTAGAACCGGTTTCCGTCAGCGAACGTGATGACCATGCTCGCAGCAAAAAACAGAACTATGAATATGATGGTACAGTAATCCGCCGGGGCAAGTTCCCGCTTACTGTACCATGTTCTTTTTTTCTTCTTGCCGAATCCGCGCAGTTCCATAGCGTTGCTCACAACATCTATTCTCTCCATCGTTGAGAACAGCAGCGGAAAAATGATTGTTGCCGTATTTTTGATCCTGTTGGTGAGCCTGCCCTTTGAGCTCATCTCTATTCCGCGCGCCTGTTGCGCGTTTTTTATCCGCCTGAACTCATCCTGGATATCCGGGATATATCTGAGTGCGATTTCCAATGAATACGAAATTGTATACGGGACCCCCACTCCATTAAGGGACGAAGCCAGTTCACTTGGGTTCGTCGTTGTAAGGAATATAAAAATAGCGGGGATTACCGTGAAGTACTTGATAAATACGTTGAACTCGTAAAAGAGCTGCTCATAAGTCAGCGTATAATTGCCAAAGAGATGAATGATGTCACTTCTCGTCCCATATATCTCACATCCCTGATATGGCGCAAAAAAGAAGATGCACACGAGATTTATCACCATAAAGAACATGACCGCGCCAAATACCGCGCTGACCTGGCGCCACTTCACCCTGGCGATCCGATAGATGATAACAACCATAAACACCATTATGAGCAGGATCCTGGTATCAAAGGTAAAAGCACTTGCAGTGCACCACAGTATAAAAAAGATAAGTTTGGACAGTCCGCTCAGCCTGTGAATTGGTGTGTCCTTCTTTTCATATGAGATAAGCCTGCTCATTTCAAAGAATCCTCCCGTGTTTTTGTCTTCTCATTCTGCCGCTACCTGTCGGAATCAGACTTTATTTTGCTTCTCTTCTTGCGCTCCTCATCAATGAACGCTTTCACAAATGAAGCCGGATCCTCTATCCCGCATTTGACCGACAGGTCGTAGAGAGATGTTCTCTTAAGATATGCCCTGCTGCAGACCTCGCTGTTCGTCAGAACCTGATAGGGCTTTGCATCGAGGAGGAGCTCACCGTCTGTCAGAACAAGCGTCCTATCCGTGTAGTCCATCATCAGATACATGTCGTGCGTTATCATTATTATCGTGACGCCTGTCTTGTCCCTGATTTCCTTTATAAACTCCATTATCTCGGTGTAATGACCATAGTCCTGCCCGGCAGTCGGTTCATCGAGGATGATGATGTCCGGGTTCATCACGAGGATTGATGCGATGCAGACCCTCTTTTTCTGGCCAAAAGAAAGAGCTGATACAGGCCAGTTCCTGAAAGGGTAAAGGCCGCAGACCCTGAGGGCTTCCGATACCCTCTCCCTGACTTCTTCTTCCGGAACACCTCTCGAAATAAGCCCGAGCCCTACCTCGTCCATGATCATGGGCTTACTTATCATCTGGTTCGGACTCTGCATCACATAGCCTATCTTTTCGCCCCTCTCTTTGATTGAGAGAGGTTCAATGTTCTCTCCGTTAAGCATGATAACGCCCTTTTGCGGCTTGTTGAACCCGCAGATAAGAGATGCCAGAGTAGATTTTCCTGCGCCGTTTTTGCCTACAAGGGCAACCATCTCACCTCTGTATATGTTAAAAGAAATATTATTCAGGATTTTTCTCTTCTCATCGTAGGCAAATTCAAGATCCGACACCGACAGCAGAAGGTTCTTTTCCGGAGAAAGGCTATTTTCAGCGGTATCCTCATAAAAGCTCCTGATCTTGTCGCGATAAGGGGTTATATCCATGGTCTCTATGTGCTGAGGGTGGGTCTGAGGGCCAATTACAGCGCCTGCCGCCTTGATCGCAGATATGTAGAGAGGCTCACGGATCCCATATTTAACGAGCATATCGCTGCACAGCATTTCATCGGGCGCCATGTCTGAGACTATCCTTCCATCGTCCATCAGCACGATCCTGTCCACATCGCGGTACAGAACATCCTCAAGCCTGTGCTCGATTATGATAACGGTAAGATCATCTTTTTTCATTATCTCGTCAATCAGCGCGATAGTGTTCTTTCCTGTTGCCGGATCGAGATTGGCGAGAGGCTCGTCGAAGAGAAGGATCTTAACGTCACAGGCCATCACACCGCCAAGAGAGACGCGCTGCTTCTGACCTCCCGAAAGTTCGCCGGGCGCATTTTCGAGAAAGTCTGTCAGTTCCAGCCTCTTGGCGACATCCAGGACGCGCTTTTTCATTTCATCCTGCGGCATTTCGTCATTCTCCAGAGCGAAGGCAAGATCCTCTCCCACCGTCAGGGCAATAAACTGCCCGTCAGTATCCTGAAGAACCGTTCCTACAATCTGTGACATACCAAAAACTCCGAGCTTTGCGGGCTCCTGCCCGCATACTCGGAGAGTTCCGCTCATATCCCCGCCAAAGGAACACGGGATAAGAGCATTAAGCATATGTGCCAGTGTTGACTTACCCGAGCCTGACTGCCCCGCGATCAGGATTTTTTCTCCCGGGTAAATCCTGAGATTTATGTCCTTTAAGGTCGGGTCCTTCTGAGCCCTGTACTTAAAGGACACATCAGTAAATTCTATGATAGGCCGGTTCTCTTTTTCCAAAGATCAGTCCTCCGCTTTAAGTTCAGATGACCGCCCTGCTATCTTGCTGTATGCTATGAGCAGTATGGTTCCAAGAATACCGACAATAATGATATTTCCGAGGAACGCGAAAGCCCCCTGGACAAAGACCTTGTTGGCCGGTTCACTGTAAACAGCGATATCAAGAACCGGCGCAACCACTATCCATGCTACCGCATTGGCAATAACCTGAACAATGTTGAACATCGCAATATTCCTGCCGCTCACAAATCTGCCCTCTTTGACAGCAAACTTATTTGCAAAAAGACCTACCGCAATTCCGACAACGGCCTCGGGAAATACCCAGCTCCACCATACAGATCCGTAAAAAAGCGCATCCCCAAGGGCATGTCCCAAAAGTCCAACTACAGCGCCAACAATGGGTCCAAACACAGCTGCCAGAAATGCCAGTATTGCCATACGCGGCTGAAGAGCCGTGTTAGGAACGAAAATAAGCGGGATCTGAGCGTTTGTGAGAACCACAAACAATGCCGTTCCTATTCCCATTGCAACAACTTCCCTGATTCCAATCTTGTTCTTCATACTTTTCCCTCCGTTTTATTTATTTTGTCCGTATTTGTCCTCAAAACAGTTAACAGGCATCGGTCTGTCAAAGTAATACCCCTGGAACATCCTGCAGCCCATTCCCTTGAGGAAATCCAGCTGTTCCTCGGTCTCAACGCCCTCCGTCACCACATCCATACCCAGTTCATGGGCCATGTCTATCGTATAATTGAGGATAACCTGTGCTCTCCTGGGGTTCTCTGTCTTGCGCAAAAATCCCATGTCGATCTTTAGCACATCCGCATTGATGTCTTTTAACATATTGAGCGATGAGTAGCCCGATCCGAAATCGTCGATCTCAACCTTGAAGCCCGCCTTCTGCAGCTCAAGAATGAGTTTGACACACTTGTTGACATCAGATGTCACCGCAGTCTCCGTGATCTCTATATTGAAAAGCCCGGGATTGATATCATAGCGGTTCACCAGATCCGTGAACTCCCTCTTGATGTCGAGGTAGTACAGGTCCTTGGGAGATACGTTCACAGAGATTGAGATATCTTTTAACCCGGTGTCTTTCCAGGCAGAAAGCTGCTGTGCCGCAAGCTCCCATATATACCTGTCGAGCTTGTAAATCTGATCTGCCTTCTCAAGCACGCTTATGAAAACTCCCGGCTCCAAAAGACCGTTCTCCGGGTGCATCCACCTCGCGAGTGCCTCCGCGCCAAACACGGTGCCATCCTCGTAGACCTGCGGCTGCAGATATATGCCAAACTGTCTGTTTATTATCGCAAAATCGAAACTCGATAAGACCTCTTTTTCCAGAAGGGCATTCACAAGCATCTCATCGCTGTACCAGGCAATCTCACAGACGCCGTCCTTCTTGATTGACTTGCACGCCATGTAGGCCCTGTCGCACATAAGCGAGATGTCCATGCGCGGATCCTTGATGTCATAAACTCCAACCTGGAAGTGGAGGGAGTAGGTCTTGCTGGTCACCTTGTTCGTCACTGCTCTCACGAGCTTCTTGAACTGCTTCTCATCGAATCTATCCTTGGGCATCATCAGAGCGAAGTGATCGCCGTTTATCCTGGCGTACACATCGTCCTCCTTTACATGCTGAAGGAGCAGATCACCTATATTGATGAGTATGTCATTGCCCCTGTCCAGACCGAAGAGCTGGTTAAAGAGCTTGAAGTCCTTGATATTGGAATAGAGAATGATGTAATTCTTGTCCGTGTCCGTCAGAATATTGCGGGCACTCTCATTAAATCCCTCCCTGTTGTAGAGACCGGTGAGCTCATCGTGGGTCAGCCTGTACTGCTCTCCTGTACCGTTGTCTACGATCTCCGACAGGTTCTGGATAGTGTACATGTAGCCAACAAGCTTGTTTTCTGAATCAATGACGTTCCTGTGCCTGACTCTGTAAAGCCTCTCCCTGTCGTGGTTCTTGAACATCCTGCACCAGGTGGCAGCTGCCACATCTATTCCCAGAGAGCTGATCCATCTGTGGAATATATCGCTTAAGATCTCAAGATTTTCCTCGGAATGGAACATGGAAAAAGCGTGCCGATTGGCATAGACACATTTCTTTTCCTTATTGAAAAAGATAATGCCCAGTCCCATCTGCTGCACGCCATAATTAATGAGCCTGAATATATCGTTTATATCAGCCCCCGAATCTATGTAATATGCACTTTCCTTAAAAAGCAAATCAGTATTCATATAATAATTTTACTTTATTTTGCTCATAAGTTCCACTATAAAAAATCAAAGGAGTGACGTGATTCGAACACGCATTACAAATCGCAAACCCGCATAGAAAGGAGGTTTGACGGCATCAGCCTGACCTTTGGTCACTCACCTTTTATAAGAATCTCTAAATAATGCGTATATAACTCGTTAACTGTATTTGAATTCTGTTTATTATAGATGCAATATTTGAGCATCTTTTCAATAGCCTGCTGAACATGATAGGAAACCATATTCTTCATATCTTTCATAATCTTATTGCTCTTGTAATTGCAGATTGCCTGACGTGCCAGCACTAAATCAGATAATGATTTTGTCAGATATTCTTCATACATTTTTAAAAATAATCCTTCCCTTAGTCAATATATCTCTTGCGACAAACTCTTTGCTATTATCTAAAGCCGCTTGAGAATTAAATGTCAGAATATCATAATCCTGATCTTCGTCAATCTTATATAGCTTCGTTGTAAAATCATCATATGACTTAGATCTAAAGAGTCGTGACCTCGTAACATTACTTACAATCTGCTGCTATTTTTATTATTTCTTCAATAATGTCCTTCTTTATATCTGCAACGCCAAAGGAGTCACCAACATTATTTTTCATTGTTACTATTTTACACATGTCTGCCTCCTTTCCAGCTCTAATTCATAGGCAACAAATGCTCATAACTAATAATAATATAGCAAAAACAAGGCGGTATTTCTACCGCCTGGCACCATCATCGATAATTGTTTTTCATACCCTGGGTTATCTTCCCTTACCATTTTCCAGTGGAAGTACACGCAGACTAAATGGAAGAGCGCCGATATACTTGCCATATATGTTCTCATAAGGAATATATGGCTGTTTCCAAAACCGCGAATCCTTTGAATGCTCCCTGTTGTCTCCAAGAACAAATACACAACCGTCAGGAACAGTATATGTCTTGTTGGAGTAGGTCTCAATGTTCTCCTCTATATATTCTGTTTCATCTGCCATAACGCCGTTCACAAACACATGGCCATTATTGAATTCCAGAGTATCGCCCGGGATACCAACAACTCTCTTTGCAAGAGTTTTGTCATACTCGCTTGATGAAAAACATATAATATCTCCTCTCTGAGGAAAGCTCCTTATATATGCCAGCCTGCTGTACACGGCAGTACTGCCCACATGAAGCTTCGGCTCCATGGAACCAGACGCCACATATGTAACAAACACTATATGGTTAAGAATGACATAGACCAAAATCAGGGGAATTACAAGCCTTAAAACGAGCATCCTCAATTCGGTGATAACATCACCTATATTCAGTGACAAATGATCATTATTTATCACACTATTCGGAGCCTTTTTTTCTCTTACGATATCTAATGCAACAAATGCCAGCATATATATAATAAATAGAATGATCAAGAGCCGAATCCACATCATAAGTGAGTCTTTTCCGTTGTTATCATAGATTATC
The DNA here is from genome assembly GCA_017470505.1 of Butyrivibrio sp. Lineage (GTDB taxonomy): Bacteria > Bacillota > Clostridia > Lachnospirales > Lachnospiraceae > Butyrivibrio. The sequence continues at coordinate 700 of JAFUYO010000014.1, read as the reverse complement.
AATTTATCTGTCGCCGAAAGGCTCATAAATCCCCACACATATAAAAACGCTGCCATTTCCATTGAAGTCTCCTTAACTGCATGTAATATTCTTACTCTGGCGGTCTAACTTTCCTATCATATTATCCGCCTTTTTATGGAAATTGCAAAATTTCGCATATTGTATGCGTAGTCCACCGTGGACACATTTTAAAAGGGATTGGCTTTATAGTATCTTCCGTCATACATTACCTCGAACGGGAACTTGCAGTACTTTTCCTTTGTAAACTGGTCTTCTTCAAGGCCGCCCGTGGAGCTGTTATCTGTCTGCCCTGCATATCCGCCGTATTCAGGTGTGGGAGCCTGCCTGTGGCTCTTCATCATCAGTAACAACGTTGGCTGTTCCTGAAAGAAGAGGTTGATCTTTGGCAATCGACTCATATCCTGCAAAACCCGAATCTTCCATGGTCTCGGCATCCCTGAAATCGCATCCTTTTATGATGCCATATTGTTCTGCTGCCGTATTGCCAAGATATATTCCGTCATCCGGGCCAAGGTCTATGGGATTTTTTACAAAGACATAATCAATGTTAACAACTTAGAATAACTCGACCACAACATATTGCGGTTATGGCCTTAGAGTGTCGTTCATGTTATTCAAATTAAATCCACCGTATTTTCAATGATCGCAGCAAGTCCTGCGGTCTTTTTTAATTTGTCAT